>NZ_CP050152.1:2238273-2558027 GCF_011617245.1 Brevibacterium atlanticum | reverse complement strand
TTCCTCGCCTACACCACCGAACTCAAGGACCGGGCGAACCTCGCGGAGATCTCGCAGTTCCTCCTCGTCGCAGCGACCCTGCTCGACCTCAAGGTCGCCAGGCTGCTGCCGCATGAAGAGGGCGAAGAGGTCCTCGACCTCGAACTCCTCGAGGCCCGCGACCTCCTCTTCGCCCGTCTGCTGCAGTACAAGGCGTACAAGTCGGTGTCCGGTTACCTCGCCGAGGCGATGGCCGCCGGATCGATCCGGGCACCACGCGACGTCGGACTCGAAGCCGAGTTCCAGGACGTGCTGCCCCCGCTCGAACTCAACATCGGTCCGGGCGAGCTCGCCGGGATCTTCGCGACCGTGCTGCAGCGCGACCACACCCCACCGAGCGTCGCCGTCGACCACATCCACCTGCCGCTGGTCAGCGTGTCCGAGCAGCGCGGGCACATCCTCGGGCTCCTGCGAGTCGGAGAGGTCGACTTCACTGACCTGCTGGAGACGTCCGAGAACACCCTGGTCGTCGTTGCCCGCTTCCTCGCCCTGCTCGAACTGTTCAAGGTCGGGCTCTGCGACTTCGACCAGGCCGAACCGCTGGGGCGCCTGCTCATCCACCGCACCGAGATGAGCGAGGACGGCGTCGACCTGCGCACCGAGGGCGACTGGAGCGGCGACGAAGACGGGGACGGTGCACATGATGCAGACGACGATGAGGGAGATGACGCATGATCGACGACGAGGTCCTCGCCGGCATCGAGGCAGTGCTCATGATCACCGACTCGGCGGTCACCGCCGATGAGCTCGCCACCTCCCTCGGCCTCGACGAGGACACCGTGCTTGAGGCGATCGCCGAACTCAAGGCCGACTACGACGGGGACGAGAACCACCGGCAGCGCGGCTTCGAGATCCGCCACGTCGCCGGGGGTTTCCGCATCTTCTCCCGCGGGGACTACCACGAGGTGGTCAAGGACTTCCTCACCTCCGGACAGAGCGCGAAACTCTCCCAAGCCGCCCTCGAGACTCTGGCCGTCATCGCCTACCGGCAGCCGATCTCACGCCCGCGGATCGCCGCGATCCGCGGAGTCAGCGTCGACGGTGTCATCCGCACCCTGCTGCTGCGCGGACTCATCGTCGAAGCCGGAAAGGAGGCGTCCACCTCGGCGCTGCTCTATGCGACCACCCCGCAGTTCCTCGACACGATGGGTATGAACTCGATCGACGACCTGCCGGACATCGCCCCGTACCTGCCCGAGGACGCCGACGTCGCCGAACTCGGGGCCGAGGACACCGAAGTCCTCGCTGAGATCGACAGTGATCTCGACGATCTCCCGGCCATCTCCAACGCGCAGGACACAGGCATAGCCGAGGACACCGGGGACGATCTTCCGGCTGAGCGGGCTGAGATGTCACGAGCCGACGATTGATTTGAGAGAATGGTCCTATGAGTCCCTACCGTGATCCTCGTGCGCCCGGCGGGCGCCAGAACCGACCGAGCCGAAAACAGCGCGCATCGACCTCTTCGAAGCCCTCCAACCGGGGTGCTTCCGGCTCGGGTCAGGCATCGGATGCCCATGTCAGCGGGGGTGTGCGGCTGCAGAAGGTGCTCGCCGAGGCGGGGCTGGGTTCGCGTCGTGCCTGCGAGCAGCTCATCACCGACGGTCGGGTCGAGGTCGACGGGTCGATCGTGACCGAACTGGGCACCCGGATCGATCCCGAGGCGCAGTCCGTGTACGTCGATGCGGTGAGAATTTCGACACAGACGAAGAAGGTCTACCTCGTGCTCAACAAGCCGGCCGGAGTCGTCTCGACCATGAGCGATCCCGAGGGACGTCCCTGCCTGGCCGACTACGTGCGCAGCAACACCGAGCGCCTGTTCCACGTCGGTCGCCTCGACACCGACACCGAGGGCATCATCCTGCTGACCAATGACGGTGAGCTGAGCAACCGGCTGGCCCACCCGCGCTATGAGATCCCGAAGACCTACCTTGCGAAGGTCAAGGGGCAGCTGGCGAAGGACGCCGGTGCCATCCTCAAGGCCGGACTCGACCTCGAGGACGGCTTCGTCAAGGTCGACGCGTTCAAACTCGTCGACTCGACCCCGGGCCACTCCGTCGTCGAACTCACCCTGCACTCCGGTCGCAACCGGGTGGTGCGTCGTCTGCTCGCCGAGATCGGCCATCCCGTCGAACGCCTCGTGCGTCTGCGTTTCGGACCGATCGTCCTCGACGAACAGAAGCAGGGCAAGATCCGCCCGCTGCGCTCCGACGAGGTCGGCTCACTCTTCGAGGCCGTCGGCCTGTGAGAGTCCACATCATCGGCACCGGCCTGCTCGGTGCCAGTCTGGGGTTGGCGCTGAGCGCGAAGGGCCACCAGGTGACCCTCGAAGATGCCTCACCGACCGCCCAGCAGCTCGCTGCCGACCTCGGCGCCGGGCAGGTCGTCGGCGCTGCCACCGACCCGGACATCGTCGTCGTCGCCACTCCTCCGGATGTCGCCGCAGAGGTCATCGCCCGGTCTCTCGAGACCTACCCGCACGCCACGGTCACGGACGTCGCCAGCGTCAAGACCCGCCTGCTGGAATCCGTGAAATCGCTGGTCACCGGTGCACAGCTCGATCGGTACATCGGCAGCCATCCGATGGCCGGGCGGGAGAAGTCCGGGGCGATCGCCGCTCAGGCGGATCTCTTCACAGCCCGACCCTGGGTGATCTGCTCGGACGAGGACACACCGTCCGACCGCCTCGGCGAGGTCATCACCATGGCTGAGGACACGGGCGCCTCGGTGCTCCACCTCGATCCGCGCATCCACGATGCTGCGGTCGCGAAGGTCTCGCATGTGCCGCAGGTCGTGTCCTCCCTCGTCGCCTCGCAGCTGCGCCACGCTCCGCTCGAGGAGATCGCCCTGGCCGGGCAGGGACTACGCGACGTCACTCGCATCGCCGCCTCCGACCCGGGTCTGTGGACGCAGATACTCACCGGCAACGCCGACGAGGTGCGGTCCGTGCTCATGGATCTGCGCACCGAACTCGACGAGGTCATCGCCGCCCTCGAACTCGGGCCGGGGTCGACGGGTCTGCTGGCCAAGGCGATCGCGCTGGGCAATGAAGGCCACGACCGGATTCCCGGCAAGCACGGGCAGCCGCCCACCACCTATGCTGTTGTCACGATCCTGGTTCCGGATACACCCGGAATGCTGGCCCGGCTGTTCAAGGACATCGGCGACCTCGGCGTCAATGTCGAAGACTTCCGGATGGATCATGCCTCCGGCCGGAAGCTCGGCATGGTCGATGTGTCCGTGGTCCCGGCCATCCAGCAGGAGCTGGAGATCGGTTTGCTGTCGAAGGGATGGCAGATCCCCGAATCCGCCATTGAGAGAGAAGGAACTGCATGAGCGTCGTAGCCATTGACGGACCGTCCGGAGTGGGCAAGTCGAGCACCGCCAAGGAGGTGGCGCGTCGGCTGGGTTACCAGTACCTCGACACGGGTGCGATGTACCGCGCGATGGCGTGGCTGTGCCTCAACCGCGGGGTCACCGATCCCGTCGACGTGCTCGAGCAGGTCCGCGGCGCCGATCTCGAGATCTCGCTGAGCCCCGACGAGTTCTTCGTCTCCGTCGACGACATCGACGTCACCGAGGACATCCGCGGGGAGGACGTGTCGGCGAACGTGCAGACCGTCTCCGGCGTCGTCGATGCCCGCGAGGAGCTCATCGAGAAGCAGCGCGACTACATCAGGGCCGCACCCGAGGGCATCGTCGTCGAGGGCCGCGACATCACCACCGTCGTCGCCCCGGACGCGCCGGTGCGCATCCTCATGACCGCCCGCGATGAGGTGCGGGTGGCCCGCCGGGCCAAAGAGGTGCACGGCAATGCCGACGCCGAGGCGATCGCCGCCACCCAGGACCTCGTCACCGGCCGTGACGCGAAGGACTCCGCGACGACGAGCTTCTTGGAAGCCGCCGACGGAGTGTACACACTCGATACCAGCGACATCGACTTCGACCAGGTGGTCGAGACGGTGCTGCAGCTGGTGAAGGACGCACAATGAGCGAATCCGAATTCCACGAGACACCCGACGAGGACCTCGTCGACCGTGTCGAGAGCATCAGCGACGAGGAGGCCGAGCAGCGGGCGACCGCGCTCGAGGCCGGACTCGAGAGCTATGAACTCGAAGACGAGGACCGGGCACTGCTGCGTGCCCACGGCTTCGACGACGAAGACGAGGAGGAGTTCGGTGCCGCACCCGTGCTCGCGATCGTCGGTCGCCCGAACGTGGGCAAGTCGACGTTGGTCAACCGGGTGCTCGGTCGTCGTGAGGCCGTCGTCGAGGACGTTCCCGGAGTCACTCGCGACCGGGTGAGCTACCGGGCGGAGTGGAACACGAAGGAGTTCACCCTCGTCGACACCGGCGGATGGGATCAGGACTCGAAGGGCATGGCCTCGCGCATCGCGATCCAGTCCGAGGTCGCCGTGGACATGGCCGATGCCGTCGTCCTCGTCGTCGACGCCACCACCGGGCCGACCTCGACCGATGAGATGGTCGTGAAGATGCTGCGGCGGAAGAAGAAGCCGGTCATCCTCGCCGCGAACAAGGTCGATGATGAACGCGGTGAGCTCATGGCCGCCGAACTCTGGGGCCTGGGTCTGGGGCAGCCGTGGACGGTGTCCGCGCTGCACGGTCGCGGCGTCGCCGACCTCCTCGACGAGGTGCTCACGATCCTGCCGGAGGTCTCGGCCGTCGATACCCGCGTCGAAGAGGGCGGACCGCGCCGAGTCGCGCTCGTCGGCCGTCCGAACGTCGGGAAGTCATCCCTGCTCAACCAGCTCATCGGCACCGAGCGTGTGCTTGTGGACAATGTCGCCGGCACCACCCGCGACCCCGTCGACGAACTCATCGAGCTCGGTGGGAAGCAGTGGCGATTCGTCGACACCGCCGGTATCCGTCGTCGTGCCCACCAAGCCAGCGGCGCTGACTTCTATGCTGCGCTGCGCACGCAGACCGCACTCGAACGCGCCGAGGTGGCCATCGTCCTCCTCGAGGTGCAGGAGCCGCTGAGCGAGCAGGACGTCCGGATCGTCACCACGGCCGTCGAGGCGGGGCGGGCGATCGTGCTCGCGTTCAACAAGTGGGATCTCCTCGACGACGAACGCCGGTTCTATCTCGAACGTGAGATCGAACGGGATCTGGGTCATGTCGCTTGGGCGCCGCGCGTGAACATCTCGGCGAAGACCGGACGGCATGCCGAGAAGCTCGTGCCCGCGATGGAGACTGCACTGGCCGGCTGGGACACCCGGATTCCGACGGGACGGCTCAATGCGTTCCTCGGCGAACTCGTCGCAGCCAATCCGCACCCCGTGCGCGGCGGCAAGCAGCCGCGGATCCTCTTCGGCACGCAGGCGCAGTCGCGTCCGCCGAAGTTCGTGCTGTTCACGACCGGGTTCCTCGATCCCGGATACCGCCGTTTCATCACCCGTCGTCTGCGCGAGACCTTCGGGTTCAAAGGCACCCCGATCGAGGTGTCGATGCGCATCCGCGAGAAGCGGCGGCGGCGCTGAATGAACGAGGACGAGCCGCCGAACGGTACGGGGGAGCCGTCGCACACGGGTGATCCACGCACGAACAGCGCCGAGCGTGATCAGAACAGCGCTGTGGATCAGTCGTACCTGTCGGGCGTTCATAGCGCTGCCGGGGCGAACGTCGGCTCAGGTGCCGGAGGCGACACTGACGCCACGAGCGTCGACGGTGGTGCCTCTCAGCCTGAACCTGCTCGGTCTTCGGCTATCGGTACGGACCGCCGGGCAGCCTCGGCGACGGGGGATCACGAGTCAACCGGACGCGAACCCGACGTGACGCCGTGGTACACGCGCACCCCGGCACGCGCTCTGATGATCGCGGTGACGATGGCGGGGCTGGCCTACGCGTTGATGTTCTTCCGCGGGCTCCAGGACATCGTGGCACCGGTGTTCCTCGCGCTGAACTTCTACATCGTCGTCTACCCGGTGCAGCGGATCCTCACCCGGTTCAAGGTCCCGCGCGCGATCGGCGCGTGCATCTCGGTCATCCTCGTGCTGTGCATGATCATCGCGTTCTTCGGCCTCACCGCATGGTCCGTCGCCGAACTCGTCATCCTCATCCCCAGCTACAGCAACGAACTCGTCTACACCTACCAGAGCACGCTGGCGCTGCTCTCGGACATCGGGGTGACGTCCTCGGTCATCCAACAGCAGCTCTCAGCCTTCGATGTTCGCTCCGTCCTCGACGCGATCTACCCGCTGCTGACGAATCTGTCGTCGGTTGCGGGCCTG
Source organism: Brevibacterium atlanticum (assembly GCF_011617245.1). NCBI lineage: Bacteria > Bacillati > Actinomycetota > Actinomycetes > Micrococcales > Brevibacteriaceae > Brevibacterium > Brevibacterium atlanticum. The sequence goes on along the minus strand of NZ_CP050152.1, from coordinate 2,551,738 downwards.
CTGACCACGGTCATCATGGCCGTGTTCTTCGTCGCGATGGACTCGATGGGCATCGACAAGCGGATGGCGATGCTGCTGCGGGTCAAGCCCTCACTGTCGGCGTCGATCGGCGACTTCGCCGTCGGCGTGCGCCGCTACTGGGTGGTGGCGACGGTCTTCGGACTCATCGTCGCATTCCTCGACGTCATCGCGCTGGCCATCATCGATGTGCCGCTGATCTGGGTGTGGGGCGTGCTCGCGTTCCTGACGAACTACATTCCGAACATCGGATTCGTCATCGGCCTCGTCCCGCCGGCGCTGCTGGCGCTGGTCGACAGCGGCTGGCAGTCGGCACTGTGGGTGGTCATCGCCTACAGTGTGCTCAACTTCGTCATCCAAGCGATCATCCAACCGAAGTTCACCGGCGAATCGGTCGGCGTGACCCCGTTGATCTCGTTCCTCTCGCTGCTGTTCTGGGTGTGGATCCTCGGCTGGCTCGGCGCCCTGCTGGCGTTGCCGGCGACCCTCCTGCTCAAGGCGCTGCTCGTCGACGCCGACCCGCGGTCGAGATGGGTCAACATCCTGCTCGCCTCGGACCCGGATACCGGACGACGCGATGACGACGCGGCGAGTTCGGGTGCGGACAGCAGAGGAAATTCTGGTTCTGACATGGGAAGAAACTCGGCTGACCCCTCGCCCTCATGATTCTGAGTGGTTAGCATGAAGTATGGCGACACTACTGAATATCCATCCGGAGAACCCGCAGAACCGACTGATCGAGCAGGCCGCTGAGTCCTTGAGAGGCGGAGGGCTGATCGCCTATCCCACGGACTCCTGCTATGCGCTCGGCTGCGCCTTGGAGAACAAGGACGGAATCGAGCGGATCACCCGCATACGCCAGCTCGGGTCGAAGCATCATTTCACACTGATGTGCCATGACTTCGCGCAGCTGGGACAGTTCGTCATCGTCGACAATTCGGACTTCCGCGCCATCAAGTCGATGACGCCCGGGCCGTACACGTTCATCATGAAGGCCACGAAGGAGGTTCCGCGGCGGATGATGCACCCGAAGAAGCATTCGGTCGGTGCCCGCATCCCGCAGAACGTCACTGCTCTGGCTCTCGTCGAGGCGATGGGGGAGCCGATCCTCTCCTCGACCCTGCTGCTGCCCGGCGACGAGGACCCGCTCACCCACGCCGAGGACGTCATGGACCAGCTCGGCAACGACGTCGACATCGTCATCGAATCCGGGGTCCCCGGAGTCGTGCCGACCTCCGTCATCGACTTCACCGGCGGGTTCCCCGAGGTGGCCCGCGTCGGTGCCGGCGACGTCTCCCGATTCACTGACGAGTGAGCGCACGGTCCCCACGGGGACCGATGCTCACCTCGCCGAGGTGGCGCCACCTCGGCGAGTCTGCGCACCCACGCAGCGGCTGGCTCCGGCCGTCACAGTCCGAGGTAGGCGGCCTGAACCTCGGGATTGTCGAGCAGCGTGTCGGCTTCGTCTGCCAGGACGATCCGGCCTTCGGCAAGGACGTAGCCGCGGTGGGCGATCGCCAATGACGCCTTGGCATTCTGCTCGCTGAGCAGGACCCCGATGCCCTTGCCGTTGATCTGCGCGACGGAGGCGAGGACCTGTTCGACGACGATCGGGGCCAGACCCATCGACGGTTCGTCGAGGATGAGCAGGCTCGGATCCGACATCAGCGCACGGCCGATGGCAACCATCTGCTGCTGACCGCCGGAGAGCGACCCGGCCGGCTGCTTCGCCTTCTCTGCCAGGATCGGAAACAGGTCGAGGACCTCGGCGAAGATCTCCTCCGTGCGGGCCTTGTTCCGATGCGGATACGTACCCAACCGCAGGTTCTTCTCCACGGACATCTTCCCGAACAGGTGCCGCCCCTCCGGACAATGGGCGATCCCGGCTTTGACGATCGCGTTCGGGCGCGCCCGGTTGAGACTGCGACCCTCGTAGTCCACCGAACCGCTGCGGATGGGCATGAGTCCGCTGATCGTCTTGAACAGTGTGGTCTTGCCCGAACCGTTCGCGCCGAGGATGACGGTGAGTTCTCCGGGCCGCGCGGTGATGCTCACGTCGTGGAGAACATCGATGGCGTCGTATCCCGTGCTGACGTTGTCGAGGGTGAGCATCACTTCTTCTCCTCTGCGGTCGAGCCGAGATAGGCGCGGATGACGTCCGGATTCGACTGGATCTCCGCCGGTGTTCCCAATGCGAGCTTCTGTCCGTGGTCGAGGACGAGGATGGTGTCCGCGAGCCCCATGATCATGCTCATCTTGTGCTCGACGAGAAGCACGGACACACCGCGCTTCGGCAGGGAGCGGATGAGGTTGCCGAAATCGGTCGTCTCCTCCTCAGGGATGCCGCCGGCGGGTTCGTCGAGGAGCAGCAGCTCCGGCTCGGTGGCCAGAGCCATCGCGACCGCCGTCCGCTTCTGCACCTCCTGCGGAACATTGGAAGCGAGATCGTGACGGTGGTCGTCGATCTCGCAGAACCTCAGTGCCTCCATCGCCTTGTCCACATTGATGCGTGATTCGCGGCGATGGCGCGGGGTGTGGAAGACGGCGTCGAAGATCGTCGACTTCGACCGGACGATCCGACCGGCGAGGACGTTCTCGAGAAGAGTGCTGTCATCGAAGAGATGAGTGGTCTGGAAGGTCCGCGCAATCCCGTCGGCGACCGCGTGGTGAGGGGAGGAGTTCGTGATGTCGTCGCCCTTGAACGTGACCGACCCGGACGTGGGCCGATAGTAGCCGTGGATGAGGTTGAACAGCGTCGACTTGCCCGCCCCGTTGGGGCCGATGACCGCGGTGATCCGGCCTTCTTCCACGTCGAGGCTGACGTCCTTGACCGCGTCGAGTCCACCGAATCGTTTGCCGAGGTCGCGTATCTCCAGCAGTGTCATTTCGTCTCCTCGGGGTCGGTGCCTGAGCCGGCAGATGAGGTGGTCGAATCGTTTCCGGTCCGCTCAGTGTCTGTGCGTGCCGCGGTGCCGACTCGAGCGGAGTCGGTCTCCGGTGCACTTCCACCCGAACTGCGACGAGCCTCGGCGATCTTCCTCTTTCGAGCGCGACGGTCGATGAATCCGCCGAGGTAGCCGATGATCCCGCGGGGCGCGAAGATGACGAGGGCGACGATGATCGGGCCCAGCACGATGAACCGATACGCCTGGAAGTCCTGGAAGAGTTCGAACAGGAACGTCACGATCATGCTTCCCAGGAGCGGCCCGGCCACGGTCCCCATGCCGCCGACGAGGATGAACATGAGGAATTCGAAGGTCTTGTCGATGGAGGCGGAATCGGGGCCGATGAACCCGACGACGGTTGCGTAGAGACCACCGCCGATTCCGCCGAGCACTGCCGATGCCGCAAATGCGAGCTGCTTGCTGAAGCCGACCCGGACGCCGATCGCATCAGCCAGATCCTCGCTGGTGCGGATCGTCAGCAGCGTCCGGCCGACGCTCGAGCGACGAATCGCATGGGTGACGTAGATGCAGACGAGGAGGATGACGAAGACCAGATAGAACATGGCGACCGGGGATTCGAAGTCGACGATCCCGCCGCCTTCGGGGAACTTCACATTGTTGACACCCGAATGGGCGTGGGTGACCGACTCCCAACGGCTGATGACCAAGAAGATGATGAAGCCGATCGCCATGGTGAAGATGGCAAAGTACTCATCCTTCGTGCGCAGTGCGATCAGCCCGCAGAGGTAGCCGACGACCGCGGTGCCGATGATCGTGACGATGAACGCCGACCAGAACGACCAGTCGTAGTCGGTCGTCAGCAGACCCACGCCGTAGGCGCCGATTCCGAAGAAGCCGCCTTGTGCCAAGGACAGCTGACCGGTGAAGCCGAGAATGATGTTGAGTCCGTACACGGCGATGGCCGCACACATTCCGACAGTGAGGACCCGCATCGTGTAGTTCTGCTCGGCGAAGAAGATCGGAGTCGCGGCGATGACGATCACGACTGCGAACGTGCCGAGGAGTCGGGGGTTCTTCAGTGCACTCATCGCTGCACCGCCTTCGTGAACAGACCCGTGGGTTTGATCGCGAGCACTGCGACCAACACGATGAAGGCGACCGCCTCTCCCACACCGGACGAGATGTACGTCGCCGTCATCGTCTCGGCGATCGCTAAGGCGAATCCTCCGACGATGGCACCGGGCAGCGAACCGAGCCCGCCGAGGATGATGATCGCGAACACCTTGAGGTTGAGCGCATCACCCATCGTCGGCGACAGGAGGTTGATCGGTGCGACCAGTCCGGCAGCGATCGTCGCCAGCAGCGCCGAGAGCCCGAGAGTCAGCATCGACACCATTGAGGGGTTGATCCCCACCAGCGAGGCGCCGACGCGATCCTGCTCGATGGCTTCGATCGTCTGCCCGTGGATGGAGCGTTTGATGAACCAGGCGAGCAGGGCGAGCACGATGACCGCAACGACGATGATGACGATGCGCTGGGCGGAGATCTCCGCGCCGAGGATGCGCAGCTCACCGGTGATGGGCGTGTCCATGCGGCGGAAGTCCGCTCCCCAGATCGCCTGAGCCAGAGCCTGGAAGAAGAACATCGCCCCGACCGCAGCGATCATGTGATGGGTGTGAGGTGAGTTCCGCAGCGGATGGAACACCAGTCGCTCGAGTCCGATGCCGACGACGAAGAGCAGGATCGCAGCGATGCCGATCGCGGCGATGTAGGGAATGCCGATGGTCGTGAGGAAGAAGTAGGTGAGGTAGGCGCCGAGCATGTACAGCGCACCGTGAGCCAGATTCGGAATGCGCAGCACTCCGAAGACCAAGGTCAGACCGATGGCGGCAAGGCAGTACACGCCGCCCAGCGCGAGACCGTTGAAGAGCTGTTGGATGAAGAGAGTCATGAAGTCGAGTCCTCTGCAGGCAGGTGGACGGCACGGGCAGGGTGTAGTCGGCACCCTGCCCTGTTGCGTGCCGGGGCGTCACTTGGCGTCGGACACCTGGTCGATGGGCACCTTCGTGTACTCGCCGTCCTTGTCGAGATAGGTCGCTTCGAGGTTCGGGTTGAGAAGATGACCCTCGTCGGTGATCTCGTCAGGGAAGCCGTTGACCTTGTACTTGTCGTCGACTTCGGGCAGAGCATCGGAGATGGACTCCCGGATCTTCTCCGGATCATCGGTGGAACCCGCGACCTCCATCGCCTTGGCGATGATCGCAATGCCCTGATAGTTCAGGGCCGTTTCGCTCGTCGGGACCTTCTTGTCCCCGGTCTTGTCCGAGAACTTGTCGATGAAGTCCTTGGTGCCTGGGTCCTCGTACTCCGAGACAGGGAGCACACCGACAGAATTCGTGAGATCGTCGATCTTCGCCACCGTCGCCATCTCATCGAGCTTCGCTTGGTCCATGACGAGGAAGCTTCCTTCGAATCCCTGTTTCCGGGCCTCTTCCATGATCAGTGCGGTCGGCTGGGACGGGCCGCCGACGAAGATCGCATCGGGTTTGTCCGCCAGAGCCTTGGAGACCGGTCCGGCGAAGTCGGAGACGGTGGCATAGTCGACGCTGTTGTCCCCGCCGACCGAGCCTCCGGCCTGTTCCCAGGCATCCGTGATCGACTTCGTCCACTGTTGGCCGTATTCGCTCTGAGTTCCCAGCAGCGCGAGCTTCTTCCCGCCGTGCTTCATCGCTGTCTCGGTGAACTCGGAGGCATAGGACTCGAAGTTCGGCGGGATCATCATCGTCAGCGGATTGTCCGACTGCACGATCGCCGGATCGGAGGTGTAGGCGGAGATGAGGAAGTTCGATCGACCGCTGTTGATCTGCTGAATCGCTTTGATCGCCCCGGCGTTGGGGGAGACGACGACCGGTGCTTTGTCCTGATCCGCCAGACGCTGGGCATTGCTCGCCGCGGTCGAGGGAGCGTACTTGTCATCGAGAGACTTCAGCTCGAGTGTGACCGGTGTGCCGTCGACCTCGACGCCGTCCTCGTTGAGATCGTCGACGGCCATCTCGAGGCCGATCTTCACATTCTCGCCATAGGCGGCGCCGCCGCCGCTGAGAGGTCCGGTGTAGCCGATGACGACGGTGTCCCCATCGCCGGAGCCTCCACCGCCGCACGCAGCGATCGTGAAGACGAGGGTGCCGATCGCCGCCGAGGACAAGAGCCTTCGACTGCGGGTTCGCGGGACAGAGTTCATCTTTTCTCCTTTGAAAAGCTCCTGGAGCGAGTCCGCTCCGCACAGTGCCCGAGGTGTCTTCGGTGACCGTTCTCGGAGCCGCTGTCGAGACAGGTTCGACAGCGACTGACTTGAACCTTTCCAAATCCGAATTGCTAAGTCAATGGTTTTTCGGCAGATTTTTGAACGTTCGATAATCTGCGCTGATCCGCTCTCTCACCGCCGTGAATGACGAGGTCGGAGCCGATGCGGACGCATCGAATCGTCGCTGCTTACGACGCTCGCCAGGTGGCTCGACAGGTCCTGACCACACTCTGAGCAATCAATCGTTCAGTGGGCAGAATGGGCTAGAGTGGTGGCAGTTGCGCAGGAGAGCTCGGACACACCGACAGTGAGGGAATCGCTGACGGCGGCCGACTGAGCGACGCGAAACAGTCACCGAAGACCAGCATCGTGAGGAGCACGAATATGACTCGGACAGCAATCGTCACCGGCGGCGGACGCGGCATCGGGGCTGCCATCGCCAAGCGCCTCGGCGCGGACGGACACAAGGTCGCCGTCCTCGACATGGGACCGACCGACGACACCGTGGCTGCGATCAAGGCCGACGGGGGAGAGGCGATCGGACTCGAGGCCGATGTGTCGAACGAAGAATCGGTCAATGCGGCGGTCAAGCAGGTTTCTGACACTCTGGGTGCTCCCACCGTGTTGGTCAACAACGCAGGGATCCTGCGCGACAACCTCTTGTTCAAGATGTCCTACGAGGAGTTCAATAAGGTTCTCTCCGTCCACCTCGGCGGGGCTTTCCTTATGGCCAAGGCCGTCCAGTCGTACATGGTCGAAGAGAAGTTCGGGCGCATCATCTCGATGTCCTCGACTTCGGCGCTCGGCAACCGCGGACAGACGAACTACTCGGCAGCGAAGGCCGGCATCCAGGGCATCACGAAGACCTGGGCGATCGAACTCGGCAAATTCGGAATCACGGCGAATGCCATCGCCCCCGGGTTCATCGAGACCGACATGACCAAGGCGACGGCCGAGCGCGTGGGAATGGACTTCGACGATTTCGTCGCGGCTGCCGCCAAAGAGATTCCCGTCGCCCGGTCGGGAAAGCCTGAGGACATCGCCCACACCGCGTCCTTCCTCGCCTCCGAAGGTGCCGGTTTCGTCTCCGGCCAGGTCATCTATGTCGCCGGTGGCCCTCGCGACTGAGCCTGGGCAGTCGGCCACGGACTGACTCCGCAAACGGCGAGTGGGGCTGATTCTGGCGACACCAGGGCACGTCGTCCGAACTCTGGGCGAGTTGCGCACAATCAGGACGCATTGTTCGACTTCATTGAAAGGTTAGACCCATGAGGGAAGCAGTAATCGTTTCGACGGCGCGCACGCCGATCGGCAAGGCCTACAGGGGTGCGTTCAATGACACCCAGGCCCAGGAATTGGCCGGACACGCGGTCAAGCACGCGGTCGCTCGGGCCGGTCTCGAAGGCGGTGAGGTCGAGGACGTCATCCTCGGCGCCGCTCTGCAGCAGGGCAGCCAGGGCACGAACGTGGGCCGGCAGGCTGCGCTGCGTGCCGGACTCCCCGTGACGGTCCCAGGCATGTCGATCGACCGGCAGTGCTCGTCGGGGCTGATGGCCATCGCGACGGCCGCGAAGCAGATCCTCGTCGACGGTCAGGAGATCGCCGTCGGCGGCGGCGTCGAGTCCGTCTCGCTGGTGCAGAACGACAAGATGAACAACTTCCGGGCCAAGGATCCGTGGCTCGAGGAGAACGTTCCCGGAATCTACTATCCGATGCTGGCCACCGCCGAGGTGGTGGCTGAGCGCTACGGCGTCAGCCGGGAAGCGCAGGATGAATATTCGCTGAGCTCTCAGCAGCGCACCGCGGCTGCTCAGGAAGCCGGTCGATTCGACGACGAGATCGTGCCGCTGCCGACGACGAAGGTCGTCGTCGACAAAGAGACGAAGGAGACGTCGAAGCAGGAAGTGCTCCTCGAAGCCGATGAGGGCAACCGTCCGTCGACGACGCTGGAGAGCCTGGCCGGGTTGAACCCGGTCCTCGACCCTGGCGTGGCGTCGAAGGTTCCGTCGATCACGGCCGGCAATGCGTCTCAGCTCTCCGATGGTGCTTCGGCTTCGGTGCTGATGTCGAGCGAGGAGGCCAGCCGCCGTGGTCTCGAACCTCTGGGAATCTACCGTGGGATGGCGGTTGCCGGCTGCGCTCCGGACGAGATGGGCATCGGACCGGTCTTCGCCATTCCGAAGCTGCTGAAGACTCATGGTCTGTCGATCGATGACATCGGACTGTGGGAACTCAACGAAGCATTCGCCGTGCAGGCCCTCTACTGCCGCGATCGTCTCGGGATCGATCCCGAGAAGTACAACGTCGATGGCGGTGGCATCTCTGTGGGCCATCCGTATGGAATGACGGGAGCTCGTCTGGTCGGACATGCGCTGATCGAAGGTCGTCGTCGCGGCGTGAAGTACGTAGTCGTGACGATGTGCATCGGCGGCGGTCAGGGCGCTGCAGGTCTCTTCGAGGTCTGCTGAGCCCGAATGATCAGGCGGGTCTGCGGAGTCAGCAGAGCCTGAAGGTCGGTTGATACCGAAAGGTCGGCTGGTCCCGAACCGTCGGCTGATGCTGAGAGTTCGGCTGATACCGAAACGTCGGTCGGGCGCGGCCCGGACACACATCAGAACGGCGGAGGCTCGCCGGAGTCCCAGAACCAATCACGGAGCTCGACAGAGGCCGTGTGCGCATCGGGCGTATCGGCGAACCCTGCAAAGGGGTCGGACGGGGCCTCGCGCCACCCCGGCTGTCCTTCGGCGGCGGCAGGTTCGGGACACTCCCGTGCCTGCCGCCGCCTTCCACGTGCAGGGGTCTCTTCGGCCGTCGATGCTTCGTCCGTGACGGGCTCCGACGCGAGCGGTCGGTTTGCTCGTGGCAGGGCAGTGCCGAAGCGCTCGAGGAACTGGCGGGCGTGCTCGACGTTGAGCGGGTTGTCCGGAGCAGTCACCTCGACGGTGACACCACGGCGGAGCACGTACTCGAGGTGCCCGGGCTCGGTCATCCGGACGTCGAACTTCTTCGCGGTCTTGAGGCTGTGGTGCAGCTTGCATAGACAATGGAGGTTGCCGAAACGGGTGAGGCCTCCCCGGCTGGGGTCGGCCTTGTCGAACGGGTCGATGTGATCGACTTCCGAAGTCTCGGCCGGCAGGGTGCAGCCGGGGAACGTGCAGGTCGCGTACTGTGCGACGAGCGTTTTGCGCACGTTGTTGGGTATGGCGTACGTCTTCGCCTTGGCGTCGATCGGCGTCCCGGTCGCAGGGTCGGTGAGCAGGCGCGTCCACGTGGTGGAGTAGCCCGCGACCCTGCGCGCCATGTCGGCCGGAATCGGCGAACCGTCCGGAAGCATGCCGGCCAGATCGCACACTTCTCCTGAGGACAGCCGTTTTGCGGCTCGCTTCGTCGGGTCGGTGCTTGTGGTCTGTACTTCGGCGGTGTGCGCTTCGGCGGTCGGTGTCGGATGGTCCTCCGATTCGGTTGTCTCCGCGGCTGCTCGGTCGCCCGCGCTGCCTGCATCCTCCGTGACCTGGCTCAGCAGGGTGAGCATGGGCACGGTGATGAACGTGCTGGCCTGGTTTGCCAGCCAGTACTCGCTGGTGGGCATGTCGAGGAGGAACTCGAAGCTGATCCGGTGACCGCCCTCGTAGTGGATGGTGTTTCCGAAGGCGTCGACTGCGCCGTCAGTGGCGTCGGCATGTCCTTCGGCGGCGGGGCGAGCTCCTCTGGCACGGGATCCGATCAGCGATGAGAGTGCGTCACTGACGGCGGTGCGGTTCACACCGTTCGGTGCACCGCAGCGGGTGGTCGTGCGAATGTCCGCGGCGTCGCTCGTGGGGTTGCCATCTGCGTGGTTTGACGTGGTGCTGCTGCTGAGGATCGCTTCGAGGATCTGTGACTCGAAGGCGCGATCGGCCGGGGTCGTCGAGTCGGCGCCGGTCATCGCCTCGGCAACGGTCGTCGGGTCAGTGCCAGTCGGCGTCGACCCGGTCGTTCCGGCGACTTCAGTCTCCGCCCCGTCCGCAGCCTCTGTCGAGACAGACTTCTCCCCTGAAGCCTCGGCATACCCGGTCTCGTGCAGGTCGTCGAAGACGCGTTCGATGTAGTCGAGCAGTGACTCGCCTTCGTGCATGGGGACTCCGTCGGGTCCGGCGAAGAGTCCGTCGAGCGGGAAGTCGGTGCTCGTCGACGCGCCGTCGGCGTCATTGGTGCTGATGATGCGCAGCTTCATCTGCGGCCTCGTGCGGGTGAGGATGTCGAACATCAGCGCCGAGATCGACCGGTCCTCGTCGAAGCAGTCTCCGGCCTTGAGCTGATCGGAGAACGCACTGGTGTTGCTCTTGTACACGGCGCGAGCGAACGCATCGAGCCGGCGGAAGCACGCCTGCAGCTCCGGCGCGGGACCGGTCAGGGTGAGGTAGGCGGTGCCGTCGTCGCCGGTGGTGAGGTCGACGCGCCGACGCAGAGCGACGTTCTTGAGCGTGTCTTCGGGAGCCTGGGTTGCGGCGATCTTGAGCGCGAGCGAGCGCTTGAACGTTTCGATCGTGATGTCTGCACGCCTCTGACCGAGGAACTCGTCGATGGTCGGCAGGTTCTCGAAATGGAGGTCACGGCAGGCCCGGGTCACGCAGTCGACGTGCTCGATGGTGAAGTCGCCGTCGAGGCAGCGGCGCAGGAACTTCGGCAGTCCGTGAGCGAGCGTCATCGACGCGGTCATGTGCTTAAGGGCATTGCTCGTCGTGGCTCCGAGCAGGCTCGAATACACACCTGCCTCGGTCGGTTCGAGGTTGCTGCGCAACCAGGTGAAGAACGTCTGGGTCGGGTCGTACCCCGGGAAGTCGGGCAGGGGAGCCGGGGTGGCGAGGATCTCTTCGGCCAGCTCGGCGGCACGACGAAGGAGGCGGCCCGCCGCACGGTTCTTCTTCTGACCCTTGCCTTTGGCGAACATCGTGCCGGTCTCGGCCTCGACCCGTGCCTTGGCTGCGGCCCACGCAGCTGCCTCGGCGGCCGTGAGGGCCGCGATCGATGCGGGTGGGAAGCGGTCGGCGTCTGGTTCGACGGCGGATGCTTCTGCGCCGGCGGGCGCGTCGGACGATTCAGCAATGGCCGGTCCGTCGCTTTCGGCGCTGCGGTGGCGAGCGACAGTCTCGGTGAACGACGCGAACTCGTAGACGTCGTCGAGCTCGCTGCCTGTGAGCCCGAGGACGTAGGCGACGTCCTGAACGACGACCTTGCTGGTAGCGACGAGCGAGTTGATCTGAGCGATGCTGCTCTCCGCGTAGGCCTGGAGCAGGTCGACGAGTTCGTAGTCCTCGGCGACTTCGAGCCGACGGCCGTGTGCACGGCGGTACTCGGACAGAGTGGCGACGCTCGCGTCGGAAGGGGGGAGCTGGGGGCAGGTTCGACGCAGAGTTGCCGCCGTCGCCGATATTCTTCATCGGTGCTTCCCCCTCTCCACGTCGCTGTGGATGTTGATCGTCAGGATCGTTGCCTATCTCAATTATACGGATTCAGCCTAATAATTAACATCACAATACGATTACAAATAGAACGGAAGAGCAAGAACATGCGCAATATGCAGTTCTAAGAACATTCTGCCAACGCCTGATCGATTTGTTCCTCAACTGTATCCTTCGCCACTGACATGAGATCGCACTCACCTGCCGCCAACCCACCACCTGTCCCCGCCCTACTACTCGTCCGCACCCCACCACCTGCCCGCACCCCACCACCAGCCCACGCCACACAACCCACCCCACCAGGTACGTCACCGACGGTGTCCGACCCCTTCGCTAGAATCGGGGTGTGGCAGCGATCGACAAGGACATTCTCCGTTTGGCACTTCCGGCCCTCGGAGCACTGATCGCCGAACCGATTTTCCTGCTCACTGACACGGCCATGGTCGGCCACCTCGGCGCGCATGCCCTGGGATCGCTCGCGATCGCTTCGACGATCCTGCAGACGGTGCTGGGACTGATGATCTTCCTCGCCTACGCCACGACGCCGCGGGTAGCGAAACGCATCGGATCGGGGGACCGGGCGGGGGCGATCACGGCGGGGTTCGACGGGATCTGGCTCGCATTGGGCACCTCGGTGCTGCTCATCATCATCGGCCTGCCCCTGCTCAGCACGGTGATCGCAGCCTTCGATCCGGGGCCGGGGATCACCGACGGTGCGCATGCCTACCTGGCGATCTCGTGGTGGGGGCTGCCGTTCATGCTCACGGTCATCGCTGCCACCGGTCTGCTGCGCGGGCTCCAGGACACGAAGACCCCGCTGATCGTCGCTGCCGCCGGATGTGTGGCGAACATCGGCCTCAACGCGATCTTCATCTACGGTCTCGGCATGGGCGTGGCCGGATCGGCGATGGGAACCGTCATCGCCCAGGCCGGCATGTGCGCCGTCTATCTCATCATCTCCGTGCGGGCGGCAAAGCGCCTCCACGCCAGCGTCCGTCCCGACTGGTCGGGCGTGTTCACCTCGGCGAAGACGTCGGGATGGCTGCTTGTGCGCAATGCCTCCCTGCGTGCGGCGCTCATCATCCTCGTGTTCATCGCGACCTCTCTGGGCACGACCGATCTCGCAGCGATCCAGGTCGCGCAGAGCCTCTTCTTCGCTCTCGCGCTGGCTTTGGATTCCCTGGCCATCGCAGGTCAGGCGATGATCGGGCTCGAACTCGGCGCGCGGAACATCGACGCCGTGGCCGCGATCAACCGGCGCCTGTGCCTGTGGGGGATCGCGTTCGGCATCATCGTCGGCGTCATCCTGTTCGCCGGGTCCGGAATCATCCCGCGCGCCTTCGCCTCCGATCCTGCGGTCGTCAGCGCGCTCAGCGCCCTCCTGCCGGTGCTCGCGCTGAGCATGCCGATCGCCGGGTACGTCTTCGTCCTGGACGGGGTCCTGATGGGAGCCGAGGACGCTCGCTACCTCGCTCTGGCACAATTGGTCGCTGTGGTCGGGTATGTGATCCTGCTCGTCCCGATCGTCTCGATCTGGCCAGGAGCACCGGGACTCTGGGCCGCCTTCTGCATCGGATTCGTGGGATTCCGAGCGCTGACCCTGGGCTGGCGAGTCCGCAACCGGGCGTGGATCGATCGCGCCGTCGAGAAAGGAATCTCATGAACGCTGAGCCGAATCACGGTGCACCCGAAGCGTCCGAGTCGAACGACACACCCGCCGAGGTGGGGGCGGGGGCCGCGGAATCCGCGTCCTCCCTGCGTGGCCGGATCCGTCCGCTGCCGGCCGATACCGACGACGAGACCTTCCTCCCGTTCCTCGACCTGTGCTTCAACTGGTCGATGGACACACCGCGCATCGAGATCGACGAGCTCCGCGGACGCAGCGACGCCGCCTTCTACTATCGCGGTTGGGGTCGGGACGGCGACATCGCGGTCGCCGCCCACGCCGAAGCCGATCCTGAGTCACCGATCGTCGGGTTGGCCTGGGTGCGGCTGGCTGACATCGCCGACGTCGTGGGCAGGGCCGAGGAGCGCGTCGGCGGGGACTTCGCCGCGGCTTTGGGCAAGACCGGCGCCGAGGTGGTCCGCAGTGAGGTCGTCCTCGCCGGGAAGGCTGGCGAGGGGCAGCCCGATGACGGGGATGCCGGTGGACAGGTTTCTGATCGGCAGTCCGGTGATGGGCGGTCCGACGGCGGGATCTCCGCCGATCACGAATCGGCCGCGACCCTGATGCCGGCCGAGAACGGTGCGCCGTTCACCGGCTATGGATGGGTCGCCGCAGACATCCCCGAACTCTCGATCGCAGTGCTGCCCGATCATCAGGGCCAGGGCATCGGTGGGGCGCTCGTCGACACTGTGTGTGCGCTCGCGCGGATGAGCGGCTTCCCGGCCGTGAGCCTGTCCGTGGCCGATGGGAACGGGGCCGCGAAGCTCTACACCGATCACGGCTTCGTCTCCGTGGGGCGCAACGGGGACTCCGACGTCCTCGTCCGCCGGCTCGTCTGAACTCGACGGCCGGCCCACCGGCCGGCCTCACCAAACGGCCCACGTACCCCTACGGCAAGTCGGGGAGTTCGAACTCGTCGAGCCAGGGCCGGACCACCTCGGCGATATCGCGGCCGGTCACCTGCGAGACGCAGGCGATGAAGTCCTCGGTGCTCACCGAGGAATGGCGGTGCTTCGTCGTCCACTCGCTGAGGCTGGCGAAGAAGTCGGCATCGCCGATCTCCCGACGCAGAGCGTGCAGGCACAGCGCCCCGCGCTTGTACACGCGATCGTCGAACATGTCCGGTCCGCCCGGATCGCCGAGCAGGAGGTCCTGCGGCTGGGCCGACAGGTCCTCCCACCATTCCTCTGCCCGTTCGTGCGCCGTCGCCCGGCCCGACTCCTCCGACCACAGCCACTCGGCATAGCAGGCGAAGCCCTCGTTGAGCCAGATGTCCTGCCACCGCGACGGGGTCAGCGAATTGCCGAACCACTGGTGGGCCATCTCATGGGCGACGAGGCGCTCAGCTTCCCAGTCGGTGCCCAGATGATTGGGTCCGAGCACGGACAACGGCTGCGATTCGAGGGGAATCTCGAGCTCGTCATCGGTGACGACCACGTCGTAGACGTCGAACGGGTACGGCCCGAAACGGTCGATGAACAGGTTCATCATCCCGTGCTGCACGCCGAGCCGGTCCAGCGCCGCATCCCAATGGTCAGCGGCGTAGAGGCCGAGCGGAACGGGGGACTCCGCGGCACCGACTCCCCTCGCCCCTGAGGCCCTCGCACCACCCGTCGCCCCCGAGCCCACAGGGATCGTCCCGTTTCGGTACCGGCCGATCTGCACCGTCGCCAGATACGTCGCCAGGGGAGTCGTCGACTCATACGTCCACTGCGTGCGCCCGGCCTTGCGTACCTTCTCCGTCAGCGCGCCATTGGACACGACCGTGTACTCGCTTTCGACGAGCACCCTGATGCGGTACTTCGCCTTGTCCGAGGGGTGATCATTGCACGGGAACCACGTCGACGCTCCGACCGGCTGACCGGCCACGAGCACCCCGTCCTCGAGTTCCTCCCACCCGATGTCGCCCCACGTGCCGATCGCCGGCTGCGGATTGCCCGCATAGCTGATCTCGATGCGCACAGGCTGGTCCCTGGTCAGCTGCGGTGTCGTCAGCCGCAGCTTCTTCCCTCGGGCGGAGAACCGGACCTTCGTCCCGTTGACGCTGGCCTTGCTCACCCGCAGTCCCGTGAGGTCGAGGACGATCGTCTTCGTCTCGGTCAGCACCCGTCCCGTGAGTACCGCCCTGCCCGAGAGTCGATTCGGCCCGATCCGGTAGTCGAGATCGAGGTCGTAGTGGTCGATGCTCAGATCGGCGCTGCCGACTCCGGGCGTGTAGGGGTCAAGCGTGTGACCGCTGTGAGTCAGCATCGTCGCGCCCTTCGTGCTCGAGTGTGGGAAGTTCTGGGGCATCCACCCAGGGTATGACAGGATTCCCGCTGAAATAGGCATGCGCCGGAACGTATTCCCCACGCATGACCAACGAGGTGGCCCCGACCGTCGCATTCTCGCCCAGCGTCGACGCGGGCAGGATGACGCTGTTGGGCCCCAGCGTGGCTCCCGGCTCGAGCTCGACGTCATCGAGGCTCATCACCCGGTCGTGGAACAGGTGCGTCTGCACGACGCAGCCGCGGTTGATCGTCGAATTGTCGCCGAGACGGACGAGATCGGTCTCCGGCAGCCAATAGCTCTCACACCACACTCCGTGCCCGATCTGCGCCCCCATCGCCCGCAGATACCACACGATCGCGGGAGTACCCACGGCATTGCGAGTGAACCACGGGGCGGCTACCAGCTCGACGAAGCAGTCGGCGACCTCGTTGCGCCAGATGAACGACGACCACAGCGGATGCTCCCCGGCCGAGATGCGACCGACGAGGATCCACTTCGCGGCCACGGCCAGACCCGCCGCCACCGCACCCGCGGCCATCATCACGACCCCCGAGGTGAGCAGGGCGAGAGCGACCGAAGCGACAAAGCCCGTGGCCTCCGCCGCCACCCCGCCGGGCAGACCGAGGAGGAACCAGATCGTGAGCACGACCGCCGTGATGAGGACACCGCCGGCAATCACCGAGGTGATCCGCAGCGTCTCCCAGAACCCGCGCGCCGCCTTCACCCCGATAGTAGGGGAGTAGGTTAGCGACTCATCGGATTCGACGGCGGCACGACGCAGCTGCACCGGGGGAGACCCGAGCCACGACGAGCCCTTCTTCGCTTTCGCCGGAGCCGCCGAGAGCACCGCCACCAGAGCGTTCTTCGGTACCCTCCGACCCTGCGAGGCGATGCCCGAATTCCCGAGGAACGCACGTTTGCCGACCTTCGCACGACCCGCTCGCATCCACCCGCGCCCGAGCTCGTAGCTCGCGACCATGGTGTCATCGGCGAGGAAGGCCCCGGCGGCGATCGTCGTCATCGTCGGAACGAACACGACCGTCGAGATCTCCGTGCCCGGCCCCACCTTCGCCCCGAGCAGCCGCAGCCAGACCGGGGTGAGCATCGAGGCATAGAGCGGGAAGAGCAGATCGCGGGCCAGATCGAGCAGCCGCTCCGTCGCCCACACCCGATACCCGCGCGCCGAACGGACAGGGAACTCTCCCTCCTCCATCCCGATCGCGAGGATCCGGACGGAGACGAGGATGAGCAGCGCCGTGGTGACGAACCACAGGCACGCCAGCACAGGCGACCACGCCAGCAGCAGCCACGGTGACTCGAGCACCTCGACCCCGGAGACGCCGAGCATGAGTGCGAGGCCCGGGATCACCGCCAGATAGGGGAGTGCCGCATTGAGCTGCGAGCCTGCGGCATAGAACAGGAACGGCAGACGCCGCCTCGGCGGGGGAGCGGGCCACGCCTTCTTCGCCTTCCCGACCCGCACGGCGGGTGATCCCGAATAGATCTGGTTCTTCCGCACCTGCCCGGTCACCGCCGAGCCGGCTTCGACGAGTGCCCCGGACCCCACCTCGGCGCCGGGCATGAGCGTCGAGCGTGCACCGACGGTGGCACCGCTGCGGATGTCGATGCGGCCGATGCGCAGCAGATCCCCGTCGACCCACCAGCCCTTGAGGTCGACCTCGGGTTCGACGGCTGCCCCCTTGCCGAGGGTGAGGAACCCGGTCACCGGAGGCACCGAATGCAGGTCGGCGTCGGCCCCGATCCGATTGCCCAACAGCTTCGCGTACCAGGTCACCCAAGGGGCGCTCGCCACCGAGACGGCCGCGGCGAGGTCGGCGATGTGCTCAGCCAGCCACAGCCGCTTGTGCACCCACCCCGACCGCGGATAGGCACCGGGCCGGATGTCGACCATGAGCAGCCGTGCGGCACCTGCTGAGATGAGCATCCGACCCCACGCCGTGACGAAGAGGAGGAAGAGGACGATGACGACCGGCCACGGGGTGAACGGCAGATCCGCACCCAGACCGACGCCGAGGTTGGCCGCGAGCATTGCGAGCACGACCCATCGAACCCCGCCGAGGATGTGCA
Organism: Brevibacterium atlanticum; assembly: GCF_011617245.1. Lineage (NCBI taxonomy): Bacteria > Bacillati > Actinomycetota > Actinomycetes > Micrococcales > Brevibacteriaceae > Brevibacterium > Brevibacterium atlanticum. Next base: position 2,534,044 of record NZ_CP050152.1, on the reverse strand, counting down.
CCGGAATCCCGAGCAGGACCTGGAAGATCTGCATCCCCCGCGAAGTGCGTCCGATCGTGCGTCTGGGTCCCGCCGGGCCGATCCCCGACCCCTCTTCGCCGAGGCAGAGCCTGGCCAGGGCGGTGAAGCGCGGATGCGCGTAGATGTCGCCGACGGTCACGCTGGGATGGCGGGTGCGCAGGCGAGAGACCAGCTGCGCGGCGGCAAGCGACCCGCCGCCCGCGGTGAAGAAGTCCGTGTCGCTGCCCGGCCGGGCGCCGAGGACGGCGGCCCACTGCTGTGCGACCCAGTCGGTGTCCGCATCGAAGGTCTCATCGGTTCCGCCGGACTCATCGCCGTCGCCGAGGGGCCAGGGCAGCGCATTGCGGTCGACCTTGCCCGAGGTCTTCGTCGGCAGTTCGTCGACGAGGACGAGTCGGGGCACGAGAGCCGCCGGAAGCTCCTCGCGCAGCCGGGCCTCCCAACCGGGGAAGTCGGATTCGTCGGCACCGGCGCCGGTGCTGACGCCGGCTCCGGGCCCGGCGCCATCACCGGCACCGCCCAAGCCACCAAGGGCGAGGTAGCCGATGAGGATGTCCGTGCCCGCCGGGGTCGTCTTCACCGCGGCCGCTGCCCCTTCGACGCCGGGCAGGGCCTGCAGGGCGGCGTCGATCTCGCCGAGTTCGATGCGCCGACCCCCGAGCTTGATCTGCTCATCGGCACGCCCGACGAAGACCAGACCTTCGGGATCGTTGACCACGAGGTCACCGGACCGGTAGGCCCGCTCCCAGCCGAGAGTGGGCATGGGAGCGAACTTCTCGGCATCCTTGGCCGGGTCGAGATAGCGGGCGAGGCCGACCCCGCCGATGATGAGCTCACCGGTCTCGCCTTCAGCCACGGGAACACCATCGGCATCGACGACGGCCAGAGCCCAACCGCTCAGCGGCAGACCGATGCGCACAGGGTCGGAGCCGTCGAGCATGGCCGCGCACGCGACCACGGTCGCCTCGGTGGGCCCGTACGTGTTCCACACCTCGCGGTCGTTGTCATTGAGTCTGCGGCCGAGCTCCGGCGGACAGGCCTCGCCGCCGAAGATGAGCAGGCGGACGTTGTCGAGGCTCTCGGCCGGCCACAGTGCGGCCAGGGTCGGCACGGTTGAGACGACAGTGATCTGGCGTGAGGACAGCCACGGACCCAGATCCATCCCGGACTTCACGAGCGCGCGTGGAGCGGGGACGAGGCAGGCACCGCTGCGCCACGCCAGCCACATCTCCTCGCAGCTGGCGTCGAAGGCCACGGACAGACCCGCGAGCACCCGGTCACCGGGACCCAGCGGTTCAGGCCGGCAGAACAGAGCCGCCTCGGCGTCGACGAAGGCAGCGGCGCTGCGATGGGTCACGGCCACACCCTTCGGAGTGCCGGTCGAACCGGAGGTGAAGATCACCCAGCAGTCGTCGTCGGGTGTGGGAGAACGCAGCTGCGCTCGCTCCAGGGGCCCGCGGTCGTTCCGGGATTCGATATGTGACCCGGCGGTGATGACACCGGTCACGGCCGCCTCGGCGAACACGGTGCGGGCTCGCTCATCGGGATCGTCGACGTCGACGGGAACGTACGCGGCGCCGAGCATGAGGGTGGCGAGGATCGCCAGGTACAGGTCGACCGACCCCGAGGGCACACGGACGCCGACCTTGTCACCGGGACCGATGCCGGCCTCGGCGAGCTGGAGGGCGAGATCGCGGATGGCGATGACGAGCTCGCGGTAGCTGAGCACACGGGTGCCGTCGTCCAGCGCAGGCTGATCGGGATGATCGCCGGCCGTCTCCAAGAGGATGTCGATGAGGGTGCGGTCCCCACGAGGGCGAGGGGGTGCTGGGAACTGCGGTGCGTAGTCTCTCACGTGTCTTCCGGGTCGATCGGGAACAGCCGCGGCGGGTGCCGCCACTGACATCGCCGGTGACGCTAGCCCGTGAAGGTGTCGTGAACATGAACAGATCTCGCGGCAGGACTTCGCCCCTATCGTCAACGGGGCGAGGTCCGTGATAGATGTGAAGGACGAGCCGATGCCGCACCGGCACCGACCGCCAGCTGATCGTCAAGCCAGCTGATCGTCAACGATGAGGAGTCCGCCCCATGGCCACCGTCCTGTCCCACGCCACCGTATTCGACGGCACCCGCTTCCTTCCCGGCACCCGCGACGTCGTCATCGACTCCGACCGGGTCGCCTCTGTGACGGAAGGCGGTCAGGGCTCCCACAACGCCGGCGACGACTTCGTCGACTGCACCGGCAAGACGATCATCCCCGGAGTCATCGACTGTCACGTCCACCTGACGAGCTCCGGGGCGGCCGCCACCTCGAACTTCCACGACCCGTTCTCGCTGCAGTTCTACAATTCGGTCGCCCATATGGAGGCCACGCTCAAGGGCGGAGTGACCACCGTCCGCGATGCAGGCGGCACCGACCTCGGTGCGAAGGTCGCCGTCGAGACCGGCGTCGTGCGCGGCCCGCGCCTGTCGATCGCGGTGAACATCATGTCCCAGACGGGCGGACACGGAGACTTCCACCTCGTCTCCGGCGCCGAATCCCCGTTCCTCTCGCCCCACCCGGGTCGCCCCTCCGGCGTCGCCGACGGACTCGAAGGCGTCCAGAAGACGACCCGCGAGCTGCTGCGGGCCGGCGCCGACCACATCAAGATCTGCTCCACCGGCGGTGTGCTCTCACCCCGGGACGATCCCCGCCACTCCCAGTTCACCGAGGCCGAGATCGCCGTCATCGTCGCCGAGGCGGCCGCCCAAGGTGCCCACGTCATGTCCCACGCCCAGGGCGCACCAGGGATCAAGAACGCTGTCCGTGCCGGAGTCCGTTCGATCGAGCACGGCATCTTCCTCGACGAGGAGGCCATCGACCTCATGCTCGAACACGGCACCTACCTCGTCCCGACCCTGCAGGCCCCGCAGGCGGTCATCAAGGCCGCTGAGGCGGGGGCCGGTCTGCCGCCGTCCGTCGTGGACAAGGCCCACCGTGTGGTCCAGGCTCACCGGGAGTCGATCGCCCGCGCCCATGAAGCGGGGGTGCCCATCGCCCTGGGCACCGATGCCGGGGTGGGCCCGCATGGGGAGAACCTCGAAGAGATCAGCCTGCTCGCCGAGGTGGGGCTCTCAACGGTCGAGGCGCTCGCCGCCGGCACCTCGGTGGCTGCCCGCGTACTCGACGATGATCGGGTGGGCCACCTCGGTGAGGGCGGGCTCGCCGACCTCGTCGTCGTGGGTGGGGACCTGCGCACCGCCGATGTCCGCGGCATCGAGAATCGCGTGGATGCCGTCTACCTCGACGGCGAGCGCGTCTGAGCCGTAGGGACAGTGCCTGTGGGAACGACGGTGGTATCGCTCTCGCCGGAAGGCGAGTCAGGAGTGCCGGTGAGGGAAACCTAACCTCAGCGGGTTATGCTGAGTGGGTACCAGATATGAGGAGCGCACACCCACGATGAACCCACTGAACTGGTCGTTGCCGATCGCTGTCACCTGGCTCATCCTCTTCGGCATCATCCTCGCCCGCGCCGGAGGAACCTTCCTGCTCGGACGTCTGGCACGCACCGGCATCCGCAAGATCGACCGCGTCGACCGCCTGATGTCCGGACCGAAGTACCGCAAGGCCGAAAGTATGATCGAACGCTTCGGAGCCCCAGTCATCGCGGTGAGCTTCGTCATGATCGGCGTCCAGACGGTGCTCAACCTCGCCGCCGGAACGACGGGAATGAGCTACCGCAGGTACTTACCGGCGCTCGCCGTCGGCGGTGCGATGTGGGCGACGATCTATTCGACCGTCGGCCTCATCGGCTTCAAGGCGCTGGCCGCCGGTTACCAGGCTGCGCCGGGGCTGACCATCGGAGTGGCCGTGTGCTTCGTCCTGGCCATCATCGGACTCGTCATCGGGCTGAAGAAGCCGAGCGTCTCCGCCGAGGCGGCCGATGGGGCCGAGGCTGATGTGGCAGAGGCCGAACCTGCTCCCGGCGACCGTGCGGAATCGGCTCGCGCAGCTGAGACCCATACGGACACGAAGACCACCGAGGCCTGATCACCGCCAGCCGAGCCCCACCTCGGCGAAGGCGGCTCCGGCAGCGTCACCGCGGGTGAAAACGGTCAGGGCGGGCCGCCTCGGCGAGGTTGTCATCCATTGAGCAGACCCGGTCGACGGGCTGCCGTCACGGTTCAATAGAGTGGGAATCGGTCAGAGTCGACATGACGGGAGCGCCCGTCGACAGTCAGTGAAGGAGGGCTCGGATGGTCGTGGCCTGGTGGAGCATCATTCCGTTCGTGCTTCTGCTCGGGTGCATCGCAGTGCTCCCCCTGATCCCGGCCACGGAGAAGATCTGGGATCGCAACCTCGTCAAACTCATCGTCGCCCTCATCCTCGGCGTGCCCATTGCAGTGTGGTTCCTCCTCGGCGGAGAAGGCGGCACCGTCGCTCATGCGCTGCTCGAATACTTCCAGTTCATCGTCCTCGTCGGCAGCCTGTTCGTCGCCTCGGGCGGAATCTTCCTCGTCGGCGACATCAAGGCGACACCGAAGAACAACACGATCTTCCTCGCCGTCGGCGGCGTTCTCGCCTCCTTCATCGGCACCACGGGCGCGGCGATGCTGCTCATCCGCTCGATCCTCAACACGAACCAGGACCGCACCCACCGGACGCACACGGTCATCTACACGATCTTCATCGTCGCCAACTGCGGCGGCCTGCTCACTCCGCTGGGCGATCCGCCGCTGTTCCTCGGGATGCTGCGCGGAGTGCCCTTCGAATGGACGTTCGGGCTGTGGCCGTACTGGCTGTTCGTCAACGCGATGCTGCTCGTCTCCTTCTTCGCTCTCGATTCGAAGATGTACGCGAAGGAACCGGACGAGGCCCTGGCGAAGGACGCCGAATACGAGACGAAGCTCGGCCTGCGCGGAGCCAGCGGCCTCGTGTTCCTCGCGATCATCATCATCGCGGTCGCCTTCATCCCCTCCGTCGACGCCCACGCGATCGAGACCGGACACGCGAGCCTCGCCGACTATGTGCCCTGGCGTGAACTCGTCATGCTCGCCTCCGCGATCACCGCGTTCCTGTTCGGTGACCGGGGCGCCCGCTTCAACCTCAACAAATTCACGTGGACGCCGATCCTCGAGGTCGGGGCGCTCTTCATCGGCATCTTCCTCACGATGATGCCCGCGCTGGCCTATCTCGGCCAGGTCGCCCACAAGATCCCGCTGAGCGAGGTCTCCCTGTTCGTCTTCACCGGCGGGCTCTCCTCCGTTCTCGACAATGCCCCGACCTATGTCACCTTCTTCGAGATGGCCGCCCAGGTTCCCGGCGAGCCGCGGGTCGCCGGAGTCGCCGAGACGCTGCTCATCGCCGTTTCGCTCGGCGCGGTGATGGGAGGCGCGATCACGTACATCGGCAACGGCCCGAACTTCATGGTCAAGTCCGTGGCCGATTCGGCGAGTGTGCCCATGCCGAGCTTCGGCGGCTACGTGTGGTGGTCGCTGCGTCGCCTCGTGCCGATCCTCGCCGCGATGGTGCTCATCTTCATGACCGAGGGCGTGTGGCTGAGCGTGGCCGGCGTGCTCCTCGCACTGTTCATCCTCGGCCAGGCCGGTCGAGACCTGCGCGCGGCGAAGGCCCAGTCCGGGAGATGAGTTTCGGCTGCGGAGTCCGGGAGATGAGTTTCGGGCACGGAACCCGGTGCTGTGCCCGGTTCGAGGCTGAGGGAGAGTCTGCAGAGAAAAAGAGGAATGTGCCGCGTCATCGAATGAACGATGTCGCAACACATTGGATTGTCGGGCTAGCGGGATTTGAACCCACGACCTCTTCACCCCCAGTGAAGCGCGCTACCAAGCTGCGCCATAGCCCGTTACCGAACTCCCTCGTGGGCAACGAGAACCAGCTTATACCGATGAAGGGCCAAGTGCCAAAACCACGTACCGTGACCTCCGAAAAGCAGGTATCATCCCAGGTGGATACCGACGAAGCAGGTCTCGGGCAGGCCTTGACCTGTACCTCGGTAACATTTCCGTTTCGTGATTGTTATGAAAGTGGCCCAGGCGGCTATGCTTGGTACACCGACAAACTAGAGGAGTCGACATGGCAGATCTGGATTATCCAGTGTCTTACCGGTACTCGCGCGACCATGAGTGGACTGCGTCCACGGATGACAACGCTGTCGTCCGCGTGGGCATCACGCATTTCGCGCAGGAGCAGCTGGGCGATGTCGTCTATGTCGACCTTCCAGCAGTGGGTGACGAGATCACCGTCGGCGAGTCATGCGGTGAAGTCGAGAGCACGAAGAGCGTGTCCGATCTCATTGCGCCCGTCTCCGGCACCATCACCGAGGTCAATGAGTCGCTCGACGACTCTCCCGAAACAGTGAATTCGTCGCCGTTCGAAGACGGGTGGATGTATCTTGTCGAACTCAGCGAACCGGAACAGCTGGAATCGCTGATGGACAGCGAGCAGTACAAACAGCTCATTGAGAGCGAGGAGGCGTAATGTCGCAGAACCACGAACAGAATCGTCCGGCCCCCTCGCAGCCCTGGTACGACAATGGCCAGGTGCCGCAGTCGAAGAAGTTCCCGTTCGGCGCCAATAACAACGGCGACGATGATTCGGCGACCAGAGTGAACCAACAGGTCGATCAGAACGGACAGGGAAACTCCCAGTCCTACGGTCAGCCGAGCAGCGATGCCCCTCAGGCACCGCAGTACGGCGGCGGCCAGAACTATGGCGGTACGCCGCAGGCGAGCCAGAACTACGGCGGCACCCAGCAGGCGGGCCAGAACTACGGCGGAACGCCGCAAGCGGGCCAGAACTATGGCGGAACGCCCCAGGGCGGCCAGAACTACGGTGCTTCGCAGCCGGCCAACCAGCCCTATGCGGGCAACGGGCAGGGCAGCCAGGGGCAGCAGCAGTACCAGCCGCAAGGAAACCAGTATCAGCCGCAGGGGTACAGTCAGCCTCAGTCGGGTCAGCCGCAGGGAAGCCAGCCCCAGTACGGCTCCAACGGAGCCGGGCAGTACAGCCAGCAGTACAGCCAGCAGGGTGGCTATCCACAGCAGAGCGGTGCCCCGCAGCAGTACGGTTCGAACGGTGCCGGTCAGAACGGCCAGTTCAACCCCAACCAGCCGCAGTCGGGCCAGCCGCAGGGCGGACCGGCCGAAGGGAACTATGATCAGATGAGCGATTCGGGCAGCCAGCAGTTCCAGGGGATTCTGGATCCGCACACCGGCGAGATCCACCCGGTGCCCGACCTCGACGGTCTGCAGGACGCCGACGCTCTCCTCGTCGTCGTCTCGGGACCGGACTCGGGCTCACAGATCCTGCTCGACACCGATGTGGTGACCGTGGGTCGCAGCCCGAACGCTGACATCTTCCTCGACGACGTCACCGTCTCGCGCAAGCACGCCGAGTTCATCCGCACACCCAGCGGCTTCACTCTGCGGGACACCGGATCGCTCAACGGCACCTACGTCGGTCGGCAGCTCATCGATTCCATCGAACTGCAGAACGGCGCCGATGTGCAGATCGGCAAGTTCCGTATGATCTTCCAGCAGCGTCCGCGCTCCTGACCGGGGGATGATGTCCAAAATCGAAGTCGAGGTTGTCGGCGTCCGCATCGAAATGCCCGCCAACCAACCGATCCTCCTCCTCAAAGCCAGCGAACCCGCGTACTATCTGCCCATCTGGGTGGGAGCGATCGAAGCCAATGCGCTCTCGATCGCACAGCGGGGCCTGACGCCTCCACGGCCGATGGCGCATGCTCTTCTGCTCGACGTCCTCGCGAAATATGAGGCCGAGCTCGAAGACGTGACGATCACCGGCAAGGACGGTCAGATCTTCCTGGCCGAGCTGAACACGAACGACGGGAAGTCGATCTCCGCCCGTCCCTCGGACGCAGTGACGCTCGCGCTGACCGCGCACTGCCCCGTGTACGTCGACTCAGAACTGCTCGAAGAGTCCGGCATCGAAGCCCCCGAAGCCGACGAAGAGGAAGTCGCCCAGTTCCGGGACTTCCTCGACAACGTCTCGGCCGAGGACTTCGAGACCGGACCAGAGAACCCATGAAAGTGAAACAGTGAGCCTCCACACCGATCCAGTGCTGTCCAACAGAGAAATCGCCGCTGCCGGCAATGACAACCTTCGCGGTCTCGACGACTGGCGTGGGATGGATCCGAAGCAGCAGCCGACGTATCTCGACAGTGCTGCGCTCGACGAGGTCCTCACCGATCTGCGGGCCTCACCTCCGCTGGTCTTCGCCGGCGAAGCCGATGTGCTCAAGCAGCGCATCGCCGCCGCCGCGCGCGGAGAGGCGTTCGTCCTCGCCGGTGGTGACTGTGCCGAGTCCTTCGACGGTGCGCAGGCGGACAAGATCCGTGCCCGTGTGCAGACGGTCCTGCAGATGGCGGCCGTGCTCACCTACGGCGGTTCGATGCCCGTGGTGAAGATCGGCCGCATGGCCGGTCAGTTCGCCAAGCCTCGCTCTGCCGACATGGAGACCCGGGACGGAGTGACCCTGCCGTCGTTCCGCGGCGACATCGTCAACGGCTACGAATTCACCGAGGAGTCCCGCCGCCACGATCCTGAGCGGCTGCTCAAGGCGTACCACGTGTCCGCCTCGACGCTCAATCTCATCCGCGCCTTCACTCAGGGCGGCTTCGCCGATCTGCGATTCGTCCACGACTGGAACCGCGGCTTCCTCGCCTCGAACCCCGGCTACCAGCGCTACGAGCAGACCGCGCGCGAAATCGATCGTGCCATTCGCTTCATGGACGCCTGCGGAGCCGATTTCGATGCGCTCAAGACCACCGAGTTCTACGCCGCCCACGAGGCGCTCCTGCTCGAGTACGAACGCGCGCTGACCCGCATCGACTCGCGCACCGGTGATGCCTACGACGTCTCCGGACACTTCCTGTGGATCGGCGAACGCACCCGTGAGGTCGACGGAGCACATGTGGACTTCCTGTCCAAGGTGCGCAATCCGATCGGTGTCAAGCTCGGACCCACGGCCACGGCAGACGATGCCCTGGCCCTGGCAGAGAAGCTCGACCCTGATGCCGAACCCGGTCGTCTGACCTTCGTCACCCGCATGGGTGCCGGACAGATCGGTGAGTCCCTGCCCAAGCTGCTCGCCGGCATCGGCGATCAGCTGCCGCATGTGACCTGGGTCTGCGATCCGATGCACGGGAACACGATCACCTCGAACACCGGTTACAAGACCCGCCGGTTCGAAGACGTGATGGCCGAGGTCGAAGGGTTCTTCAACGCCCACGGCGAGGCCGGTACGATCCCCGGTGGTCTGCACATCGAACTCACCGGCGACGACGTCACCGAGATCATGGGCGGAGCCACGGAGATCGACGACGAAGGCCTGCGGCGTCGCTACGAGACCCTCGTCGATCCTCGCCTCAACCACGATCAGTCGCTGGAGATGGCGTTCCAGGTCGCGGAGTACCTCACCCGCAGGAACTGATCGACAGGCTCAAGCAGAGACAGTGACGGTGGCCCCGCAGTTCAGCTGTGGGGCCACCGTCTTGCGTGGTGGGCCGAGCCCGAAGTCAGTCCGACCAGATGACAGCCGGTCCAAGGCGACGAACGGACCAGGAGAAGACCGAATCAGGACACGGGCGGACCAGAACTCGTCAGTCCTTCTTGTCCTTCGAGTCGTCCTTCTTCTTGTCGTCGTCCTTGGACTTCTCGTCCTTCTTCTCATCCTTCTTGTCATCATCCGTCTTCTCCTTGCCCTTGGAGACGCGGACGATGATGAGCGAGTTCGCCGGCTTCGATTCCGAACTCTTCGGGAACTGCGAGACGACCTTGCCCTTGGGCACATCGTCGGAGAACACCTCGTCCTTGCCGACACGGAAGCCGCGCTTGGCCAGCGTCGCATAGGCGGCGTCGAAGGTCAGCCCTTCGACATTGGGCACCGGTGTCGGCGCCACGCCCTTGGAGACGACGAGGTCGATCTTCTCGCCCTTCGACAGCTTTTCACCGGGCTTCTTCGACGCCGAGATGATCTGGTCATTGCCGACCGAGTCGCTGTACTTCTCGTCGACCTTGCCGACGGCGAGGTTCGCCTTCTTCAGTGCCGCCTCCGCATCGGACCGGCTGAGTCCCTCGAGCTTCGGAACGGCGAACTTCTCCTCGCCCTTGGACACGACGACCGTGACGGTTGAGTCCGGGGCCAGCTCGGAGCCACTGACCGGTTCGGTGCCGATGACCTCACCGGCCGGAACGGAGTCGTCGAAGACCTCCTTGGGCTCGGCTTTGAGATCGTTGTCCTCGAGCTGCGAGGTGACCTCGTCGACCTTCTTGCCGGCCAGCTGACCCGGCACGATCGATGTGGGCTCAGGCAGGTTCGCGATGACGAGCCAGGCCACGAGAGCCAACACGGCCACGACGGCGACGAGCGAGGCGAGCACGCGACGACGTCGACGGCGAGTCTTCGACACCTTCGCCGAGGCGGGTGCGGCGACGGCCGCGACCGCAGCCTTGTCATCGTCATCCGATTCGTCGTCGGACCGATCCGCCGAATCGCCACCGGAGCCAGAACCGGAGCCAGAACCTGAATCGCTGGCCGAGGCAGCGCCAGCCGCGCCAGCCGCGCCGGCTCCTGCAGCGACGCCGGCTGCACTGGCGCCGAGCTCATCGCCACCGTGATCAGCCGTGTCAGCGCCGTCATCCGATTCGGAGTGGGAGTCAGGGGAATCCCCGCCGGCTGATTCGGTATTCGAGTCGCCGTCGTCCGCGGAGTGATCTAAGCGGCCGCTATCGCCGACGGAGCCGTCATCCGACTCGCCGTCCGAGGTCACGGCGGCGGTGACGCCGCCGATTCCTGCCGCGGCGGCTGCGACACCGGCTCCAGCCGCGACCCCAGTGCCGGAGGCCGCACCAGCGTCGGCTGTCGAACCTCCAGCCGCACCCGACGGCGCGTCAGCACTGTCGTCATCGGCCTCCTCGGCGCCGGCATCGTCGTCCTCATCCTCGAGATACGGGATCTCGTCGGTCCGGGACTTCTTCTCCTTCGGGACCTCCTCGCCGAGGTCGATGCTCGCGGTGAGCACGGGGGAGTGCTCGCCGGCAGCGATCGGCGGGTCGCCGAGGTCGAGTTCGGCCTCGGACATCTCCGCCCGCGCCTCGGCCAGTGCCAGGCGGAACTGGGCGGCATCGGCGGGACGGTCCTCGGGCTCCTTCGACGTCGCCCACAGGACGAGAGCGTCGAGGCGCGGACTCAGCCGGGGCACGACTTCCGACGGTGGCGGCACAGAGTCGTGGACGTGCCGGTAGGCGACCTGGATCGGCACATCGTCGGTGTAGGGCTGGGTGCCGGTGAGCATCTCGTAGAACATGATGCCGACGGTGTAGAGGTCAGTGCGGGCATCAGCCCCGGCACGGGTGACGAGTTCGGGGGCGACGTAGCCGACGGTGCCGATGAGCGTCTTCGTCGTCGTCGCCGTCGTCACCGCGCGGGCGAGACCGAAGTCGGCGAGCTTGACCTGCCCGTCAGTGCCAAGGAGCACATTGTCGGGCTTGAGATCACGGTGGATGATGCCCGTCGAGTGCACCGCCTCGAGGGCGGCGAGGATCGCGTCGAGGACGACGATTGCCTGCCTCGGGGTGAAGGTGCCGCGGTGCTTGAGCTCGCGGCGCAGCGTCACCGAAGGCAGATGCTCCATAACGAGGTAGACGACGTCGCCGTCGCGCGCCTGATCGTGGATGGCCACGAGGTTCGGGTGGGTCAGCCGTCCCGCGTTGATCGCCTCCCGGCGGAACCGTTCGACGAAGGTGTCATCGGAGATGAGGTGCTCGTGCATGACCTTGATTGCGATCTCGCGATCCAGGCGCAGGTCGGTGCCGCGATAGACCATGGCCATGCCGCCGCGAGCGATCTTCGCATCGATCCGGTAGCGGTCGTTGAGCACCGTGCCGATGAGCGGATCAGGACGGGTGCTCACAGAGCCTCCTGCATTCGGGTGCGCTGGAGCTGCACAGTGCGGACGAAGGCCTTGGTCTCCGGCAGGAGACCGTCGGCGCGGACCGAGCGCAGATCCTGGTAGTACCCGGCCAGTGCTTCGTTCTCGGATTCGGCGGTCTCGATGAGCCAGCCGAGTATGACGGTGCCGGCGACGATGTTGTCGGCGATGTCGAGCAGATCGAGTCCGCGGCCGACGATGTCGGACGCCCAGCGACCCGAACGCGGAGTGACCTGCATGATGCCGATGGCGTTGCCCGCCGAGACCGTCGTGTGCTGGAACCCGGACTCCTGGTGCGCCACAGCCTGCATGAGCGCGGGATCGGCGCCGAGCTCCTCGGCGATGTGGGCGACGATGAGCTTGGCCTGAGCCGGGGCCGGATGACGGCGGTGGAGCAGGGTGTACTTGTTCAGCCTGGCTGCGTGGAGCACCGAGGGTCGGATGCCTTCGACCTGGGCGCTGGCGGCCACACGGGGGATGTCGCGCGGCGGTTCGGGAGCGTTGCGGCGCGGCCGTGCCGTCGACGGACGCAGCAGAAGCAGCTCGCCGACCGTGAGATACGAGTCATCGCCCATCGCGTTGGCACGACGCAGGGTCGAGGCCGAGATGCCGTGCCGGGCGGCGATGCCCTGCAAGGTCTCGCCGGGCGCGACGACGTGCGAGGGGTCCTCATCGGGCAGGTCGTTCTTCTCCGGCAGGGACAGCACCTGCCCCTGGTGGAGGTTCTGCCTGGGCGAGATGCGGTTGAGCTCAGCCAGGGCCGGCACGGAGACGCCGTGCTTGCTCGCCACCCCGTAGAGGGTGTCGCCCTGCTTGGCCTTGTACGTGCGTCCGCCGTGAGTGACCGGAACCGTCGCCCCCGCCGTGCCCGAGATCCACTGCGGACCGGTCGCAGGACTCGCCGACGCGGACGCGACCGACGACGCGTCCGCGTCGGCGGTCGCGTCCGCGTCGGCGGTGGCGTCCGAACGGTTGGTCGAACTCGCCGAGGTGGCCGTCGGGTCATCGTCGGATGCGGTGCCGGTGGGGGCCGCCTCGGTGCGGGGATCTGTCGTGTCTGCGGTGGAGCCGGCGGCGACAGGGGCGGTCGCTTCGGTGGGGATGGGGGATTCGGGGTCGACGCGATCGGCTCCTGGGATCGGACCGGTCGAATTCACCTTCGAGGCGGCACGGATGTCAGGAGCGGCCGTGATGGGCGTCTGCTGATTCCGTCGCGGTCGTGTCATCTGTACACCTGTTGACTTCATGTCGAATGGGGAAGCTACGGTCACCAGCCTAACGATTGCCCGCGGCCGACCCGAGCATTCGGCCCCGCATGGCGGGGTGTTTCTGGCAAATATTGCTACCCTTGGAGGCGTGAATACCGAAGAACTCGTCCAGGACTGGGCCCCGCTGCCCGACATCGCCGAACTGACCGGGCTGAGCATCTCCCAGGTGCGGAGGCTGCTCGAAGACGATGCGATCTGCGGAATCAAGATCGGCAAGCCCAAGGTGATGCAGGTGCCCCTGGCCTTCTTCAAGGACGGCGAGGTCGTCACACCGCTCAAGGGCACGCTGAGCACGCTCCACGACGCCGGGTTCGACGACGAAGAGGCGATCATCTGGCTGTTCACCCCGGATGAGTCCCTGCCCGGTCGCCCCATCGACCTGCTCCGCGCCGGCAACCGCAAGGAAGTCAGGCGCCGCGCCCAGGCTCTCGCGTTCTGACGAGTCCTCGGGGTCGACGATAGGCCGGCGCTGAGCCGGGACACAGGTCAGTTCGTGCGGTAGCTCAGCGCCGTCGCGAACTCCTTCAACCGCTCCTGCGCGGAAGCTCCGATCCGGACCATCGCCGAGGCGGTCGGATCCGAATCGGCTGCGGACCCTGCCGCAGCCCAGATGTCGACGAGAGCCTGTGCACGGTCATGTTTGTCCTCGATGAAGGCCTCGACCGCCGCGAGGCCACCCGATGAGCTGATCATCTCCACGCATTCGGCCACCTCGGCGTCGGTGAGATCCGTGTCTCCCAAGCGGGAGGAGAGCACGGCGAACTGCGCGGGCGAGATCCGGGCCACAGTCTCGGCGATGAGCACGGTGCGTTTGCCCTCACGGATGTCATCACCTGCGGGTTTGCCCGTGGCCTGTGGGTCGCCGGCGATTCCGAGCACATCATCGCGCAGCTGGAAAGCCTGCCCGAGTGGGAGGCCGAAGTCGGAGATCTCATCGAGCAGATCATTCTCCGCCCCGGCCAGTGCCGCACCGAGGAGGAGCGGCTGCTCGACCGAATACTTCGCGGACTTGAAGCTCAGCACTTCCCACGCCCGCTCGCCGATCCGGGCATCGTCGAGGGGGATCACCTCGGCGAGCACGTCGAGGTACTGGCCGACCATGACGTCGCGGCGGACGGTGCCGCGCAGCTCGCGGGCACGGGTGTTCCCGCCCAGCGTCTCCTGCGCGCGTTCGAACAGCTCCTCGCTCAGCGCCAGACAGATGTCGCCGATGACGATGGACGCTGAGACTCCGAACGATTCGGCGTCCCCTTCCAGGCCCCGACTGCCATGCCGGGCCTCGAACTGGCGGTGCAGGGACGGGTGGCCGCGACGGGTATCCGAATGGTCGATGACATCATCATGGATGAGCGCCGCGGCATGGAGCAGCTCGAGCGATCCCGCTGCCTGCGCCAGGCCGGTGACATTGGCCGCGGACCGATCACCGTCGTTGGAGAGGCGTCCTCCGGCGAGCTGGAAGCCCCACCACAGCAGCACGGGGCGGATGCGCTTGCCGCCGCGTGTGAACGCGGTGAGCGCCTCACCGATCGCTGCGGCGTCGGGGGAGATGGCCTCGAACTGGGCGGCCTTCTCGGCCAGGAAGGATTCGAGCTGCGCGGACACCTCGGCGGCGATCGACTGCGGGGAATCGAGCTCGGCGACCACGAACGAGGTCATGAAGCGATGTTTCCGCCGACGGTGACGATCGACTGCGCCTTGTCCTTGGAATCCTCGGCGACCGTGACGATGAGGACGCTGTCGTTGTCTGTGTTCTTGAAGTTGACGACGCGTCCGCTCTTCGTCTTCGTCTCATCGCCGAGCGGCTCGAACTTCGCCTTGCCGAGCTCCTTCTCGTAGAACTCGAAGACGTCCTTCGCATCGGCCTTCGCCCGGACGACGAGGCTGACCTGCTCGGGGAGCTTCGAATCCTTGTCGTTATGCGCCTTGACGATCGATGCCGAGAGAACCTCCGACTTCGGGTACGGCTTGATGTAGTCGGGCAGATCCTTGACATCGTTCGAGGAGTCGGGGTCGGCACCCGTGGCATCGGTCGAGGCCTCAGCGGACGTGCTCTGGGTCTGCGTCGGCGTCGCCTCGGCGGCGGAGCTCTGCTCGGCGCTCGGGGTCGAATCCTCGGTGCCCGAACCGCCCGACGAGCACCCCGCGAGGGCGAGAGCGGCGGCGATGGGCAGTGTCATGACAGCGGTGCGCGATACCATGCTTCAAGAATACCCGGAGAGTTCTGCGGGACCGAAAGGAACGAGTCCGAGGGAGAGGCGATGAGTCGCAAGCAGCTGTCACGCTCCGGCGGCGACCTCAGCCGTCTGGGCACGGACGACACCGGAGCGACCATGCTCCACCTCGATATGGACTCGTTCTTCGTCTCCGTCGAACTCCTCACCCGACCCCAGCTCATCGGCCGGCCCGTCATCGTCGGCGGTCGCAGCGGCCGCGGCGTCGTGGTCTCGGCCAGCTACGAGGCCAGGGAGTTCGGCGTCCATGCGGCCATGCCCATGTCCCGGGCGATGAATCTGTGCCCCATCGCCGAGGTGATCCCACCCTCCCACGGCCTGTACTCCACCTATTCCCGGCAGGTCTTCGACCTCGTCGCCGAGGTGACCCCTGACGTCCGGCAGGTCAGCGTCGACGAAGCGTACATCGACGTCTCCGGTGCCGTGCGCCGACTCGGGTCTCCGGTGACGATCACGTCCGAGCTGCGCGCGAGGATCAAGGAACGGACCGGGCTGAGCGCTTCGGTGGGGATCGCCGGCAGCCAGGTGGTGGCGAAGCTCGCCTCCGCACGGGCCAAACCCGACGGACAGCTGCTCGTTCCGCTCGCTGCGACTCAGGACTTCCTCGACCCGATGCCGATCGAAGCGCTGCCGGGTGTGGGGGAGAAGACGCAGCAGGGCTTCTCCCGCTACGGCATCCGCCTCATCGGCGACCTCGCCGATGTCGATGAGTCCTGGGCGGCACGCGTCTTCGGCGCCCACGGGCACGCACTGTGGCGGGCCGCCCACGGTCAGGACTCCTCCGGTTTCGACCGGCAGGCCAAGGAGCATTCGATCAGCGCTGAGCACACCTTCCCCGAGGATATCTGGGACCTCGACGTGCTCGAACACGAACTGCTGCGTCTGGCCGACAAGGTCGCCTACCGGGTGCGTGTCGAGGGCAAGGTGGCGACGACGCTGGGGCTGAAGTACCGCCTCGGCGATTTCACCACCCTGTCGCGGTCGGTGACCCTGCCGGCGCCGACGGACCTCGCCAGGGAGATGTACGAGGCTCTGCGTCCGGCGATCCGCAGACTGCGCGAACAGCGGACTCAGGGAGTGCGCCTGCTTGGGATGCGTGCGGCGGGGCTCATCGACTTCGCCGCCACGGGACGACAGGCGACCTTGGGCGAACCCGAGTATGCGGGGCGCGAGGCCGAGGTGGCACTCGACGAGGTGAGACGGCGGTTCGGGACCGAAGCGATCTCGCAGGCCTCGCTTCTGCGCAAGCGCAGCGACGACTCGTAGGCGGTGAGCTGGGCCATAGTCTGAAGACCGCGTGAGAATCCGCACTTCAATGGCCTCCCGAGATGTTTTTTCGGTGCTCAGAGACTATGATTGTTCCAAAGTCTTGAGTAGGGAAACGGGGGTTCGAGATGCCACTCTCCGATCACGAACAGCAGCTGTTGGATCAACTGGAGCAGCAGCTGCGCAGTGAAGACCCCCGTTTCGCACGCAATATCTCGGAAACGCAGGCCGTAGCTACGGGCCCGGGATTCTCCGCCAAGCGCTTCGTCCTCGGCATCCTCATCGCCCTGGTGGGGCTCGCCGCGACGATCCTCGCGATCTCGCTTGTGTCCACCTCGATGTGGTTCATCGCCCTCGGCGTCGTCGGCTTCGGACTCATGGTCGTCGGGATGTACTGGGCGTTCAGCCGCCCGGGCCACACGCACACCACCCAGACCGAGTCGAAGAACGTCGGGTCGAAGTCCGAGTCCAAGGGAAGCGCCGGGTTCATGAGCCGGCTCGAAGACCGGTGGGAAAAGCGCCAGCGCGGCGAATGACCACGGTCCCTGCGGATCAAGGCACCCTCACTGTGAGGGTGCCTTTTCCTGTGTGCGCTTCAGCTGTGTGTGGTTCTGCGTGCGGTTCCGCCGTGCGTGCGCGGCTGCGGCGACGCTGGATGATCACGGGAGCCGGGGCCGGCCTGGGGCTGATCGCGGCAGCGTTCGCCTTCGGAGAGCTCAGCCACCTGCGATCTCACCGGCGCCGGCTCGGCTCTCATAGCGCTGGGGGCAGGTTGGACCTCGCCGAATGTGGCACCGTGCGAGGCGCCGCTGGCGGAGAGCACACTGTGCGCGGTCGCACCGCGGGAGACGGCAGCGATCAGATCATTGTGGTGCTCGGCTACCGCAACCGCGGCACCACAGCCAACGGACTCAACCGGTTTCGAGCGCGGGCTGGCCTGCGCTCGATCGACCCGGCTGCCGGCTCACCGGTGGTGATCTTCTGCGGAGGCACCGTCGCCGGCGCTGTGCCCGAGGCCCGTCTGCTCGATGACTATGCCCGAAAGGAACTCGGCTTCGCCGGCCGGTCGCTGCTCGAGACGGAGAGCACAACGACTTGGGAGAACATCGCCCATGCGACAGCGCTCATCGACGAGGTGCTGCTGCCCGAGTCGACCATCTGCATCGTCTCGAACTCCCACCATGCCGAGAAGGCCCGCGCACATCTCTGGCAGATGCGGCCCGACCTCGCCGCACGCCTCGTCCGCGGGGCCGACTATCGGTTCGGCGAGCTTCCGCTCGTCAAACCGATCGCCGCGGCCCCGGGACTGCTCGCGCTGCGCGAGGTGGACCGCGCTCTGGCCGGCGGCACGCGCCGGTGATATACGAGTCGGTGGCCGTCAGCTGACGGCCATTTCCGTGAGCGTCACATCGGCCGGTCTGTGTCACTTCGGCCGGCCTGTGTCACTCCTGCGGATGGCCCTCTCTGTCAGGCTGGTCGCGAGTCACTTCGGAGGGTTGAAGAGGCTGGCCGGCCAGATCTTCGCCGAGATCCGGCTTCCCGGGGTCGCCCGCTCGGACAGATCTGTGCCGACCTCGTCGATGAGCGCACTCACTTCGGAGGAATCGAGCGGTTCGGACGCGGCCCCGTAGCGCTGCGCCTCGAGGGCATCGACGAACGCCGACAGCGCTGTATCGTCCCGGGCGCCGGCATCCGGCTGAGTCGGCGCCGGACTGCGCAGACGGCGCAGACGCTCATCCGAGGAATCGTACGAGGTCGTTCCGGCCGCATCGGCCCCCGACGAGGACCCGGCGGCCACCTCGGCGGCGGACTTCCGTGCCGGCGTCTCGTCACCGGACTCGGCCACAGCCGTGCCGGATCCGACAGCACCGGACGACGGCTCGGCTCCGGTCGCAGAATCCGCACCCGTGGCACCGGCGAGGATGAGCTCGTTGAACCGCAGTGTCCTGCTCGGATCGAGACTCTGCCCGTAGTCAGTGGCGAGAGCGCGGACTTCGGTCCACACGGCCTCGAGATCCTTCGGATCGTTCGTCCGCCGCGACCGCAGGATCGACCGCCAGATCGCCGGCATCGCCGCCAGGAGCAGCAGCACGAGGATGATGACGCCGCCCCACACGTACGTGCTCAGATCGGCGCCCGCAGGCTGCGCGGCCTGCGTGGACGTCTCTTCCTCTGTGGGCTCATCGGAGCCGCCGGCAACGGTCTCAGAGGTCTCTTCCGAGGGCTCCTCGCTCGGGCTCGCGGACTCCGACTCGTCTTCTGAGCCATCCTCCTGCGCCCCGCTGGCCAAGGTCCACTTCGGCGGATCTCCGGCCGGGCCGCCGGGAGTCGGTTCGAAGCGCACCCATCCGGCACCCTCGAAGTAGAGCTCCGGCCAGGCGTGCGAATCCTGCATGCTCACGTCGTAGCCGCCGTCGGCCTCCTTGCCGCCGGTGAAGCCGACGCCGATGCGGGCAGGGATCCCCATCGTCCGGGCCATGATCGTCATGGCCGAGGAGAACTGGACGCAGTACCCCTTCTTGTCGTTGAGGAAGTCCGAGATCGCGTCCCCGCTGGCCCGCTCCGGGGCGTCGAGCGAGTACTCGAACTCACCGCTGCGGAAGTACGCCTGCAGCAGGACTGCGGCCTCCCACTGGTTGTCGGCATCGGCCGTCACCCGTTCGGCGGTCTCCGTGACGGTGTCCGGCAGGGAATCGGGCACGGCGAGCTCGGTCTCGAAATCGCTGTCGTTGACCGGCGTCGCATTCTTCAGGTCATCGACTGAGGGGTTCGGTGAGAGATAGTCCATCGAGTACTGCAGGCCACCGGTCTTCTCGCCGTTGCCGACGATCGTCAGCGTCTTCTCGTCGAAGATCCAGCGCCGATCCAGTCCGTTCGGCTGCTGCGGGGCATACGGCGAAGGCAGATACTGCTGGTCGTACTGATCGCCGACGCGCACGTCGATCGTCTCGTTCTCGAAGTTCGTCTCCCGCGGCATCCCCTCGGGCCAGGGCATGCCCTCGGTCGCGATCGCAAAGGGATCGAGGCCGAAGGCGCTCGGCGCCCAGTTCTCCCCGTCGAAGTCATCGATCGAGGTCAGACGGATCGGATCCGACTCAGCGCCGGTCGTCTCATAGCTGAAGAGCGTGGAATCGTCGCGATCACCGAGGTTCTGCCGCAGATTGAGGAACGGGTTCGTCACGGTCAGATCGCCCTGCCCGTTCGAGGCCCGGTCGGGCAGGCTCGGCACGGGAGGCAGCGCCAGCGGCAGGCCGAGGCCGATGGCCAGGGCCAGCGCGCCGGCGAGGACCGCGGTCAGCCCGCCCCTCCACCTGGTCGCCGGCAGATACGGGCTGAGCATGAGCAGCAGGAACGCAGCGAGTATCGCGACGATATGCCACCAGCGGACCTCTCGAGAGGCGAAGTAGACGGGAATCATCCACAGCACGAGCAGCAGCACACCGCCGACCTTCGGAGCCCGGAGGTCGGAGACGAGGCCGTCGATGAGGATCGTGATGAGCGTGAACGCGATCGTGAGCATCGCGGTGAAGCCCGGAGTGCTCGCCGCCGGGGGAGCGGTGGCGTAGAGATCGCTCACTCCGTCGGAGAGGCGGTCGATGACCATGCCGAAGGATTCGCCGGTGGGAATGAACCCGGCGATGAGCGACCCTTTCGCACAGATCGCGAAGACTGTGATGACTCCGGCCACGCATTGGGCGATCACCGCGGTGCCGCTCGACCGCAGCACCGGAACGCTGCGGAAGACGGCGCCGATGACGACGATGACGGCGACGGCCACGAGCACCGGCGGCAGCCACGCGAAGTCGGAGAACACAGCGGAGATCGCCACCGCGGTCAGCACCATCGCCGCGAAGACGACGCCGGCCTCGAGCCAACCAGTCGGGGGACGCGTATCCTGCGGCGACACGTGATCGGCAGAGTCCTGTCCGGCCGGGTCGCGGTGCACAGCGGGTGAGGTGTCGAGACTCATCGGCGCACCCCCTGCGGTGCTGAAGACGCC
Source organism: Brevibacterium atlanticum (assembly GCF_011617245.1). NCBI lineage: Bacteria > Bacillati > Actinomycetota > Actinomycetes > Micrococcales > Brevibacteriaceae > Brevibacterium > Brevibacterium atlanticum. The sequence goes on along the minus strand of NZ_CP050152.1, from coordinate 2,513,303 downwards.
TGCGATCCTGAGGTCGTCCGCTTCGATTCGAAGGTCGTCCAGGACTCGGGCAGATCCTCGCTGAGGCCGATCATCGTCAGATCGCCGATCTCGCTGAGCGTGCGCAGCGTGACCGGGACTCTGCGGGAGAACGCCGAGGCGAGCTCCTGCCCGCGCTCGTCGCCGACGGCGCAGATGACGATGTGGTTCGGGTTGTCATGCTTCGGCAGTTCGACCCTGCCCGGGCGCACGATTGCGGAGAGAAGACGCAGCCTGTCGATGTCGCGGGCTCCTTTGAGTCTGGTCTCGTATCCGGGCGCGACGACGAACACCTCGTAGTCGGACCGGAGGAAGGCGGTGCCGGCGGACACCGCGGCGGCGAGGAGGAATTCGATCTCCTGCTCGCTCGGCTGCGCGTCCGCGGCGTCGGCGGCGAGGTCGATGACGATGAGAGCGTGCAATGTCTCCTCGTCGGCCTCATGACGGACCATGAGCTCACCGGACTTCGCTGTCGAGGGCCAGTGCACATGCCGCAGATCGTCGCCGGGCACGTACTCACGGGTGTGGAAGTCTCGGGTGGTATGCCCCGAGCGGACCTTGCCGTCGTCGAGGCGGGCGGGACGGATCGAGGAGTCCTTCGGGATGCGCGCGCCGAGGGTCGGCACGGATACGGCCACGGGGAATGCTCCGCGCACCTTCCGCTTCATCTTCACGAGACCGAAGGGGCCGAAGACGGTGATGAGCACCGCCTCGATGCCCGAGACACCGCGACGGTTCGGGGTGAAAGAGGTGAGCACGGTCTGGGAGGCTCGGTGCGTCAGCGCCGGGACCTCGCCCGATGTCGAATCGCCGAACCCGTCGGCGGCGACGAAGTCGATCGTCGCCGCGGGGATCGCGAGCTGACCGATGTTCGTCACCCGCGCCTCGACCTCGACCTCCTTGCCCTCGGCCGCCAGAGGGTAGCGGTCGCGGGAAGCGGCCAGAGCCACCTCGGGCAGGGGAGTGGACATCATCACCGACACCCGGCGGGTGCCCCAGACGATGAGCAGGGCCGAGAGCACGACCAGGCCGAGCAGCAGCAATCCGGCCGGAAGCAGCCCCGGCAGCGCGAAGCGGTAGGCCGCGATGATCAGCGCCGCTCCGGCCAGGACGAAGATGATTCCAGAAGTGCTCAGTCGCATGCCGTCACTGGTTCGTCGAGACGGGAACGCGGGCGAGCACGCGACCGACGAGGTCGGCGGCCAGCTCGGAGTCGTCACCGTCGCGGGGGATGATGCGGTGGGCGAGGATATAAGGCGCCAGAGCCTGCACATCGTCGGGGGTGACGAAGGTCCGACCCGACAGGGCCGCCCGAGCCTTGGCGGCCCGCAGCAGGTGGACGCCGCCGCGCGGCGAGCTGCCGAGTAGGATCGCCGGGTCATTGCGGCTGGCCTGGAGGATCGCCACGATGTACTCGCGCAGCGCCTTGCTCGCCGAGACATGCCGGACGATCGTGCGGGCCTGCGTGATCTGCTCGAGGTTCGTCACCGCAGCAGCGGACTCGAGCGGATCGTTCTGGATCTGGTTGTCCAGCAGGTCGACCTCGTCCGAGGTGGCCGGGTAGCCCAGCGAGATGCGCGTGAGGAAGCGGTCGCGCTGCGCCTCGGGCAGAGCGTAGGTGCCCTCCATGTCGATCGGGTTCTGCGTGGCCACGACGATGAACGGAGTGGGCATCTGATAGGTCTGCCCGTCGATCGTCGCCTGCCCCTCGGCCATGCACTCGAGCATCGCCGACTGGGTCTTCGGAGAGGCGCGGTTGATCTCGTCGGCGATGACGATGTTCGCGAACACCGGGCCCTGCCGGAACTCGAAGTGGCGGGTCTCCTGATTGAACAGGTTGACGCCGACGACATCGGTGGGCAGCAGGTCGGGCGTGAACTGGATGCGGCGGACCGAACCGTCGACGACCTTGCCCATGGCACGAGCCAACAGGGTCTTGCCGACGCCGGGGACGTCCTCAAGGAGGACATGGCCGCCGGCGAGCAGGGCGATGAGTGAGAGACCCACCGCCTCGTCCTTGCCTTCGAGCACCGCGTTCATGGCCGTGCGTGCCCGGGAGGTCAGTTGCTGAACCCACTCGATGTGTTCAGCACCGATCACGGAATTGGTCTGTGTACCTTCTTGGCTGATCGACATAGCCCCATTGTCTCCTATCCCCGCGCCCCCAGCCACACGAGGTTTTCCCAGGCTCCCCACCACGCTCCCCACTTTCCTCCACACGGACCCTCCACTTTCCTCCCCTCGGCGGGCCGCCTCGGCTAGGGGAAGATGCGAGATCCGCGAGATCTCGCGGATCTCGACGCCCAGACCCGCCCTCGCCGAGGTGGCCCACCCCTTCCTTCACCCCGTCGTCCGACGCCCCGAACGACCCACCGCGACGCACCCACGCGAAAATTTCCCCACTTTCCTCCACCTATCTGACCTGGGAAGACAGTGAGTTTTGAACATCGAAGACGCGAGAAGCTGGAATAGGTGGAGGGAAGTGGAGTACTGTGGTTGCTATCGGAGCCGATGGGTTTCGAAAGGGGTGAGACGACATGTTCTTGGGCACTCATATGCAGAAGCTCGACGACAAGGGTCGCCTCATCCTGCCCGCAAAGTTCCGCGAGGAGCTGTCGCCCGGACTCGTTCTGACCCGTGGCCAGGAGAACTGCCTCACCCTGTTCCCCACCACGGAGTTCGAAGCCGAGCACGCACGAATCCAGAACGCGCCGAAGACGAATAAGGAAGCCCGCGACTACCAGCGTGTGTTCCTGTCGGCGGCATTTGCGGATCAACCGGACAAACAGGGACGCATCACGGTCCCGAACATATTGCGGCAGTACGCATCACTGACACGGGAAGTCGCAGTGATCGGCATGGGCAACCGAGTCGAGATCTGGGACGCACCGACCTGGGAGGACTACCTTGTCGGCGCTCAGCAGGCCTTCGCCGAACGCGAGGAGGAGGTGATTCCCGGAGTGATCTGATTCTGCTCGGGTTTGATCCTTGCCCGCCGCGCTCGAGTTTCGGGGAACTTCCCCGTTTCCGAAGCTCGGATGTCCTGACACACTTCCCCGGTGCCAGGGCCGCGGCGGACAAGGTTCTGGCTCCAGCAGCACCACCACGACCACCCACGCACGAAGGATCCGACCATGACAGCTCAGCACGTCCCGGTGCTCCTCGAGCGCGTGGTCGAGCTCATCGGCGTCGGCGTCGAAGCCGCACGGACCGCCGGCATCATCCCGGTCGTCGTCGACGGGACCCTGGGCATGGGCGGACACGCCGAGGCCGTGCTCACCGCCTTCGACGACGTCCACCTCGTCGGCATCGACCGCGACACCCAGGCCACCGACATCGCGACGAAGCGTCTGGCCCCCTTCGCCGACCGCAGCGATATCGTCCACGCCGTCGACGACGAGCTGCCCGAGATCCTCGCCGACCTCGGCATCGACTCCATCAGCGCGATCCTGCTCGACCTCGGCGTCTCCTCCCTCCAGCTGGACGAGGACGATCGCGGGTTCTCCTACGCACGTCCGGCACCGCTGGACATGCGCATGGACCGGACCCAGGAGCTCACCGCCGCCGAGGTGCTCGCCACCTACTCCGAATCCGAGCTGCGCCGCATCCTCCGCGAATACGGAGAGGAGAAGCTGGCCGGGAAGATCGCGAAGATCATCGTCGCCGACCGGGCGCACACCCCATGGGAGACCTCGGATCAGCTCGCGGCGATGCTCTCCCGAGTGATCCCGCAGACGAAGAAGCGCTCCCACCCCGCCAAGCGCACCTTCCAGGCGCTGCGCATCGAGGTCAATGACGAGCTCGGCGTGCTGCGCACCGCACTGCCGGCGGCCCTGGAGGCCCTGCATATCGGGGGAGTGGCCGTCATCGAGTCCTACCAGTCACTCGAGGACACGATCGTGAAGAAGACCTTCCGCACCGCGACGACCTCCTCAGCGCCCCCGGACCTGCCGGTGGTCCCCGAGGAGCACCAGCCGTGGCTGAACGAGATCATCCGCGGGGCCGAGATGGCCGACGAGACAGAAGCAGAGAACAATCCGCGGGCGGCAAGCGTCCGCCTGCGGGCAGTGCAGAAGATCAGGGAGGCACGATCGTGAGCAATTCCCCGGCCAGAGCTGGTCAGAACTTCCCCGAACGGTCCCGGCGGCTCGAGGAGGCCGGCGGCCGCCCGAGGCTGCGGCTGCTGAAGTTCGAGCTGCCCCAGTCCCGACTGCCGTTCTCGCTGCTGTGCGTGGCGATCCTCGTCGCCACCCTCGTGGCCGTGCTGCTGCTCAACATCTTCGTCTCCCACACCTCCTACAAGGTCGACCAGCTGACCAGCGAGAAGGAGGCGCTGGCCGAGCAGAAGGACCGCCTCGTCGAGGACAACTCCTACCGGGAGTCCCCGCAGAACATCTCCCTGGCCGCCGAGCACCTCGGGCTCGTGCGTGACTCCTCTCCGGAGTTCCTCGACGCGAAGACCGGGAAGATCATCGACGCCCCGGGAATCGACGTCAGCGGTGAGAAAGAGCCCACAGTCGTCCCCGGCCCGCGCGCCGATACACGAGAAGACCTGCGGCCCAATCTACGATCGGATGAGAAGCTCCCCGTCGTCGGGGGCAGCCCGAGCAAGGACGTCGCGGCTCCGAGCCAGGAGACCCCGAAGTAGTCCGAGCTCACGCGCAGGCGGGTCAGCTGCGACTGCGTGTGGAACCGATCGCGAACAGAGCTGAAGGACCAAGGACTCGGCTATGGGCTCAGGTAAGACTCGACTCACGAGGAAGCGGAGAGGCTCCGGCCCCAATCTGCGGCTGCGGATGGGGATCGTCGCCGCTTTCGCGATCCTCGCCCTCCTCATCACCTCGGTGCGGCTCGTGTCCATTCAGGGGATGGATTCGATGAAGCTCGCCGAGAAGGCCCTGTCCAACCGGCTCGTCACCCGCACCCTGCCCGCCGACCGCGGACAGATCCTCGCCGCCGACGGCACCGTGCTCGCCGACAGCGTCTCCCGCTACCAGCTCGTCGTCGATCAGGAGAACGTCGCCCAGTACAAGGTCGACGGCAAACTCGTCGGAGCCTGGGGTGCGGCCGAAGCCCTGGCCAAGCCGCTCAACACCGACCCGGGACTCATCTACCCGAAACTCGTCGGCGACAAGCGGTGGAACCCCGTGGCCAAGGGACTGACCTCGGAGACCTGGCGGGCCGTGCAGAAGCTCGACGTCCTCGGCGTCTCCGCCGAAGAGTACTCCGTGCGTTCCTACCCCGCCGGCGGAATCGCCGGCAACCTCGTCGGGTTCCTCAGCTCCGACGGCACCGCCCAGGCCGGGCTCGAGATGGCCTACGACAAGGAACTCTCCGGCACCGACGGCCAACAGCAGTACGAACGCGGTGCGCGCGGGGAGATCATCCCGCTCGGAGACAACAACATCAAGGACGCCGTCGACGGCGAAGGCCTGCAGACGACGATCGACCCCGACATCCAGTACTACGCCCAGCAGGCCATTGAGGAGCAGCGGCAGAAACACAAGGCCGAATCGGGCTCCATCGTCATCAAAGAGGTCAAGACGGGGAAGATCCTCGCCGCCGCCGACGCGCCCACCGTGGACCCGAACTCCCCGGGCGAGGTCGGCGGAGACGACCGCGGCTCCCGGATCTTCACAGACGTCTTCGAACCCGGCTCGACGGCGAAGATGGTCACCGCCGCAGCGCTGCTCGACCAGGGACTCGTCACTCCCGAATCGGAATTCACCGTCCCCGACAAGTGGAAGGCTCCGAACGACGAGGAGTTCCGCGACTCCCACCCACACGAGGACGAGAAGCTCACCTTCGCCGGAATCCTCGCGCAGTCCTCGAACACGGGCACGATCCTCGCCGGACAGAAGCTCACCGAGGCTCAGCGCTACGAATACATGAAGAAGTTCGGCTTCGGATCGACCACGGGAATCGGCTTCCCTGCCGAGACCGGCGGCATCCTCCACCCCTACAAGGACTGGGACGGCCGCACGAAGTACACCGTGATGTTCGGTCAGGGTGTGGCCGCGAACGCGATGCAGACCACCGACGTCATCTCGACGATCGCCAACGGGGGAGTCCATGTTCCCTCCCGGCTCGTCGACGGCATGATCTCCCCGAAGGGACAGACCGTGTCCGACCCGGCGGGGAAGTCCCAGCGCGTCGTCAGTGAGAAGGCCGCCGACCAGACCCTGCGGATGCTCGAGGGCGTCGTCGCCGAGGGCACCGGCAAATCCGCTCAGGTGTCCGGCTACCGGGTGGCCGGCAAGACCGGCACGGCTCAGGCGCCGGCTGCCGAGGGCGGCGGCTATGACGGCTACACCGCCTCGTTCGTCGGAGTGCTGCCCGCCGAGGACCCCCAGCTGGCGATCTCCGTGACTTTGCAGAGGCCCAGAGACGGCTACTACGGTGGACAGGCCGCCGCCCCCGTCTTCTCCGATGTCGCGGGATTCGCGATGCGCCATCTGAGGATCCCCCCGTCGACCGAGAAGCCCGACCTGCCTGCTCGAGAATGGAAATGATGCGTTTTTCACAGCTGCTGCCGATCGCACCCGGCACCCTCCACGGCGATCCCGAGAAGGAGGTCACGGGAGTCTCCCACGACTCTCGTGCGGTCACCCCCGGTCAGCTCTACGCGGCGCTGCCCGGAGCGAATGTGCATGGGGCGACGTTCGCCCCCGACCTCATCCGCGCAGGAATCGATGCGGTGCTCACCGACGCTCACGGGTGGGACCTCATCACCGAGGCGCTTCGCGGGACCGAGGCCGACCGGGTTCTCCTCGAACAGGTCACCGCGCTCATCGTCGAGGCCCCGCGGGCGGTGCTCGGATATGTCTCCGCGGCCGTCTTCGGGACCACCTCGGTGCCGGAGCTCATCGGCGTCACCGGCACGAACGGCAAGACCACGACGACCTACCTCGCCGATGGGATGCTCGCCGCCCTGGGCCACCGGACCGCCGTGATCGGCACCGTGGCCATCCTCATCGCCGGAGACACCGTCCCCAGCGTGCGGACCACGCCCGAGGCCCCCGAACTGCACGCCCTGTTCGCGAAGATGCGCGCAGCCGACGTCGACACCTGCGCGATGGAGGTCTCCTCGCACGCGCTGAGCCAGCACCGCGTCGACGGTGCCCACTTCGCCGTCGCCGGGTTCACCAACCTCTCTCAGGACCATCTCGACTTCCACAACACGATGGAGGAGTACTTCGAGGCCAAGGCGACGCTGTTCACCCGCGCCTTCTCCGACCGCGCCGTCATCGTCGTCGAGGACGAATGGGGCGAGCGGATGGTCGCGGCCTCGCAGGTCCCTGTGCGCACGCTCGGCCGCGACGAACGCAGCGAATGGCGCATCGAGCACACGCCGGGGGAGTCGGAGTTCGTCCTCCACCTCGGCGGAGGGGACGACGCCGAGGCGGTCATCGACTCGGACGGCGGTTCGCGACCAGCGACCGACCAGCCGGTCCGCGTGCGCCTGCGGTCACCGCTGCCCGGCGACTTCAACGTCACGAACACCGCGCTGGCCGCCTCCATGCTGCTGGAATCCGGCATCAGCCCGGCCGAACTCGACGCGATCGGCCGCAGCTTCGTTGCGTCGGTGCCCGGGCGGATGGAGATCATCGACGTCTCCGGTCCCCGCGCCCTCGAGGAGTCCCACCCCGAACTCCTCCCGCGCGCCATCGTCGACTATTCCCATACCCCCGACGCGATCGCGAAGGCATTGGCGACCCTGCACGCCGATTCCGCGGAGCTCGTCATCGTCTTCGGCGCCGGCGGCGACCGGGACCGCGGCAAACGCTTCGGCATGGGTCAGGCGGCAGCGCGCGAGGCCGATGTGATCGTGCTCACCGACGACAACCCCCGCACCGAGGATCCGGCCGCGATCCGCGCTGCCATTCGGGAAGGCATCGACGCCGAGGTGGCCGCCGGAACCGCGCGTGTGAAAAAGATCATCGAAGTCCCCGATCGCGGTGCCGCCATCGACGAGGCGATCGCCTCGGCCGATCCCTTGACGACCGTGCTCATCGCAGGAAAGGGACACGAGACGGGTCAGACGGTCGGCACGACCGTGACCGAATTCGACGACCGGGCGAGGACACGCTCGGCGCTGTCCACGCGACTGGGCGGGGCACAACCAGGTAAAGTTCACAGTTGATATGAAGCGACTGACTGCAGCCGAGATCGCAACCGCCCTCAGCGGCGAGTTGTACGGCATCGACCCCGAGACCCCATTGACCGCCGGAGTGGTGACCGACTCGAGAGAAGTCGGACCCGGCGACATCTATGTTGCCCGCCGAGGTGAGAGCTTCGACGGCATCGAATTCGCCGCCTCCGCCGTCGAGGCGGGTGCGGCCCTCATCATCGGCGAATCCGTCCCCACCGTCGATGACGACCCCTTGCCGACTGTGGTCGTCTCCGATGCCACCGAAGCGCTGGGCCAACTGGCCAAGCACAGCATCGAAGGCCTGCGCACCGACGGTGAGCTCACCGTGGTCGCGATCACCGGATCGGTCGGCAAGACCACGGTGAAGGACCTGGCGGCCGACCTGCTGGCAGGCGAAGCGACGACCGTGTGGCCGCCGAACTCGTACAACAACGAGGTGGGAGTGCCGCTGACGGCGCTGCGCGCCGACGAATCCACTCGGTTCCTCGTCCTCGAGATGGGTGCACGCTCGATCGGCAACCTCGCCTACCTCACGAGCCTCATCCGTCCCGACATCGCCGTCGAACTCGCCGTGGGCACCGCCCACTCCGGCGTGTTCGGGTCGATCGAGAACACCGCCCGCGCGAAGGCCGAACTCGTCGAGTCCCTGACCGCCGGGTCGACCGCGATCCTCAACGCCGACGACTCCCGTGTGGCCGGAATGCACGAGGTGTTAGCCCCGGAGGTGAAGACCCTGTGGTTCTCGCAGCGGGAATCCCTGCCCGAATGGGTCGGAGACGACGATGAGATCGTCCGCGGCACTGCACTGAGAACGGATGCCTCCGGCCACCCTGCGTTCACCTTGACCCTGCCCGGTGAGGAGCCGCAGGATGTGCGGCTGGCCCTCATCGGCGAACACCACGTCGGCAACGCCCTGGCCGCCGCCGCCATCGCCCACGCCTGCGGGGTGGGAACGAAATCGATCGTGACCACCCTCTCGACCTCCTCGGCGGCGAGCCGGTGGCGGATGGAGCTCATCGACTCACCCTCCGGTGTGACGGTGCTCAACGACGCCTACAACGCGAACCCCGAATCGATGCGGGCCTCCCTGAAGACCCTGGCGTCGATGGGTCGCGGAGACGACGAGAACGGTCCGCGTCGGACCTTCGCCGTGCTCGGCGAGATGCTCGAACTCGGTGACGAATCCGTGTCCGCGCATTCGGACATCGGGGAACTCGTCGTCCGCCTCAACATCACCCGCACCATCGTCGTCGGTGAGGGGGCGAAGCCGATCTTCAACGCCGCGAACCTCGAAGGGTCATGGGGCAACGAGGCGGCCTGGGTCGCCACGGCCGCCGAGGCGAAGGACCTGCTGAGTGCCGAACTCGCACCCGGCGACATCGTTCTGTTCAAATCCTCCCGTGATGCCGGCCTGCGGTACCTCGGGGACGAAATCGCCGGTGTATCGGGGGCCCAATGATCGCCGTTCTGCTTGCAGCCTGCCTGGCTCTCATCTTCGCCCTCGTCGGCACCCCGCTGTTCATCCGGGTGCTCGTCAAGCAGGGCTACGGCCAGTTCGTCCGTGACGACGGTCCGACCTCGCATGCGACGAAGCGCGGCACCCCGACGATGGGCGGAGTCGTCATCATCGGCGCCGCCATCCTCGCCTACCTGCTCGGACACCTCTTCACCGGGTCCGTGCCGACCGCCTCGGGTCTGCTCGTGCTGTGGTTGGCGGGAGGACTGGGCGTCGTCGGATTCCTCGATGACTTCATCAAGATCAAGAAGCAGCGCTCCCTGGGACTTCGCCCGGTGCCCAAGCTCATCGGCCAGGCCTTCGTCGGGATCTCCTTCGCCGTCCTCGCGCTGCAGTTCCCGAACTCCTTCGGCGAGACCCCGGCCTCGACGAAGATCTCGTTCATCCGTGACACGAACCTCGACCTCGCCTTCGGGTCCGCGGTGCTCGGCCTCATCCTGTTCGTCGTCTGGGCGAACCTCATCGTCACCGCGGTGTCCAACGCGGTCAACCTCACCGACGGACTCGACGGCCTCGCCGCCGGCGCTTCGGTGGTCGTCTTCGCCGCCTACGTCGTCATCGGCACCTGGCAGTCGACCCAGAACTGCAACCTCATGTCCGAGGCGACGAACGCCTGCTACTACATGCGCGACCCCCGCGACCTCGCCATGGTCGCCGGCGCCATGGCGGCAGCCTGCTTCGGTTTCCTGTGGTTCAACACCTCGCCCGCGAAGATCTTCATGGGCGACACCGGTTCGCTCGCTCTCGGCGGTGCCTTCGCCGGACTCGCGATCATGTCGCGCACCGAGCTGCTGCTCATCGTCCTCGGCGGACTCTTCGTCATCATCACGCTGTCCGTGATCATCCAGGTGGCCTCGTTCAAGACCACCGGCAAACGTGTGTTCAGGATGGCCCCGCTGCAGCACCACTTCGAGCTCAAGGGCTGGGCCGAGGTGACGATCGTGGTGAGATTCTGGATCATCGCGGCACTCTTCGTCATCGCCGGCATCTGCCTCTTCTACGCCGACTGGGTGGCCCGCATTGGCTGATGAGGAGACGATGACCGGAGCCGGGAGAACCGGGCAGATCCCGGCTGCCCTCAGCGGTCCGAACTCGTCCCTGGCCGGTCTGCGCATCCTCGTCACCGGCCTCGGCGTGACGGGCTTTCCCGCTGCGGTCCACCTCGGCGAACGCGGTGCCGACGTCATCGTCATCGACGGCGACGATCAGGCCGACGTCAGCGACAAGGCACAGATCCTCGAGGTCTTCGACGTCGACATCCGCCGCGGTGCCGACCACGTTGCGGCCCTGCCTGAAGGACACTTCGACCTCGTCGTGACCTCGCCCGGCTGGCGCCCTGACCAGCCCGTGCTCGCCGCCGCGGCCGCTGCGGGCATCCCCGTCATCGGCGAGGTCGAGCTGGCCTGGCGGATCCGCGGGACCAATGACGCCAAATGGCTGGCCATCACCGGCACGAACGGCAAGACGACGACCACGACGATGCTCGAGTCGATGCTGCTCGCCGCGGGGCTCAAGGCCAGGGCCTGCGGCAACATCGGCGCGCCTCTGCTCGAAGCCGTGCTCGAACCCGGACTCGAGGTCCTGGCGATCGAACTCTCGAGCTTCCAGCTGCACTGGCAGGAATCCATGAGCGCCGACGCCGCCGCGGTGCTCAACATCGCCCCCGACCACCTCGACTGGCACGGCAGCGCCGAAGCCTACGCCGCCGACAAGGCGAAGATCTACCACAACGCGAAGCTCGCGTGCGTGTACAACTGCGCCGACGAGGCGACCCTGCGCATGGTCGAGGACGCCGACGTCATCGAAGGCGCCAAGGCCATCGGCTTCACCACCGGTGTGCCGCACCCCGGCGAACTCGGTGTGGTCGAGGACCTGCTCGTCGACCGGGCTTTCATTCCGCAGCGCTACTCCTCGGCCGCTGAGATCGCGGCATTGGCCGACGTCGCGACCGCCACGGGCGCTGCGGGCAGCAGCCCGGCCGATCACCAGGTCGCCAACGCTCTGGCCGCGGCCAGCCTGGCCCGCGCCATCGATGTGCCGGGACAGGCGATCGCCGCCGGACTGCAGAACCATTCGCTCGGCGCCCACCGCATGGTCACCGTGGCCGAACAGGACGGCATCCGCTGGGTCGATGACTCGAAGGCGACGAACACCCACGCCGCGAACGCCTCGCTCGGAGCCTTCGACTCCATCGTGTGGATCGCGGGAGGTCTGCCGAAGGGTGCGGACTTCACCTCGCTGTTTATTGATCATCGGGACCGGATCAAGGCACTCGTTCTCATCGGCGCCGACGACTCGGCCTTCCGGGAAGCCATCGCCGCCACCGTCCCCGAGCTCGAAGTCGTGCGGATCGAACCGGCGCTGGGCATCGACTCCGGCGTCCCCAAACGACGCGGAGAGGCCGTAGCGACCGCCGCCGTTGAGGCCGCCGCGCAGCTCGCGGGTCCGGGAGACACCGTGCTGTTGGCCCCAGCGGCCGCGAGTATGGACCAGTTCCTCAACTACAACACGCGCGGCGAACTGTTCACCGAGGCCGTCCAGACCCACCTGGGGCGCTGAGATGGGACGGCAGACCACCGCGAAGGCGGATGAGCGCCGCCGCAGGAAGAGCGCGAAGGCGTCGCTGAAGTCGACCGGCGAGACGAAGGCCGCCGCGACGAACCGGCCGGCACGGGCGAAGGTCTCCGTCGCAGGGAAGAACGGGGCGACCGCGAGCTCGACGGGAACACGCTCGCCGAAGCCGGGTCCCAGCGTCACAAAGCCGGGTCCCAGCGTCACGAAGCCGAGCACGTCAGCGAAGAAGTCGAATACCGGTGCGAAGACGCCCTCTGCGAAGGCCTCCGCCGCTGGAGCGAAGCCCTCGTCTGCGAAGGCGTCCGGCACCGGCGCGAAGAAGCGCAGCAGGAGGGACTTACCTGGGCTCAGGCACGCGTGGACGACCCTGCGCGATGACATCACCCGCGGCTCCGCCTACCCCTTGACGACCTACTACCTCATCCTGTTCTCCGTGCTCGCCCTCACCGGACTCGGCCTGGTGATGGTGCTCTCGGCCTCCTCGATCACCTCCTACGCCGGGGGAGAGGGCTCGTCGTTCGCGTACTTCAACAAGCAGGCGATGTTCGCCGGCATCGGCATCGTGCTCATGGTCGGCGCAAGCCTCATACCCCTGAGCGGTTGGCGACGATTCGCCTGGTGGGCGCTGATCGGCGGCCTCGTCCTGCAGGCGGCGGTGTTCCTGCCAGGGCTCGGCAAGGCCACGAAGGGCAATGCGAACTGGATCGGCTTCGGCGGTTTCCAACTCCAGCCCTCCGAATTCCTCAAGGTCGCCCTCGCCCTGTGGCTCGGCTTCATCCTCACGAAGAAATCCGGGAAGATGACCACCTTCGGACACGCCATGATCCCCGTCGTGCCCGGCGTCCTCGCCGCCGCAGGACTCATCGTCGCGGGCAACGACCTGGGTACCGCACTGGTCATCATGGCGATGGCCGTCGTCTGCCTGTGGGTCGGCGGGTTCCCGACGAAGTACTTCCTCATGCTCGGCGGCGTCCTCACTGCGGCCGTCGCTTTCTTCGTCCTCAGCTCCGAGAACCGACTCAAGCGCATCGAATCCATGCTCACCGGTCACGCCGACCAATCCGCCGCAGACACGATGGGTCAGGCCTGGCAGTCCAACCACGGACTGTTCTCCCTGGCCTCGGGCGGTTGGCTCGGAGTCGGGCTCGGCGCCAGCCGAGAGAAATGGTCGTGGCTGCCCGAGGCGCACAACGACTTCATCTTCGCCATCATCGGCGAAGAGCTCGGACTCGTCGGCACGCTCGCCGTCATCCTCGTCTTCGCGATCCTCGGCTACGGCATCATCCGCGTCGTCATGCGCTCGAACGACCTCATGGTCCAGGTCGCAGCCGCCGGCTACTTCGCACTGCTCATCGGCCAGGCCGGAATCAACATCGGCGTCGTCACCGGGATGCTGCCCGTGATCGGCCTGCCCCTGCCGTTCGTGTCCTACGGCGGCTCATCGATCATCTCCTCCCTGCTGGCCGTCGGTGTGCTGCTCTCGTTCGCCCGAACCGAACCCGGCGCCGAGGCGGCCATCGCCGTCCACAAGGACCGGATGCGGTCCTCATTCGCCGTACTAGCCCGCAAGAGAAGGAAATGAGATGACGAGCATCCTGCTGGCCGGAGGAGGCACCACCGGCCATATCTCGCCGATGCTGGCGATCGGCCGCGAACTGCGCGAGAGACACCCCGACTGGGACATCGTGGCCCTGGGCACCCCCGACGGCCTCGAAACCGAGATCGTCCCGCGTGCCGGATTCGAACTGCTGACCATCGACAAGGTGCCCATGCCTCGGTCGATCAGCCCTGCCCTGCTGAAGTTCCCCGGACGCTTCTCCGGCAACATCTCCGAGGTCAAGAGGATCATCTCCTCCCGCGGCGTCGCCGCCGTGGTCGGCGTCGGCGGCTACGTCTGCCCGCCGGCCTTCCTCGCCGCCCGTTCGGCGAAGATCCCGCTCATCGTCCACGAAGCCAACGCGAAGCCGGGAATGGCCAACCGCCTCGGCGCGAGGCTGACGAAGCCCGGCCGGGTCGGCATCACCTTCCCGGACACGAAGCTGCCCGGCTCCACCCTCGTCGGCATGCCCATGCCCACCGAGATCACCGACCTCGACCGCAGCGATGCCACCCAGCGCTCGGCGTACCGTGCCGACCTCGGCCTCCGCGACGACCGCCCGGTCCTCGTCGTCACCGGCGGATCCTCCGGCGCACAGCGGATCAACGAGGCGTTCCTCGCCGCCGCCGCTGCCTGCCAGGACTCCGGTGTCCAGGTCCTCCACATCACCGGCGCCGGCAAGGGCGATGCCCTCCGCGAAGCCACCGCGAAACTCGCCGACTACCACGTCGTCGACTACGTCGACGGGATGCACCGGGCCTACGGGGTCGCCGACCTCATCGTCGCCCGCTCCGGAGCGGCCACCGTATCCGAGGCCACCGTCGCCGGAGTCCCCGCCGTCTACGTTCCGCTGGCCATCGGCAACGGCGAACAGCGACTCAACGCCGCCGGCAGCGTCCGCGCCGGAGCTTCGCTCATGGTCGACAACGCTGACTTCACCGCGACCACAGTCACCGAGACGGTCCTGCCGCTGGTCACCGACGCCGACCGGCTCGAGAAGATGAGCCGGGCCGGACTCGACCTGAACTACCCCACCGATGCCGCGGCCCGCATGGCCGCCATCGTCACCCGCGCTCTGGAAGGCTGAACATGAGCACTGCGAACATCGTTCCCGTCGGCGAACTCGGCGCCGTTCACTTCATCGGCATCGGCGGTTCGGGAATGTCCGGGATCGCCCGGATCATGGTCATGAACGGAGTCACCGTGTCCGGTTCGGATGCGAAGGAATCCTCCGTCGTCGACGTCCTGCGGACCCTCGGCGCCCGGGTCGCGATCGGGCACTCGGCCGACAACCTCGGCGAGGCCGACACCCTCGTCATCTCCTCGGCCATCCGCAAGGACAATCCCGAACTCGTCGAGGCGGAGCGCCGGGGACTGCGCATCCTCCACCGCTCCGGGGCGCTGGCCTCGCTGATGGTCGACAGGCGAGCCGTGGCCGTGGCCGGCACCCACGGCAAGACCACGACGACATCGATGACGACCGTGGCGCTGCAGGCCTGCGGGATCGACCCGTCCTTCGTCATCGGGGGAGTGCTGTCGACGACCGGCACGAACGCCCACCTGGGCACCGGCGACGTGTTCGTCGCCGAGGCCGATGAGTCCGACGGCTCGTTCCTCCTCTACGAACCCGCCATCGGCATCCTCACCAACGTCGAAGCCGATCACCTCGACCACTACGGGACGCCGGAGAAGGTCCGCGAGGCCTTCATCGAATTCTGCAACGGCATCCAGACCCGCGGCGGAGCCATCATCGCCTGCGCCGACGACCCCGGATCCCATGACGTCGCCGCACACGCCCGCGCACAGGGCGCCGACGTCGTCCTCTACGGAACCGCCGAAGACGCCGACATCCGACTGCGCGACCTCGACTCCGGAATCGGTTCGCGCTTCGTCCTCGACCTGCCCGGACGCGACGAGCCGCTGAAGGTCGAACTGCGCCAGCCGGGCATGCACAACGCGCTCAACGCCACCGCCGCGATCGCTGTGGCGCACAGCCTCGACGCTGACGTTGACCGCGCCGCCACCGGCCTGGTCGGCTACGGCGGCACCCGGCGCCGGTTCGAGGAACGCGGAATCGCCGGCGGCGTGCGCGTCATCGACGACTACGCCCACCATCCCACCGAACTGCGAGCGGTGCTCAACGCCGCTAGGGGAGTCGTCACCGACGGAGGACGAGTGTGGGCGATCTTCCAGCCCCACCTGTATTCGCGGACCATGGAATTCCGCGAGGAGTTCGGCGAGGCCCTCGGACTGGCCGACGAGGTCGTCGTCCTCGACGTCTTCCCCGCCAGGGAAGACCCCGTTCCCGGAGTCACCGGCGCGCTCATCGCCGACCGCGTCCCGCATGATCACGTCCGCTTCGAAGAGTCCTTCGCCGAGGCGGTCCCCTTCGTCGCCGCTCGGGTGCGCCCCGGTGACCTCGTCCTCACACTGGGCGCCGGGGATGTGACGATCCTCGGCCCCGAGCTGCTGAGCGCCCTGGAGAGCTGAGACCGATGGTGCCACTTCCCCCGGCTCGCACCGGCGACGACAACTCCACCGCCGACCTCACCGGGGTCATCCGCGCCCGTCGGTGGCGGCTGTGGCGCACCCGGCTGACCGCCATCGGGATCGTCGTGGCCCTCATCGCCGTCGTCGCCATCGCCTGGTTCTCACCGCTGCTGAGCCTCAGACAGGTAACCGTGAGCGGAGGCGAGCTCGTCGACCACGACAAGGTCAGCGACTTCGTCCTCGACGCCGAGGCCGGAACCCCGCTGCCCCAGGTGCGACCGGGAGAGGTCGAGGAAGCCGTCCTCAAGGCGTTTCCGAAGGCGGCCGGGGCCTCCGTCCACTACGGCGGACCGCGGACGCTGAAGATCGCGATCACCGACCGCACGCCCGTCCTCGCGATCGAAGGCTCATCGGGCTACCGCCTCTACGACGCCGAGGCGGTCGACCTCGGAGTCGTCGAGGCGGCACCGAAGAAGCTCACTGTGCTCGGACACTCCGGCGGAGAACCGGACCGAGAGACCGTGTCCGCCGTCATCCGCTTCATGGGCAGCCTGCGTCCCGAACTGCGCCGGCAGCTGGCAACGATCGAGGCGAAGGACGAGATGAGCATCAAGGGCCGACTCGACACCGGTGACCAACAGGCCACGGTCGTCTTCGGCGACGCGAGCGACCCCGGCCTCAAGGTCCGCACCGCCGTCCAGCTCGCGGCCGAAGGCCGCACCGAGATCGACGTGTCCGTGCCCTCGGTGCCCGTGACGAACTGATCGGCGCGCCGACACCGCCGATTGCCTGCGTTTGGCCCCGACACACCGAGTCTGAAGTTTGGCCGAAGTCCGACACTCCGGCGAGAATGGTTGCAGTGGTGTTGCCCCGCCCAATAGCCTCAGGGCAGAGAACACAGACCGAACCCGCACGCAGAACATGCGTGGGGCAAGCGCTTGAGACGAGGAACCGACTTGGCTGAATTCCCACAATCCGGAGCGGACATCAAAGTTGCCGGTACCGGCGGCGGCGGTGTCAACGCTGTTCAGAGGATGATCGACGTCGGCCTGCGCGGCGTGGAGTTCATCGCAATCAACACCGACGCTCAGGCTCTCGTCCTCTCCGATGCCGACGTGAAGCTCGAGATCGGCCGTGACCAGACCCGCGGTCTCGGCGCCGGAGCCGATCCCGAGATCGGCAAGAAAGCCGCCGAATCCTCCGAAGACGCCATCCGCGACGCCCTCGAAGGCGCCGACATGGTCTTCGTCACCGCCGGTGAAGGCGGAGGGACCGGCACCGGTGCGGCTCCCGTCGTGGCACGCGTCGCGCGCTCGCTCGGCGCCCTGACCATCGGTGTCGTCACCCGTCCGTTCACCTTCGAGGGACGGCGTCGTTCCGCGCAGGCCGAAGCCGGCATCGCCGCTCTGCGCGAAGAGGTCGACACCCTCATCGTCATCCCCAACGACCGACTGCTCTCGATCTCCGACCGGTCCGTCTCCGTCGTCGAGGCCTTCCGCTCGGCCGATGAGGTCCTGCGCTCCGGTGTCCAGGGCATCACCGACCTCATCTCGGTGCCGGGCCTGATCAACCTCGACTTCGCCGACGTCAAGTCGGTCATGCAGGACGCGGGCACAGCGCTCATGGGCATCGGCGCCGCCACCGGCGACGACCGTGCCGTCCAGGCCGCCGAATCCGCGATCGCCTCCCCGCTGCTGGAAGCCAGCATCGACGGCGCGCACGGAGTGCTCTTCTGCATCACCGGCGGCGGCGACCTCGGCCTGTTCGAGGTCAACGAGGCCGCCCGTCTGGTCCAGGAAGCCGCACACCCCGAGGCGAACATCATCTTCGGTGCCGTGATCGACGACAACATCGGCGACGAGTGCCGGGTGACCGTCATCGCCGCGGGCTTCGACAACACCTCGCCGAACGCCGACATCGCCGGCGGCGTCGAGGCGATCCCGGCCGCCGTGCCGGCCGCAGCAGCCGAGACCGACACCGAGTCCGCAGTGATCTCCGAACCCGAGTCCGACGAGGCCGAGGAGTCCGAGCCGGCGGCAGCACCGCGCCGCAGCGAGGAGCACCAGATCCCTGCCACGCTGCCGAACGAACGCAGCAGCTCGAACTTCGACTCGGATCTCGATATCCCGGACTTCCTCAAGTAGCATGCTGCGCTCGAGGTTCGTCATCCCGGGCAGACGGACTGCCCACGTCGCCTTCACCGACAGGCACGGCGGGTACTCGACGGGGGACTTCTCCTCGTTCAACCTCGCTCGCCACGTCGGCGACGATGACGAACTCGTCGCGGCCAACCGCGCGGCTCTCGCTCAGGTCCTCGGCCTGAGCGGTGAGCGGCTGTCGTTCGTCTCCCAGGTCCACGGGACACGGGTGCGCATGATCAGCGACGAGCGCGAGCTGCGTGGAGAACCCGTCGAAGCCGACGCCCAACTGACGACGCTTCCCGGGATCGGGTTGGCGATCATGGTCGCCGACTGCACCCCGGTCATGCTCGCCGACGTCGAGGCCGGCATCATCGCCGCCGTCCACGCAGGCCGTCCCGGAATGGCCGCCGGCATCGTGCCGGCCACACTCGATCGGATGCGCAGCCTCGGCGCGACCGACATCCACGCGGTCATCGGTCCCTCGGTGTGCCCCCGCTGCTACGAGGTGCCCGCCGGACTGCGCGAGGAGGTCGCCGCGGTCGAACCTGTGGCCGCCTCGGTGTCGGTGACGGGAACCCCCGCCCTCGACGTCGCCGGAGCGGTCGCCGAACAGCTGCGACGCGGCGACGTGACCATCGACCATTTCTCACGGACCTGCACGAAGGAATCCGAGGATCTGTTCTCCTACCGCGGAGCGCAGCGGACAGGTCGGTTCGCCGGAATCATCTGGCTGCAGGAAGAAAACACCACGACACACCCTTAGGACGCACCCGCGCATCCGCCCACGTGCGATAGTTTGGCGACAGGTGAGCAAGTGCCGAAGGCCGAGGAGCTAAGACATGTCAGCAATCAAGAAGACGCTGGAATACCTGGGTTTCGTCGAAGAAGAGGACGAGACGGTCGATCGTACCGATCGTCGCGAACCCGCCTATCGTGACCGCGAAGTCGTCGAGGCCTACGACGAGGTCGACGAGCACGACGAACCCGAGTCGGCAGGCGACCGCGCGCCGGCTCCGGTGACGCCGATCCACCCGTCGCCGATCCGTCCCGTAGACACCCCGGCTCCAGGAACCTCAATGAATCGCATCAGGACCATCCACCCCCGCAGCTACAACGATGCCATGGTCATCGGTTCGGCCTTCCGCGATGGCACCCCGGTGATCATGAACCTCTCGGAGATGGACGAGAACAACTCGAAGCGCCTCGTGGACTTCTCCGCCGGGCTCATCTTCGGTCTCCATGGATCCATCGAACGCGTGACGAACAAGGTCTTCCTGCTCACGCCGGAGAACATCGAGGTCGCCGGCGAGACCGAGACGGACTCGGATTCGCAGGCGAGCTTCTTCAACCAGAGCTGAACGGGCAGGGGAACCACTCTCAACTCCTCTTCAGCTCGGGCCGATAGGCTGGGGCTCCGACACTCAAGCAGCAAGGAAGGCGTGAGGGACCCACGTGGCCATCATCTTCTATATCCTCGGCACGGCACTCAGCCTCTATGTCTACGTTCTCCTGGCACGCGTCGTCCTCGACCTCGTCCAGGTCTTCTCACGTGAGTGGAAGCCGAGCGGGTTCCTTCTCGTCCTTGCCGAGATCGTCTACACACTCACCGATCCACCGCTGAAGTTGCTGCGCAAGGTGATCCCTCCGCTGCGCCTGGGACAGGTCTCCCTCGACCTCGGCTTCATCGTCCTGCTCATCGGCATCCAGATCATCGCCTCCGTGTTCTTCAACCTCTCCCGTACGACGATGTGAGTCACGCGCCGATCACCCGAGGCGGCCCGGACTGGCCCCCGATCGGTTGTGATCGGCGCGGCGCGAGAGATTCGGATGGCCCGTCGCCTTCGCTCGGGCGGTCCCGGTGGGTGTGCACGGATCGGCGGGGCCGCCTCGGTGATGGTGATGCAATCCCCCGCGGGATCCGCCCAGGAACGCTCGCGAATGATTTCGGTCTATTGTTTGGACGAATTCCTCGTCAGTAGTGAATATGGTCAGTAAGTCGTGAATATGATCACGAGAATTGGCCGCCGGTGCTTTCGGGTTGTTAGTCTCAAGGTGGAAATAGTCGTCATCAAATACGTGACACGCCACTACTGCAGGACAAATCTGCAGGTGTTACGCTAATGTGACGTTGAAGCCGTCCTTCGGGGCGGCAGCGTAATGATTGTAGATCGACCGAAGGTGACCTCATGGCGCTCACGCCTGAAGACGTAGTAAACAAGCGGTTCCAGCATGTGAAGTTCCGCGACGGGTACGACCAGGACGAAGTCGACGATTTCCTCGACGAGGTCGTTGTTGAGATCCGCCGGCTCTACCAGGAGAACGACGAGCTGCGTCAGAAGCTCTCCACCGCTGAACAGCGCGTGAAGGAACTCGAGGCAGGCGGCGCCTCTGCCGCTCCGGCTCAGGACATCGACGCTACGCAGGCCATGCCTGCCGCTGTCCCCGCTCCGCAGGAGAAGTCCGAGGCACCCGAGGCGAAGGAAGCACCCGCTGCTCCGGCTCCGGTCGAAGACACCCAGGCCTCCGCGCCTGTCGTCAAGGAAGCCGCCCCGGCTCCGCAGGACAACTCCGCCAACACCGCCTCGTCCGCCGCTCCCGCTGTGGGCGCCGGCGTCGCCGGTGGTGCAGCAGGCGCCGGACTCGGTGCAGCCGTGGCAGGTGGCGACGGAGACGCACACGGTCTCATCGCACTGGCCCAGCGCGTTCACGATGAGCACGTTGCCGAAGGTGAGCGCAAGCGCGACGAACTCATCAAGGGCGCCGAGAAGGAAGCCGCCGACATCGTCGGCAAGGCCGAGACCAAGCGCGATGAGACGCTGTCGACCCTCGAGTCGCAGAAGTCGACGCTCGAGCGGTCGATCGATCAGCTCTCGAACTTCGAGCGCCAGTACCGCACGCGTCTCAAGAGCTACCTCAACGACCAGCTGCGCGACCTCGAGAACTCCACGAGCCTGGCTCCGGAGACCCTCGACGGTAACGGCCCGCTGGGTGGTTCCTCGAACCACAAGCTCTGATCCGCGTCACGCTGAGATCGAGGTCCGGGAACTCCCAGGAGTTCCCGGACCTTGGTCGTGTGTGCGCAGGCCCGGAGGCGGTGGACTAGAATGAACCGAATGAACGACCCTGCCCCACGGGCGAAGAGATCGCGTGCTCTCATGTTGGCGCTGCTGTTCTCGATAGCAGCCATCGTCTTGGTCATCGACCAGTTCACGAAGTTCCTCGCCGTCAGCTTCCTCGAAGGGCAGCAGCCCGTCCCCGTCATCGGATCGCTGGCCGGATTCACCTTCTACCGCAACCCGGGAGCCGCTCTCGGACTCGGCGCAGGTGTGACGTGGGTGTTCCCGCTCATCGCCATCGGCGTCTTCGTCGCGATCCTCGTGCTCTCGCGGAAACTCGGTTCGCGCACCTGGGCGATCGGTCTGGGCCTGCTGCTCGGCGGACTCTTCGGCAACCTCGTCGACCGACTGTTCCGGGAGCCGTCGTTCCTGCACGGGGCCGTCGTCGACTTCATCGATCTCTCCCTGTTCATCTGCAACGTCGCTGACATCGCGATCTCAGTCGCAGCCGTCACCCTCGTCGTGGCCAGCCTCAAGGGCGTCGAGATCGACGGCTCAGACTCCACCCGCGCAAAAGAGGACTCCCATGACTGAACGCTCCATCCTCGTCCCCGAGGGCCTCGAAGGGCAGCGCGTCGACGCTGCGATGTCGAAGCTGCTGGGACTCTCGCGCACCGCCGCCGCCGACATCTGCGCCGACGGGGGAGTGCAGATGTCCGGGCGACCGGTGATCAAATCCGATCGCGTCATCGCCGGAGAGCGCCTCGACATCATGATGCCCGAACCCAGGCGTCCCCTCGAGGTCGTGGCCGATCCCGTGCCGGGAATGCGCATCGTCCACGACGAGGATGCGTTCGTCGTCGTCGACAAGCCCGTCGGGGTCGCCGCTCATCCGGCGCTCGGCTGGACGGGGCCGACCGTCGTCGGCGGACTCGCGGCCGCCGGCTTCCGGATCGCGACCTCCGGTGCCCCTGAGAGACAGGGCATCGTCCAGCGCCTCGACGTGGGCACATCCGGCCTGATGGTGATCGCGAAGAGCGAATACGCCTACAGCGTTCTCAAGCGCGCGTTCAAGGAACGCACCGTCGAGAAGACCTATCACGCGGTGGTCCAGGGTCTGCCCGACCCCGTGCTCGGCACGATCGACGCCCCGATCGCCCGCCACCCCAAGCACGACGGGCTCTATGCCGTACGCACCGGCGGGAAGAACGCGATCACCCACTACGAAGTGCTCGAGGCCCATCGCCGGGCCGCGCTCGTCGAGGTCCACCTCGAGACCGGACGGACGCACCAGATCCGCGTCCACTTCTCCGCGACGAAGCATCCGTGTGTCGGTGACCTGCCCTACGGTGCCGATCCGGTACTCGCGAAGGAACTGGGGTTGGAGAGGCAGTGGCTGCACGCGGTGAAGCTGGGCTTCCACCATCCCGACACGCAGAAGTGGGTCGAATTCGAAAGCGGCTACCCCGAGGATCTGCAGACCGCGATCGACCTCATCCGGCCACACTGAGGAACCAGTCACCGGATCCCTTCGCTCCCGTCGTGATGGACTAAGCTGGGTGGGCAACACAGGCCACATCAGGAAGGCGGCTGCCCGTGCCGAATGAGGACTTCGTCCACCTCCACGTCCACACCGAATACTCCATGCTCGACGGTGCGGCCCGGCTGGGCGACCTCATGGCCGCGACGAAGGCCTCGGGCATGTCGGCGATCGCCACGACCGACCACGGCTACCTCTTCGGCGCCTTCGACTTCTGGTCCCAGGCGACCGCCGCGGACATCAAACCCATCATCGGCGTCGAAGCCTATGTGACACCGGGCACCGACCGCCGCGACAAGACCAGGGTGAAGTGGCGGACCGAGGAGTCACAGAAGCGCGACGACCTCTCCGGCGGCGGCCTCTACACGCACATGACGCTGCTGTCGCGGAACAACACCGGCATGCGCAACCTCTTCAAGGCCTCGTCGTATGCCTCTCTCGACTCCGTCACGGCGAAGTGGCCGAGGCTCGACCAGGAGCTGCTCGAGACCTACTCCGAGGGTCTCATCGCCACCACCGGCTGCCCCTCGGGAGAGATCCAGACCCGCCTGCGCCTGGGCCAGTACGAAGAGGCGAAGGCGGCAGCAGGGAAGTACCGGGAGATCTTCGGGGCCGAGAACTACTACTGCGAACTCATGGACCACGGCCTGTCCATCGAGAAGCGGGTGACGAAGGACCTCCTGCGCCTGGCGAAGGAGATGGACATTCCGCTGGTCGCCACGAACGACCTGCACTACACCCACGAATCCGATGCGAAGGCGCATGAGGCGCTGCTGGCGATCCAGTCGGGCTCGAAGCTCATCGAACCCACCTACGACCAGGGCGGTTCCCGCTTCGCGTTCTCCGGCTCCGGCTATTACCTCAAGACGCCCGCCGAGATGCGTGCCCTGTTCAAGGAATTCCCCGAAGCGTGCGACAACACGCTCGAGATCGCCGAGAAGTGCGAGGTCTCCTTCGACACCTCGGCGAACTACATGCCGAAGTTCCCCTGCCCGCCCGGTGAGGACGAGACCTCCTGGCTGATCAAAGAGGTCGCGAAGGGACTGGACTACCGGTACCCGAACGGCGTGCCCGACGATGTGCGCAAGCAGGCTGACTACGAACTCGACATCATCATCTCGATGGGCTTCCCCGGCTACTTCCTCGTCGTCGCCGACTTCATCAACTGGTCGAAGGACCACGGCATCCGCGTCGGACCCGGCCGCGGTTCGGGCGCCGGCTCGATGGTCGCCTACGCGATGCGCATCACCGACCTCGACCCGCTCCAGCACGGGCTCTTCTTCGAGCGATTCCTCAACCCGGACCGAGTGTCCATGCCCGACTTCGACGTCGACTTCGATGATCGCCGCCGCGGCGAGGTCATCGACTATGTGACGGAGAAGTACGGTGACGAACGCGTCTCGATGATCGTCACCTACGGCACGATCAAGACCAAACAGGCCCTCAAGGACTCCGCGCGCGTGCTCGGCAAGCCCTTCTCCCTCGGCGAGCAGCTGACGAAGGCGCTGCCCCCGGCCGAGATGGCCAAGGACATTCCGCTCAAGGACATCGAGGACCCCGACTCCAAGCGCTACAAGGAAGCCGGAGAGTTCCGCGAGTTCGTCGACACGAATCCGGAAGCCCGTGAGACCTTCGAAACGGCCAAGGGCCTCGAAGGGCTGAAACGCCAGTGGGGCGTGCACGCCGCCGGCGTCATCATGTCCTCGGACCCGATCATCGACGTCATCCCGATCATGCGCCGCTTCCAGGACGGCCAGGTCATCACCCAGTTCGACTATCCGACGTCCGAGGGCCTCGGGCTCATCAAGATGGACTTCCTGGGACTGCGCAACCTCACGATCGTCTCCGACGCGGTCGAGAACATCAAGGCCAACCGGGACTTCGACCTCGATCTCGAACACCTCGCCCTCGATGACCGTGCGGCCTACGAGCTGCTGGCCCGCGGCGACACCCTCGGGGTGTTCCAGCTCGACGGCGGCGGACTGCGCGCCCTGCTGCGGATGATGAAGCCCGACAACTTCGAGGACATCTCCGCGACGCTGGCGCTCTACCGCCCCGGCCCGATGGGTGCGGACTCGCACACGAACTACGCTCTGCGCAAGAACGGCCTGCAGGAAGTCACCCCGATCCACCCCGAACTCGAGGAGCCGCTCAAGGACATCCTCGACACGACCTACGGCCTCATCATCTACCAGGAGCAGGTGATGGCGATCGCGCAGAAGGTCGCCGGCTACTCGCTCGGCCAGGCCGACATCCTCCGCCGTGCGATGGGTAAGAAGAAGAAGTCCGAGCTCGATAAGCAGCAGGTCGGCTTCTTCGGCGGCATGAAGGAACGCGGATACTCCGAGGACGCGGCGCAGGCACTGTGGGACATCCTCCTGCCGTTCTCCGACTACGCGTTCAACAAGGCCCACTCGGCCGCCTATGGCGTCGTGTCCTACTGGACCGCCTACCTCAAGGCCCACTACACGGCCGAATACATGGCCGCGCTGCTGACCTCGGTCGGTGACAACAAGGACAAGCTCGCGATCTACCTCAACGAGTGCCGCCGTCTGGGCATCACCGTGCTGCCGCCCGACGTCAACGACTCGGCCCTCCACTTCACCCCTGTCGGCGAGGACATCCGCTTCGGCATGGGAGCGGTGCGCAACGTCGGCGGCAACGTCGTCGAAGGCATCGTCGAGGCGCGCGGGGAGAAGGGCGCCTACACCTCGTTCACCGACTTCCTCGACAAGGTGCCCAGCCACGTGTGCAACAAGCGCACGATCGAATCCCTCATCAAGGCCGGCGGCTTCGACTCCCTCGGCCATTCGCGCCGGTCGCTCGTCGAGATCCACGAGGAAGCCGTGGACTCCGTCATCGGCGTCAAGCGCCAGGAGGCCAACGGACAGTTCGACCTCTTCGCCGGCCTCGGCGGCGGAGACGACGATGCCCCGAGCTTCTCTGTGGCGATCCCGGACCGTCCGGAATGGGAGAAGAAGGAGAAGCTCGCGTTCGAACGCGACATGATCGGCCTCTACGTCTCCGACCACCCGCTCAACGGCCTCGAAGGTGTGCTGGCCGCGGAGTCCGATGCCTCCATCGCCGAGGTGGTCGATCCCGAATCGCATCGCCACGACGGTTCCCAGATCAAGGTCTGCGGAATGATCACCCAGGTCACGCGCAAAGTGTCGAAGAACTCCGGGCGTCCATATGCGATCGTCACCCTCGAGGACCTCGAAGCCGAGATCGAAGTGATGTTCTTCGGCGACACGTATGAGCCCGTGGCCAGTCTGCTCGCCACCGACCTCGTGATCTCGCTGACCGGGCGCATCCGCACCTCGGACGACCGTCCGACCTCGCTGATGGCGATGTCCATGACGATCCCCGACGTCACCGACCCCAACGACCGCCCGCTCAATCTGCTCATGCCGATGGAGAAGGCGACCGAGGAGATGGCGAACAAGCTCAAGCAGATCCTCGAATCGAACAAGGGACAGACCGACGTCCACGTCATCCTGGCCCAGCCGGGAAGACAGACCGTGATGCGCCTCGACCGGTCGATTCGCGTCGACCCGAACCCGAGCCTCTACGGCGACCTCAAGGCTCTGCTCGGCTCCCGCTGCCTCAGCGTCTGATCCAGCGTCTGACTGGTCGGCCCAGCGCCGCTTGACTGGATGACCGCAGGCAGCGCGGCACGCAGGCTGTTTGAACACATCTTTCTCTGAACCACTCACGTTCTTCGGTGAGCAGTTCAGAGAAAGGTGTACCGTTCGGCCGGTCGTTCCGGTGCAGCGACTCCGGTCGGTCCGCACTCCGGGCTGAGGGACTGCCCCGTTGCCGCGGCGACTAGAATGGTGCGGGTGAACATTCTGGACTTCCGTGGTGAGACCCTCAGCAAGCGATTCCTGGCCCAGCGACTGCCTCGGGCGGCCGAAACCCACGCCGACATCGAACGGCGAGTGGCCGAGCTGCTCGAGACCGTGGCCGCGCGCGGATCGGATGCGGTCAAGGACTTCACCGAGCGCTTCGACGGAGTGCGCCCCACATCGCTGCGTGTCCCGGAATCCGCACTCGAGACAGCGGAGGCTGCACTCGACCCGTCCGTCAAGGCCGCTCTCGTCGAATCCATCGACCGTGCCCGGAAGGTCGCTGCCGATCAGCGACCCGCGGACGTGCGCACCGAACTGGCCTCGGGTGCCTTCGTCACCACCCGCCACCTGCCGATCGAGCGGGTCGGACTCTACGTCCCCGGCGGACTCGCCGTCTATCCTTCCACCGTGATCATGAACGTCGTTCCCGCGCAGACTGCGGGAGCGCACTCGCTGGCGATCGCCAGCCCACCGCAGTCCGATGGCCTGCCTCACCCGACGGTGCTGGCCACTGCTCGCATCCTCGGTGTCGATGAGGTCTGGGCGATGGGCGGTGCCCAGGCGATCGGCGCATTGGCCTACGGCTTCGACGACGCGGAGGAGCTCGCACCCGTCGATCTCATCACCGGTCCCGGCAACGCGTATGTGGCCGCGGCCAAATCGCTCGTCCGCTCCCGGGTCGGCATCGACGCGGTCGCCGGTCCGACGGAGATCATCATCCTCGCCGACGGACTGGCGAATCCGCGTTTCGTCGCCGCCGACCTCATCAGCCAGGCCGAACACGACGAACTCGCCGCCTCGGTGCTCGTGACCGATTCCCCGGAGCTCGCCGATCGGGTCCGGTCCGAGATCGAGGTGCAGGCAGCCGAGGCACTGCACTCCGAACGCATCGTCGCAGCCCTGTCGGGTCGGCAGTCGGCCATCGTCCTCGTCGACGACCTCGATGCCGGAATCACCGTCGTCAACGGCTACGCGGGTGAGCATGTCGAGGTCCACACCGCCGATGCCGCGGCCGTGGCGAGCCGGATCACGAACGGGGGAGCGGTGTTCCTCGGGGACTGGTCACCCGTCTCGCTCGGCGACTACTGCGCGGGGTCGAACCACGTGCTGCCCACGATGGGCACAGCCGCGCACGGTTCTGGCCTGGGCGTGCACTCATTCATCAAGGTCAGTCAGGTCATCGACTACGGTCGTCAGGCCCTGTCAGAGGTCGCTGGTCACATCGGTGCGCTGGCACAGAGCGAACAGCTCCCGGCGCACGGCCGGGCAGTCGACATCAGATTCGAGGAGCAGTAATGCGTTGTCCCTTCTGCCGGGAGTCCGACTCCAGAGTCGTCGATTCGCGGACCAGCGAAGACGGCGCCGCGATCCGCAGACGTCGGCAGTGCCGGCACTGCGGTCGCCGCTTCACGACCATGGAGGCCACGAGTCTGTCGGTGATCAAACGCTCCGGCGTGACCGAGGAGTTCTCCCGGCAGAAGATCATGTCGGGAGTGCGCAAGGCCTGCCAGGGGCGTCCGGTCAGCGACGACGATCTCGCGAAGCTCGCGCAGCGGGTCGAGGAGAACATCCGCTCGAAGGGCATCGCCGAGATCGATGCCGACGAGGTGGGCCTGTCGATCCTCGAGCCGCTGCGCGAACTCGACCAGGTCGCGTACCTGCGCTTCGCCAGCGTCTACCAGGGCTTCGACTCGCTCGAGGACTTCGAAGCGGCGATCGATTCGCTGCGTGCCGATGCGCTCCTGCAGTCGGGCCGGACGAGGGAGCCGCAGCCCGAAGACTTCGCCGACTGAACGATTTCTGAGAATGCCCAGGATTCCTCTCAGAAATCTTCGTTCCGAGTACGTCTGTGCAGGAATAGTTGTGTAGTATTGACAGTGCGCGCTACGGCGTGCGGCCGCTTGCGGTTCGGAGGGGAAGCCGAACCCAAGCGGCCTTTTACATCCCCTCTTACTACCTGACGGCGGCCCAGCAACCTCGCGCGAGGTTGCTGGGCCGCCGTCAGGTAGTAAGAGGGGTCAGCCGGCTTCGCGGATCGCCTCGGTGTCGAAGAGTTCGGCGAGTTCCGTGGACTCGGAGGCGAGGATGCGCAGCCGCTCCGTCGTCCTCGTCAGGGCGACGTAGAGCCCGCCGATTCCCTCACCGCTGCCGACCGGCGCGATGCGCCCGGGCTCGACGATGATGACCGAGTCGAACTCGAGTCCCTTGGCCTGCTGCGGGGTGATGAGCGCGATCTGGTGGTCGAGCCCGGTGACCGAGCGTCCGAAATCGAAGTCGGCGAGCACCTCGGCGATGGGGTCGATGAGATCATCATCGGCGATGACGGCGATCTTCCCACCCGCGGCTTCCGCGACTTCCTGTGCGGCCGCCTCGGCGAGGGATCCGAGCATATCGGATTCGGCGGCGAAGGTGTCCAGACGGGGATCTGCGCCGCCCTGCCGCACCGATTCGACGAGCTCGAGCTGCGGGAAATGCCGGTGGAGGTACCGATTGGCCAGGTCCATCACCGACTGCGGAGTGCGGTAGGAGACCGTGAGCACCTGCAGGGCGAACCGGTCACCGACGAACTCGGAGAGGATCGAACTCCACGTCCGGGCATTGTCGACCTGCGAGGACTGGGCGAGGTCGCCGACGACGGTGGCCGACTTCGACGGCACTCGACGGAAGAGCACCCGCCACTGCATGGGAGAGAGTTCCTGCGCCTCGTCGACGACGAGGTGGCCGTACGTCCACTCACGGTCCTCGAGTGCGCGCTCGGCCAGGGTCGACGACGGACCCTGCTCCTCCCACCGGGCTGCGAGCATATCGGCGGTGACCATGCCGCCGGTCTCGGTCATATCGACCACGGCCTCGGCGTATTCGCGGGCCGCATCGTCTCTGGCCTGAGTCGGCTGCGGGTTGGATCCGAGCAACTCGGCCAGCTCGTCGAGCAGGGGCACATCCGAGACGGTGAAGTCCTCCCGGGCGTTCTCGACCAGGGTCGCCTGTTCGTCCGGGCTCAGCAGTCGGCCCGCAGCAGATGCGAGTTTGTGCGGCTTGCCCAGCAGTGCGCGCAGCGCACCGGCGGGACCGATCGGGAACCACGCGAGGTTGAGTGCGCGACGGACGTCGACGGAGGAACGCAGCTCCTCGAGCAGCTCCGGCAGACGTTCGCCGGCCGCATCGAGGCCCATCTCGTGGGCGAGGTCCTCGGCAAGGATCTTGAGCAGACCGGTGACGAAGCCGTTGCGGGCGGCATTGTGCGCATCCCCGCTGCGGCGGGCGCGATCGCGTGCTCCGCGGACGTCCTTCCGGCGCAGCACGATGGTGTGGGAACCGACCCGCAGCTCTTCGTCGTGCTCGGGTACGCGCTCGTAGTTCGCGACATGGTTCTTCAGCACCGTCGCCATGGTGATGCGTCCCTTGATCTCGGCGACTGCGGGAGCGTCGGCGGCATCCGTGTCGAGTCCGGGATAGAGCTGGCCGGGCGTGAGCAGTACGGCTCCGGTCTCGCCGAGGCTGGGCAGGACCTTCTCGATGTACTTGAGGAACACGGTCGACGGTCCCACGAGGAGGACGCCGGATTTCGCGATCCGTTCCCTGTGCCGGTAGAGGAGGTAGGCCGCGCGGTGCAGGGCGACCGCAGTCTTGCCGGTTCCCGGTCCTCCCTGGACGACGAGGACGCCGGAGAGAGGCCGGCGGATGATCGCGTCCTGTTCGGACTGGATGGTGGCGACGATGTCACCCATCCGTCCGGTGCGGTGACTGGTGAGAGCGGCGAGCAGGGCGCCTTCGCCTTGGAGGTTCGACTTCTCGTCCTCGTCGAGGGCGTCGATGTCGAGCACATCGTCTTCGATGCCGGTGACCATCCGGTTGGCGGTGACGAGGTGACGGCGGCGAGTGACACCGTCGGGGTTGGCCGCGGTCGACTGGTAGAAGCGTTCGGCGGCAGGGGCGCGCCAGTCGATGAGGATCTGCTGACGCTGCTCATCGGTGAGACCGATCCGACCGATGTAGGTGGGGTCGTCCTCGTCGGTGAGGTCGAGGCGGCCGAAGCACAGTCCCTCCTCGGCGCCGTCGAGGCGGACGAGCTGGTCTTCGTACAGCGTGGCGAAGGCATCGCGTTCGGTGCGATGCTGGTGATTGCCTCCGACTTCGGAGATCCTCACGGTTCCCAGGCGGGCTGTCGTCTCCTCCCGCAGCACATCGAGACGGGCGTAGAGCTCGTCGAGCTTGGCCTGCTCGACGCGAATTTCTGAAGTTTCGGTCATCTCACCTTCTTGGGTCGGCATTCAATTATGCCGAACTTTCGGCGGCGACTGTAGTCACGACGTCATTTCGGTTCGGGGCGTTTCTCACATTCGGCCGACAGAGCACTGCTGGCGCGGCCGCGCGCACGGGTCCGGCAGAGGTGGGAGCCGCAGACCGACGGCAGCACCGTGCCGTCTCACCCTGCAGACCCACCGTGCCATCTCGCCTCTCACATCCCGAGGCGGGACCGCAGTCGGTTGCCTGCCAGGAATGTCGCGGAACTCGCCGCGGTGCGCAGACTGCGATCGAGGCCGGCCGTGTCCAAGGGCGTGTTCGAGGCGAGCACGACGACGTTGCCGCGCCGACGTCCCTTGAGGATCGCCGGTTCGGTGGCCGCCGCCAGATGGACGAAATGCTCAGACATAGCGGCGAGGTCGGACTTGAGGATGCGATGGTCGCCGCTGTCGGGGACGTTGGCGACATAGAGGCCGGAGTCCTTGAGCGCGGACGCGCAGGAGGCGAAGAACACTCCGGTCTGCAGTGCAGGCGGCACCGAATCGTGGTCGAAGGCGTCGCGGATGATGACGTCGAGGCTGTCGGGCCGGAACTTCCCGATCTCGACGGCACCGTCGCCGGCCCGCAGAGACAAGGCGGGGGAGCGGGGTAGGTCGAACCACTGCCGGGCGAAGTCGAGCAGGAGCGCATCGACATCGATGGCCGTCTGCTTCGACCCCGGTCGGGCAGTGTCGAGCGCGCGGGCCAGCGCACATCCGGCCGCGCCGATGTGCACCGCTCGCAGCGAACCCGGAGGCAGCGAGACATCGATGACCCGACGCATCCAGTCGAGATATTCGAAGTCGAGACGCTCAGGATCGCTGAGCGTGATCGAGGACGAGGGGACTCCGTTGACATGGAGGACGTAGGAATCGGCCTCCCCGTCGAGCTTCTCCAGGTGCGCCGTCCCCGTCGAGATGTCGACCACTTGAGAGCCCGGTGCTGTGTATATCCGTCGCTTCGCCACCCCTCACTTCTATGCCAGTCGCGTCGAGGAGGCAATTCGGCCCGAATCCACGTGGGGACGAGACTCCCGACTTCGACGCCGATCGCCTGTGGAGGCAGACCCTCTGTCCACAGGGTGGCAGGCGCATCTGTTCCACGCCAGGGCGCATCGGCTGGAGTGGAGACCAGACCGCAGCGCTGCGGCCTCGCACACGCACACGGAAATGAACACGGCCACGCACACCAGAAGAGGACACCCGATCATGGAGACACCGGCCCGAACACCAGAGGACATCATCGGCATCATCCCCCACACGTTGGGCTACATCCCCCGCGACAGCCTCGTCGCCGTGATCATCGGCACCGAGACCAACGGTTCGCAGTCGAGCTCGACGACCCTGCGCGTCGACTTCACCCTCGAGACCGCCGCAGACATCCTCCGCAGGGGCGGCAGCGGCTACGTCGACCTCATCGGTCGGGCCTGCGCGGTCACCGGGGTCTTCCTCGTCGTCTACGACGAGGGCTACCAGCCGATCACCCCGCTGGCCGGCCACGACGATGAACCGACCATCGCCGAGGCGGCCGCCGCGGATGGGGTCGACCTCGAGGACGCCGCCGTCCACCGGGGACTCGTCCGCGCCGCCATCGACGAGCTCGCCCAGTCCTTCGCCTCAGCGGGAATCGACACGCTCTGCGCCTGGTGGGTGAGCCAGAAGCAGTTCGGTCGCATCGACGATGACGGAGACGACTCCACGCCTCTCATCGCAGCGACGACCTCGCCGTGTGCCACGGAACTCATCGCGGCCGGATCGAATCCGGTCGGGACACCACAGGAGCTGGTCATCGCCCCGATGACGGCGGAAGCCTTCGCCCACAGTCGACGCGGACGCACGGACGAATGGATGGGCATGGACGAAGCGTTCGTCATCCTCGCCGACGTCTTCGGGCGCTTGGACGCGATCCGTACCGACGACGAACCCATCGACGTGACCCGCCTGCAGGCGATGCTCGACCTGCCGACCGTGATGGCCATCGACGTGCTCCTGGCCGAGAAGTGGTCACGAGATGCGCTCGAGATGATCCTCAGCTTCGACCATCCCGACTTCCCGCCCGCTCTGGTCGCCGGTCTCGACGGGGAACAGCTGTGCGATCGCTCCCGCCGGTTCAGCGCCAGAGCCGAATCAGCGCAGGAGATCGTCGGACTCTCGGCGCGGGCCCCGCGCCCACGCGACGTCATGCTCACCATCGCTTTCCTCAAGGAGTACCTGCCTCGGTGCCACCCCCGGGTGCGTGCCGACACCTATGCCGTCATCGCCTGGTTCGAATGGGCATTGGGCGGGTCGACGATGGCGGACAGCTACGCTCGGGCCGCGACCGACATCGATCCTGAACACGGACTGGCGAAGCTCGTCGTGCGTGCCGTACGGTTGGGATTCCTGCCGCGCTGGCTGATGGAGAGCGAGCCTTCTTCCTTCTGAGTCGCTCGGATCGCCGATTCGCAATGCCGGGAATAACGTGCGAAAATGAGGCGTTGACCCAGTCATTGCATGATGGGCGAGCTATGCGTTCGCCCCGGACCGTACGCCGGACCACTTGACTTGGGTCTTAGTACTGTCCGAATGCATGGGGAAGTTTCAACGCTCGCGAAAGGTGAACACGTGCCGAGAGTCGATAAGGAATCCACAACGGTGACAGAGAAGTCGGAGGGAACGGCCGGCAAGACCTCGACCGGTGGATCCAAGACCACTGCGGCGTCGAAGTCCACTGCGAAGAAGACGACGAAGACGTCGAGCTCTGTCGGAACCAAGAAGACCGCCGCGAAGTCGACGACGGCGAAGTCTGCCGCGAAGACCGAGACCGCTGCGGCCAAGAAGACCACGGCGGCGAAGAAGACGACTGCCGAGAAGCCTGCCGCGACGACGTCGGCGACCACGACGACCTCGAAGGCGACCGCTGCCAAGGAAGCGAAGAAGGCGACCAAGGCGAAGAAGACCGACGACGAGATCGACACCACCGAGGAGGTCGAGCCCACCGCGGACGCCCTGGCGACCGAGGAGAGCCCCGCCGAGGCGACCGAGACGAAGAACTCGGAGGAGAAGGAGAAGAACGCCGCCGTGGCCGAAGCCGGCGGATTCATCGTCTCCGACGCCGACGAGGAGGACGCTCCCGCCCAGCAGGTCGTCTCCGCGGGTGCGACGGCCGACCCGGTCAAGGACTACCTCAAGCAGATCGGCAAGGTGGCACTGCTCAACGCAGCCGAAGAGGTCGACCTGGCGAAGCGGATCGAAGCCGGCATGTACGCCGAGCACCTCCTCGACTCCGGTGAGGTGAAGGACCCGCGCGAGACGATGGACTACAAGTGGATCATCCACGATGGTCGGATCGCGAAGAACCATCTGCTCGAGGCGAACCTCCGCCTCGTCGTGTCCCTGGCCAAGCGCTACACCGGCCGCGGCATGCTCTTCCTCGACCTCATCCAGGAAGGCAACCTCGGACTCATCCGCGCCGTCGAGAAGTTCGACTACACCAAGGGCTTCAAGTTCTCGACCTACGCCACGTGGTGGATCCGTCAGGCCATCACCCGTGCCATGGCCGACCAGGCCCGCACCATCCGCATTCCCGTGCACATGGTCGAGGTCATCAACAAACTCGCCCGCGTGCAGCGCCAGATGCTGCAGGATCTCGGTCGCGAACCGACTCCCGAAGAGCTCGCGAAGGAACTCGACATGACGCCCGAACGCGTCGTCGAGGTCCAGAAGTACGGTCGTGAACCCATTTCGCTCCACACGCCCCTGGGCGAGGACGGCGATTCGGAGTTCGGCGACCTCATCGAGGACTCCGAAGCGGTCGTCCCCTCGGACTCGGTGAGCTTCACGCTGCTGCAGGAGCAGCTGCACTCAGTTCTCGACACGCTCTCCGAGCGTGAGGCCGGCGTGGTCTCTATGCGCTTCGGACTCAACGACGGTCAGCCGAAGACTCTCGACGAGATCGGCAAGGTCTACGGAGTCACGCGTGAGCGCATCCGTCAGATCGAATCGAAGACGATGGCGAAGCTGCGTCATCCGTCTCGTTCGCAGGTGCTGCGCGACTACCTCGACTGAGTGCCGCCCGGCACACACGGCGACGTCGCCTCCCCTTGCAGACGTCAGAGCAGCAGCGACGAACGAACGCCCCTGGGATCTCCCGGGGGCGTTCGTCATCCCCGGGGCGAACCGGTTCGATACCGGGCGACGGCTCAGTACCAGTCGACGATGCCGTCGAACAGCGCGGCCGCGTACTTCTTCTGCCCGGACTTCGACTCCATGAGCTTCGCCTCCTCCGGGTTGCGCATCTGTCCGCACTCGACGATGACCGCGGGCACGGAGGCATTGTTGAGTCCGGCCAGATCGGGACGGCGGCTGATCGCCTCCTTCCCGTAGGCGCTGTTGGGGGTGAAGGTCCTGCCCATCGACGTCCCGATCGATTCGGCCAAGTCCGACGAGGCCTTCTCCGTCTTCTCATCCTTGCCGGGGTCGGCGACGATGACGTGATAGCCCTTCGCCGAACTCGACTCGGCCCCGTCGGCATGGATGCTCACGAGCAGATCCGCATCGTCGGCGAACGATCCGCGTTCGTCGACGCAGGGACCGACGCCCTTGTTGTCGTTCCGGCTGAGTATGACAGTCGCCCCCGCATCTTCGAGCGAGTCACGCAAGCGTCCGGCCACCGCCCACGTGAAGTCGGCTTCCGGATAGTCCGACTCCGTCGCCGTCCCCGTCGTATTGCACGCCTTCGTGCCGCCGCGCCCGTCGGGAACCTGCTTGTTGATCTCGGACGGATGTGACGCGTTTCCGCCGTTGTGACCGGGATCGATGGCGATCGTCCTGCCCTTGAGATCGACCTCGGCCTCATCGCTCGCCGAGGCGGTGCTCCCTGTGGTGCGATCCCCGCCGCCCGTCTTGTCAGCCGAGGAGGTCTCGGCAGCCTTCGACGTCGGTGCCGACGGTGCGGGGTCGTCTGTCCCGCAGGCGGCGAGACCGGGCAGGATGAGGACGGCGGTGAGCAGGAGGCTCGGTGCGAGAGTGCGGTGGGACATGGTCTCCATTGTCCCGCACAACGCAGTGATCTGTCGGTGCCCTGAGGAATCGGCCGCCGACACGGCCCACGGGAAATAGGGTCCCGGGCTCTCAGCGATTAGAATTTAATCGAACGAGAGGAATTCAGTGGAAGACGAAAGCTACGGCGCCAGGCACCTGTCCGTCCTGTCCGGTCTCGAGGCGGTGCGCAAACGCCCCGGCATGTACATCGGAACGACCGATTCCCGCGGTCTCATGCACTGCCTGTGGGAGATCATCGACAACAGCGTCGACGAAGCCCTCGGCGGCCACGGATCCGAGATCCTCATCGAGCTCGCCGCCGACGGATCGGTCGCCGTGACCGACAAGGGACGCGGCATTCCCGTCGACATCGAACCGAAGACCGGCCTGACCGGAGTCGAGGTCGTCCTGACCAAACTCCACGCCGGAGGCAAGTTCGGCGGTTCCTCCTACGCAGCCTCGGGCGGTCTGCATGGAGTCGGCGCCTCCGTCGTCAACGCGCTGTCTGCGCGCCTCGACGTCGAGGTCACCCGCGGATCGAAGGTGCACAAGATGTCCTTCCGTCGCGGCGTTCCCGGACGCTTCGACGACTCCTCGGGCCAGCCGAGCCCGGACAATCCCTTCGAAGAGTTCCAAGAACCGACAGGCCTCGACATCGTCGGCAAGGCCAAACGCGGTGCCACAGGCACCCGCGTGCAGTACTGGGCCGATCCGCAGATCTTCCTCGCCAAGGCCCAGTTCGACTACCAGCACCTCATCGAACGAGCACGGCAGACGGCGTTCCTCGTCCCCGGTCTCGAGCTGCGCATCATCGATCGGCGCGGCGTCGCCCGCGATGAGACCGGAGCGGTCATCGCCGAACGCGAAGAGGTCTTCAAGTTCGACGGCGGCATCACCGAGTTCGTCGATCATCTCTCCATCGACCCGCCGATCACGGACACCTGGCGCCTGCAGAACACCGGCACCTTCAAGGAGACCGTGCCGGTGCTCGACTCCTCGGGCCACCTCGAGTCCAAGGAAGTCGAACGTGAGGTCGGCGTCGATGTCGCGCTGCGGTGGGGGACCGGCTACGACACGAAACTCAAATCGTTCGTCAACGTCGTCGCCACCCCGCACGGCGGCACCCACCTCGCAGGGTTCGAGCAGGCCTGTCTCAAGGCGCTGCGCAAGGCCGCCGACGCCAACGCCCGCAGACTCAAGATGGGCAAGGACAAACTCGAGAAGGACGATGTCCTCGCGGGACTGACAGCCGTGGTCACCGTTCAGCTGGCCGAACCCCAGTTCGAGGGACAGACGAAGGAAGTGCTCGGCACCGCCGCCGTCAGGCAGATCGTCGCGAAGACCGTCGAGACCCAGCTCGGCGACATCCTCGCCTCGACCAAGCGCACGGAGAAGCAGCAGGCTGCGGTCCTCATGGAGAAGGTCGTGGCCGAGATGAAGTCGCGCATCTCCGCCCGCACCCACAAGGAGAACCAGCGCCGCAAGACCGCGCTCGAGGCCTCTTCGCTGCCGGCGAAGCTCTATGACTGCCGCGACAACGGAGTGGAGAACACTGAGCTGTTCATCGTCGAGGGCGATTCGGCGATGGGCACGGCCAAGGCCGCCCGCAACTCCGACCATCAGGCGCTGTTCCCCATCCGCGGGAAGATCCTCAACGTGCAGAAGGCCACCCTGGCCGACATGCTCGCCAACGTCGAATGCTCGGCGCTCATCCAGGTCATCGGTGCCGGCTCCGGGCGCAGCTTCGACCTCGAATCGGCCCGCTACGGTCGCGTCATCATCATGACCGATGCCGATGTCGACGGGGCGCACATCCGCACCCTGCTGCTCACCCTCTTCTTCCGGTACATGAAGCCGATGGTCGAAGCCGGTCGCGTCTTCGCCGCCGTCCCACCCCTGCACCGGGTCGAGGTCGTGACCAAGCGCGGGACGCCGAACGACATCGTCTACACCTACACCGAGGCGGAGCTGCACGCGCTGCTGAAGAAGCTCGAGAAGCAGAAGAAGGCGTACAAGGAACCCATTCAGCGGTACAAGGGACTCGGAGAGATGGACGCCGACCAGTTGGCCGAGACGACCATGGACCCGAGCATGCGCACTCTGCGGAGGGTGACGATGGCCGACGCCGAGGCGGCGGAGAACACCTTCGAACTCCTCATGGGCTCCTCGGTGGGACCGCGCAAGGAGTTCATCGTCTCGGGAGCCGCCGTGCTCGACGCCGAACGCATCGACTCTTGAGGCGAGGGTGCCTCGACGCGTGAGCTGAGGGACTGAGTCGCCTCAGGCGAGTCCCGCACGCAGCGCGGGCGGCTCAGATGCCGAAGGCAGCCGGGGCGAGGATGAGCGTCGTCGGAACGAGCAGGAGCACCACTGCCAGTCCGATCGACATCAGCCGGACCGGGATCCGGGCCGAATCGAGCGGGTGCGAGAGCCTGCGGATGCGCTGCTTGGACAGTTCGCTGCGATGGTCGGGGCTGATGGCGGCGGCCGACCGCACCGCGCGGGCGAGGATCTGCGGATCCACATGCTCGCGGGCCTGGTCATCGGCCATGAGTTCGATGAGCCGATTCACCGAGTTCAGCCCGATCGCCGTGGCGGAGAAGTAGGGGAGCGCCTGATGCCAGGCGGCGAAGGGGATGACGAGCACGTCGTGCCGGAAGTCCAGGTGGGCTCGCTCATGGGCGATGACCGCGGTTCGCTCCTCCTCGTCGAGGGCCTTGATCAGCCCGGTCGAGAGCACCGCGGTGCCCTTCCTCGGCCCCTTGGGCAGACAGTAGGCGACCACCTCGTCGGTGGTGATGATCCGGGTATCGGGGTACGTCGCCGAGGGTTCACTGAGCAGGTGGAGGATCTCATCATGGCGCAGGCGGGCCTTGCGCGCGGAGTAGAAGGTGAGGACCAGACATCCGAGCAGCCTGCCGATGAGCAGGACGGCGATGATGAGGAAGATCCACGCCATGATCGAGAGCTGGGCGTGGGACTCACCTCTCGCCAGGGCGATGATGCCCGACGGCAGGCTCGATGATCCGGGGGCGACGGCGAAGGCGAGGGCGGCACCGATGAGGGACAGGCCGCCGGAGAGTCCGACGGCCTGCCAGAGGACGACCTCTGAGATCGGATCGCCGCGGAAGCGGGCGAGAGCCGCAGGAATGGGCCACGCGAGCAGGAATGCCAGCACGGCCAGAATCAGACCCACGATGGTCATGGACGTGACCGTTCTGGGTCAGGAATGCGTCGAGTGATTGCGCCCGAGCAGATTGCGCAGCGCCTTGGTGTCGGCCTCCGAGACGGTGCCGAGGAACCGTGCGAGCACGGCCTGACGGTCCGGGGCCTGCGAGAGCATCTCCGTCATCAGCTCGGCGACGTGATCCTCACGAGTGGACACCGCGAGGTAGCGGTGGGGGCGAATGCTGCGATCGCGGGTGACGAAGCCCTTCTTCTCCAGGCGGGAGAGGACGGTGTGCACCGTCGTGAGGGCGAGTTCCCGGTCGGCGAGGACCTCACGCAGTTCGGCTGCACTCAGTCCGTCATCATGCACCCAGATGGCGTCCATGACGCTGCGTTCGAGTTCACCAAGTGTTCCCACAGTTTCCAAGTCCTCATCATCAATGGTCGGTCGTTGCCTCAAGTATATCTCTACAGACTGTCGAATTCCAGGCGGTGCCGCGCCGATCGGGCTGTGATCCTCTGGCCCGGCCGCTGAGGGGAAGCGCATAATCGGTACAGACGATCTTGGATGACGGGATGAGGGCGAGCAAGGTTCTACGGGATGTAGAATTCTACGTGACGTAGAAATACTGCCCTCGGGAAACTTGAACGGAGAGCCCATGGATCTCGACCCGGTCCTCATCGGACGGTGGCAATTCGGAATCACCACCGTCTATCACTTCTGGATGGTGCCGCTGACTCTGGGACTCGGCATGCTCGTGGCGATCCTGCAGACGATCTACCACCGCACCGGCAACGAGGTCTACCTGCGGGCCACGAAGTTCTTCGGCAAGCTCTTCCTCATCAACTTCATCATGGGTGTGGCCACCGGTCTCGTCCAGGAGTTCCAGTTCGGTATGGCATGGAGCGAGTACTCCCGCTTCGTCGGCGATGTCTTCGGAGCGCCGCTGGCACTCGAGGCGCTCCTGGCCTTCTTCCTCGAATCGACGTTCCTCGGTCTGTGGATATTCGGCTGGGGTCGGCTGCCCCGGGCGGTCCACCTCGGGGCGCTGTGGTGTGCGGTCATCGGTTCCTGGATCTCCGCCTACTTCATCATCGTCGCGAACTCGTGGATGCAGCACCCCGTCGGGGTCGAACTCGTCGACGGCAAACCGGTGATGACCGACGTATGGGCGGTGCTCGGCAACAACACCGCCATCGCCGCCTATACCCACACCCTCTTCGGGGCACTGGCCGTCGGCGGATCGTTCCTGCTCGGCATCTCCTGGTACCACCTCTACCACCGTCGCAAGGACGGCATCGACACGGTCGGCGCCGACGGCAAGGTCATCGTCGGCGAATCCACGGACCTGCCGGGTCGGGACAAGACCGACCATGCGGTGTGGATCAAGTCCCTGCGCATCGGCGCCCTCGTCGGCATCATCGCCTTCGCCGGAGTCTCCATCACCGGTGACGTGCAGGCGAAGCTGATGTTCGAGCAGCAGCCGATGAAGATGGCCTCGGCCGAGGCGGCGTGCCACGACGGCACCCAGTTCTCCGTGCTCACGATCGCCGACCCCTCCTCGAACGACTGCGACGGGGTGCAGAACATCTTCGAGATCCCCGGCCTGCTGTCCTTCCTCGCCAACGGCGACTTCTCCACCCCGGTCCACGGAGTCACGACCCTGCTGCCGGAATACCAGGATCGCTACGGCACGCACATTCCCGACGACCCCCGTTACGGCGACCACGCCGGAGAGGCTGTCAACTACCAGCCCATCATGATCGTCACCTATTGGGGCTTCCGCATGATGATCGGCTTCGGGGCGCTGGCCGCCGGGGTCTGCCTCATCGGACTGTGGCTGGCCCGCAAGGGCACCGTCCCACAGTCGAAATGGCTCAGCCGCGGATTCCTCCTGGCGATCACCGCTCCCTTCATCGCGAACTCAGCCGGGTGGATCTTCACCGAGATGGGACGTCAGCCGTTCGTCGTCGCCCCCAACCCGGCCCAGCTCGACGGCGTGTACATGTACACGCAGGCGGCGCTCTCACCCGAAGTGACCCCGGGGATGCTGCTGTTCTCGCTGATCAGCCTCACCCTCGTCTACGGAGTGCTGATGGTCGTCGAACTGCGGCTGCTCACGACCTACGTCAAGGGCGGAGTCGCCTCGGCGATGCCGGAATTGGAAGCGAAGAAGACGTCGAAACCCACGATCACCGACGACGGCGATGACGTGCTGTCGTTCGCCTACTGAGGAGTCTCACGATGGAAATTCTCGCCACGATCTGGTTCGTCCTCATCGTCGTGCTGTGGATGG
Organism: Brevibacterium atlanticum; assembly: GCF_011617245.1. Lineage (NCBI taxonomy): Bacteria > Bacillati > Actinomycetota > Actinomycetes > Micrococcales > Brevibacteriaceae > Brevibacterium > Brevibacterium atlanticum. The sequence goes on along the minus strand of NZ_CP050152.1, from coordinate 2,471,598 downwards.
GATACCTGTTCCTCGACGGCTTCGACCTGGGCGTGGGCATGCTGCTGCCGTTCCTGACCCGCAGCGAACGCGGCAAACGGGTCCTGCTCAATACGATCGGACCCGTCTGGGACGGCAACGAGGTGTGGCTGATCACCGCCGCGGGGGCGATGTTCGCCGCCTTCCCGCACTGGTACGCCTCGCTCTTCTCCGCCCTCTACATCCCACTGACCCTGTGCCTGCTGTTCCTCATCTTCCGCGCCGTATCGATCGAGTACCGGGGCAAGGGACACACTCAGGCCTGGAAGTCCTTCTGGACGTGGGCGATGGCGATCGGCTCCGCCGGCACCGCCTTCTGCGTCGGCGCGATGCTCGCGATCACGACACTCGGCCTGCCGCTCAACTCGCACGGCGACATCGTCGGCGGCCCCTTCGCCTGGGCGTCGTGGCCGGCGCTGCTCGGCGGACTGGGCGGGCTCGGCTACGGACTCGTCCACGGCCTCGTCTTCCTCGGGCTCAAGACCGAAGGCGACATCCGCGCCCGAGCGCGATCCTGGGCTGGGCGGATCATGCTGCCAGCCGCGGTGCCGTTCCTCATCTGGTTCGCCCTGTCGATCACCCACCGCACCTGGCTCGTCGTCCCGGTCCTCGTCGCGGTCATCGCACTCATCGGCGCCTTCCTCGCGGTGCGCGCCGGAGCAGAGAAGCGGGCCTTCGCTCTCCACGGGATCTACCTCGTCGCGGGACTGGGATCGGTCTTCGCCGGCGCCTTCCCGAATGTGCTGCCCTCGACGCTCGACCCGGCGGATTCGCTGACGATCACGACCGCGTCGTCGTCGGACTACACGCTGACCGTGATGCTCATCGTCACCGTAGTCATCCTGCCGGTGATCATCGCCTACCAGATCTTCAGCTACCGGATGTTCCTCGGCCGCATCGCCGAGACCCACATCCCGGAGGCCCACAAGGTTCCGGTGGCGATCCGTTCGTGAGCTCGCCCCTGTCGATCCTGCTCGAGCTGCCCCACGGTCGGCGGGGGTTCGCGCTGTCGGTGTTCGGTGCGCTGGCCCGTTCGGTGGGGATCGTCCTCATCGCCGAGGCGGTCGCGCGCGCGATCGTCGGCCACAGTGCCCCCGGTCTGTGGATCGGCCTCGGGCTCCTCGGTGCGGTCCTGCGCGGCGGTGGTCTGTGGCTCGACCGCCGCCTCGGCGTGTCCCTGGCCGCCGAGTCCAAACGCGGACTGCGCTCGGGGATCCTGTCGGCACTGCTGAGCGGACGCGGCCGGCCGCGGACGAGCACGGCGGTGACCGTCACCCGGGGCATCGACGACCTCGACGATTACTTCACCACCGTCGTCCCTGCGCTCATCGCCACCGCCGTGGTGCCGATCGTGCTGCTCGTGCGGATCGTGTACAGCGATCTGCTCTCCGCGGTCATCATCGCGGCCTGCCTGCCGCTGATCCCGCTGTTCATGGTGCTCATCGGCCGATACACCGCCGAAGCGACGTCGCGGACCGTCAAGGCCCTCGAGCGGTTGTCGGACCATCTGGCCGAGCTCGCCGAGGGTCTGCCCGTGCTCATCGGCCTCGGTCGCTCGCGCGATCATGCCCGGCGGCTGCGCGAACTCGGCGAACGCTACCACCAGGCGAATCTGGCGACCCTGCGGGTGGCCTTCCTCTCGAGCCTCGCCCTCGAACTCATCGCCACCATCTCCGTCGCCCTCGTGGCCGTGGTCATCGGTCTGCGCCTGGTCAACGGGTCCATGGATCTCAGCGCGGGACTCTTCGTCCTCCTCATCGCCCCCGAATGCTTCATCCCGCTGCGCGAACTCGGTGCCGGCTACCATGCGAGCGAGAACGGTCGCGAGGCCCGGACCCGCGCGCAGGAGCTGCTGCGCGCAGCAGAGACCGGGGCCGGGGTCGAGGTAAGGGCCGGAGTCGAGGCGGGGGAGACCCGGGCCGACGCCGGAGCCGGCCACGTGACCTATGGTGACGGCACCGTCATCTCGTGGACCGGGACCATCGACACCCGACCCGGAGTGACGACGATCAGCGGTCGCTCCGGGGCCGGGAAATCGACGGTGCTGGCCGCCCTCGTCGGCGGGCTGCCGGCCGCGGCCCGCACGAACATCGCACCCGTGGCTGCGGCGTTCGTCCCTCAGACCCCGCGCATGTTCGCCTCCACCATCGGTGCCGAACTCGCTGTCTTCGGGCTCGCGCCCGAACCGGCCAGGCGAGCTCTGGCGGCCGCCGGACTGCCCACTGATCCGCAGTCGTCGACGGCCGCGCTCAGCCCCGGCCAACAGCGCCGGCTCGCGATCGTGCGGGTGATGCACCGCCTCGGCGAGGGAACCGACGTGCTCGTCCTCGACGAGCCCACAGCCCACCTCGATGAGGACAATGCCGACCTCATCATCGACCTGATCGCCGAGGCGGCCGCCACCCACCGTGTCATCCTCGCCAGCCACGACGACCGGGTTCGGGCCCTGGCTGATACCGAGATCCGACCCGAGAAGACCCTGGGCATCGTCAGCGATGGTGCCGCGGGAGCGCCGGCAGTCCCGGGCGATGAACTCGCCACCGCCGTAGGGGATCCGTCGGTCAGAACAGATCTGTCATCGGAGCCCGCGCGGCTGCCCGGTGGAGCCGTGATGTGGGACGACCCGTCGACCAACGAAGCGTCGACGGAGTCGCGGACCGCAGCACTCCGCCGACGGTGGGGGATACTTACGCAGAGCCTGCCGCTGTTCACTCCCGCGATGCTCATCGCCGCCCTCACCGCCTGCGCCTCCGGCCTCGCCGCGATCGCACTGACCGCCGTCTCCGGTTGGCTCATCGTCGAAGCCTCCTACCAGCCGCCGATCATGCTGCTCCTCGTCGCCATCGTCGGTGTGCGATTCTTCGGACTGAGCCGATCTGTGCTGCTCTACGTCAGCCGGCTGCGACTCCATTCGGCGATCTTCTCCGCCCTGACCCGGCTGCGCGCGAGCCTGTGGGAGCACTTCGAACGCGTGGGCATGAGCGATAGGAAGCTGCTCACTTCGGACTCCGCACTGCGGGCCATGGTCGCCGACGCCGATGACGTGCGCGACCTCGTGCCCCGGACCCTGTTCCCGCCGATCGTCTCGGCCATGGTCGTCCTCGGCGTCGGCATCACCGTGGGACTGCTCGACCCCGGCTCCCTGCCATGGTTCGTGCTGCTCGCCGTCGCCGATCTCCTCGTGCTGCCGCTCATCGTCATCCGTGCCGAGACCAGACTGGCCCGCGGCATCCGTACCGACCGCAACCGCATCCTCTCCCTGCTCACCCGCGCACTCGATGCGAAGGACGATCTTCACATCAACGGTGCCGACGGCCGCGTCCTCGGTCTGCTCGCCCACTATGAGCAGAGCCTCGAAGCCAAGCAGGCCGCTTCGGCCCGCAACTTCGGACTCGCACAGGTGTGGCTGCAGCTGAGCACGACGGCCACCGCGGTCATCGTGGCTCTGACATCGGGTGCTCCCACCGAGATCGCTGCAGTGCTGGCGCTCATGGCCGTGGGACTCGGCGATTCGTTGGCCTCCGGCCTCGACGCCTTCCGACAGATGCCCGCCCTCGCCGCCGCTCTCGACAGTCTTCCAGAGCCGCAGCCGCCTGCGGTCGCCTCGGCTGCGGTCGGGGGTGACGGGGTCAGGGCCACCTCGGCGAAAGACTCTGCAACGGGGGAGCACGAGCCTGGGACGGACCCCGGCATCGAGGAACTCGTCCTCGAGTCGATCACTGTGGGCTGGGACGACGAACCCGTGCTCGATGGGCTCGATCTGCACGCCGAACGCGGCGGCTGGACCCTTCTGTGCGGGGACAGCGGGACGGGTAAGTCGACGAGTCTGAGTGTGCTGCTGCGTTTCCTCGACCCCTGGGCCGGCCGCTACAGTGCCCGGACAGAACGCGGCGAGGACGTCGATATGCTCGCTGCCTCACCCTCCGAGCTCGTCGGTCGCATCGCCTGGTGTCCGCAGGAAGCCCACATCTTCCGCTCGACGGTCCGCGGGAACCTTGCACTGGCGGGGCAGGGCGTGCCGGATGACGAGGAGATGATCTCCGCGCTGCACGGAGCGGGCCTGAGCGAATGGGCCGATGCGAACGGCCTCGAACGCTGGGTCGGCGACCACGGTTCCGAGATATCGGGAGGTCAGCGACAGAGGCTCGCAGTGGCCCGGACGCTGCTCACGGGAGCCGACGTCATCGTCCTCGACGAACCCACCGCCCACCTCGACGATGAGACGGCCGGCCACCTCATCGGCGATCTGCGGGAGAATCTGCGCTCGCGCACGGTCGTCATGGTCACACATGACCGCCGCCTCATCGCCGATGAGGATACTGTCGTCGACCTCGGGAGCGAACGGCCGACGCACAGTCGACCCTCCGGCGATGTCAGTCGCGCTTCGAGCCGAACATGATCTCGTCCCAGCTCGGGATCGAGGCACGCGAGTTCTTCTTCGACTTCGGCTTCGCATCCTTCGCGGGTGCTGACTCCCTGTCCTGATCGGAATGATCGCTGACGCCCGGTTCGTTGAGCAGCGAGAGCTGGTTGTCATCGTCGAAGGTTCCGACCTTCTCCGTCGGCTCCTGCGGCTCGTCCGATTCCTGGGCCGAGTCCTCGAACGCGAAGACCTCGTCATCGGTTGCGGCTTCCGGCTGTCCGGGTGCGGTGTGAGCGCCCTGCGGGTGTGTCTCGGGATCCTCGGTCACCGCACGCAGACGTGTCCGCGGCTCGTCCTCGGTCTCATGGTGACGACGTTTGCGCAGGTTCTCCAGGATCCGACCGGTCTCGGCCTGGTGGTCACGTGCCTGCTGGGAGGGAGCCGAACCGGCGGTCGCACGTACCGGGGGATCGGAGGCGATGCCATCGGCGGAGTCGGCCTGCGGGAAGACATCGACCTCCTCGGTGTTCTTCTGCCTTTCGGCCCCGGAGCCGTAGTTCGGGATCGGACCCGTGTCGGTCGGACCCGAATCGGCGAGCCATGTAGCCTCATCGTCGATCGGGGTCAGCGAGCGGCGGTAATAGTGCCAGCTCGCCGTCCGGACGCGATCGGCTGCGACGAAGCTGAGCTGGACATACCAGTTGCCGTCCTGCTGCTTCCAGGAGTCCCATTCCATCGTCTCGATGTCGACGTCGCGCATGGCCAGGCGCTGCTGACACAGTTCGATGAGCGGGGTGGGCTCCCCATTGGGATCGTGATCGGAGTAGATCGGGTGCCGGCTGGCGAGGTAGGCGGTGCGCGAACGCTCGGCCATCGCCGGTCCCTCATAGGTGCGCACATACTCCATGTCGGCACCCGTTGAGGCCACGACCTCCTCGGCGTCCATGCCCCCGCGGATCATGGCCTGGATGTCCTTGGGACGCACGGGAGTCTCGGACTTGTGGTGGGCGCGGTCCTTGCGCACCGCAGCCATGAGAGCGTCGTCGAGAACGACTCGGTACTGAAGCCCGTTCTCGTCGTTCAGCAGCAGATGGGTGCCATCCGCGTCGACTCCGTTCAAGATCAGTTCACGCATGCCTGTAGCTCCTTTATCGCGTCTCCTCTGCATCGTGTCACGTTCGGCAGGGCGAGTCGGGCAGATTTCCGCGCGAGTCGCGAAATCACGGGCCGGATCGGTCCTCGACGGACTGAGCGCGCTCATCCGATGTGAACTCGGCCACGTAGGAGCCGCGAGTCCGGTTGCGAAATCGGTTGCGCGCCCGGTCACGAAGGGGGGGACTGTGTGCGGCGGATTGGTCGGGTCAGGGATCGTGTGCACGGCGGGCGGGACGGAGTTCGAACCGTGAGTGGCGAAGGCTCACTCTGCGGACAACGGGCCCTGTATCTCTACAGCCTGTAAAATCGTGAGCGTGAATAAGACTGCACCGATCGATGCCCTGATCCTCATGTCATTCGGAGGACCGGAGGCTCCAGAAGAAGTGGTTCCCTTCCTCCGCAACGTCACCGCCGGCCGCGGGATCCCCGAGGAACGGCTCGAGGAAGTCGGTGAGCACTACTTCGGGTTCGGTGGGAAGTCTCCGATCAACGACCAGAACAAGGCTCTGCTTGCGGCTCTGCGCGAGGAACTCGATCGCCGCGGAATCGACACTCCGCTGATCTGGGGCAACCGCAACTGGGAGCCCTACCTCACCGATGAGGTGCGGGCGCAGGCGCAGGAGGGGCGGACCCGCTTCCTCTCGATCGACACGTCGGCCTACTCGTCGTACTCGTCCTGCCGGCAGTACCGCGAAGACTTCGCGAAGACGATCGAGACCCTCGACGCCGAGGGGCTGACCGTCGAGATCGACAAGATCCGCCAGTTCTATAACCACCCGGGCTATGCCGACGCGTGCGCCGACCGTCTCGGAGCCGGTCTCGCGGACTTCCGCAGCCAGGTCGGCGACCTCGATCCGTCCAAGCATCGGCTGCTCTTCGTCACCCATTCGATTCCGAACGTCATGCAGGACGCCTCGGCCGTGGCCACCAACGGATACCTCGCTCAGCACGAGGAGCTCATGGGCCACCTCGTCGAGCGTCTTGATGAGGCCGATCGTCTGCCGTGCGAGCTCGTCTTCTGCTCCCGGTCGGGTTCCCCCGAGGTCCCGTGGCTCGAACCCGATGTCAACGATCGGATGGAGGAGCTCGCCGAGGAGGGGGTGACCGGGGTCGTGCTCGCACCCATCGGCTTCATCTCCGATCACATGGAGGTCGCCTTCGACCTCGACACCGAAGCCAAGGAGACCGCCGAGAAGCTCGGCTTCGCCTTCACCCGCGTCGCCACAGTGGGCACCCATGAGACATTTGTCTCCGGTCTCGTCGACCTCGTCGAGGAACGGGTCGCTCAGCTGCGCGGAGATGCCGTCGAGTCACCGGCGCTGCCCGGCACGACGGCACTCATTCCCGGCAGCGGAGCCTGCAGCATTGAGTGCTGCCGCGGCCGGATCGAACGCGCCACGCACCCGAACTGGGCGAGCTGAACCGGTCCTTGGCCTGCTGGGCCGGGCTCGGGCCAGCTGAGCCCGGCTGAGACAGGCGATCCGCACCGGGGTGCCTGCCCCGGACGGAGACGAAGAACCCTCCCTCACCGAATCGGTGAGGGAGGGTTCTTCGGTCTCAGTGCCCGCTGGCGGCCGTCGGCCGCCGAGTGCAAGGCGGTCGTCGGTCTTATGACTCTTCCGGGCTCGGGATGACGGGCAGGGCGCCCGTCTCGGCCTGGATCACCTCGGCGATGGGACCCGTGTCGACGTCATTGCGTCCGGCGAGCTCCATGAGGTTCTGCAGGTCGTCGATGAGATTCTCGACGAGGAAGTCATCACCGGCGGACCGGGCCTCGTGAATGCGATGACGGACATCATCGATTCGGGTGTCGAGCTGATCTGCGAATTCACTCATTGTGGATCCGTCCTTCCTCGGGTCACCCCCGAAGGGGACGATCCCGGTCATCTACCGGCAGGCTGGCTGGCGGTGTAGTCCATCACAAGTATTCTTGCAGAGCTTTTCGAGAACTCTATGTGTGGCCGTCATACGCGGACAAACAGGTGACGAGAATCACCGCATAGGGTACTCGTTCCATCTTGCCAACGGCAAGCATACAGTGCACAATGCTGGGGACACATCCCACGAGAGGATTCGACGATCCTCTTCGGCACCCCCCTGGACAGAGAGCGATGAGGCCATATGGCAACAGATTACGACGCACCTCGTAAGCAAGACGATGAGATCAAGAGCGATTCGATCGAGCAGCTGAAGGCTCAGCGTTCGCAGGCGCAGGCGAGCAAGATCGATGAGGACGAGACAGCGGTCGCCGAAGGGTTCGAACTCCCCGGTGCGGATCTGTCGAACGAAGAACTCTCCGTTCGTGTCCTCCCCAAGCAGAACGACGAGTTCACCTGCATGGAATGCTTCCTGGTCCGCCATCGTTCGCAGCTTGCGAGCGAAGAGGGCGGTGTTCCCATCTGCACGGACTGTGCAGGCTGAATCGCTTCAATCCCCTCAGACGGAACGCGCCGATCACATCGATCGGCGCGTTCCGCCTTTCCGCCCCCATTTACTACCTGACGGCGGCCCAGCAACCTCGCGCGAGGTTGCTGGGCCGCCGTCAGGTAGTAAATGGGGAGGGTCAGGGGGTGAGGGCGGCTGCCAGCTGCGTGGGGTGACGGGTGGAGACCAGCCAGTACGGTGTGGGGTCGTTCTCATCGTCGAGGTCGATGCGGACGACCGGCTTCACCCACGGGCGGATCTTGAGGAAGGCGCGCGCATCGAGGTCGACGCCGCGGGCGGCACGGGCCTCCTCCCCGTCATAAGCGGTGGCACCGGGAACGAACGTGCGGTCGATGTGCGCCTCACCGACGAAGAGCTGACGCTGAGTGACGATGATCGACACCGTGAGCGAATTCAGCCACCAGGCGAAGAGGACGAAGCTGATGACGGGCAGGATGATCGTGCCCAGCTTCCATACCGGCAGAACCATGAGCGCCGTCGAGGCCGCAGCCACCACGACGAGGATCCACATGCCGACCGAGGGTCGGACCTTCTCCTGGTAGACCACGTTGGTCCCCGATTGCGTTGTTGCGTTGGTCCCCGATTGCGTTGTTGCCATGGGTTCATTGTCCCATAGCGAGAAGTTTGGCCGCGTTCAGGCTTCGGCGTTAGAGTGCATCTTTGTGACGGAAACCCTCAAGATCGACCTGCAGCTCCTCGACGCGGGCGCCAGCGCCCCTGCCTACGCCCACGCGAGCGACGCCGGAGCTGATCTGCGCTCGACGATCGATATCGTCCTCGACCCTTTCGAGCGGCACGTGGTGCCCACCGGCATCGCGATCGCGCTGCCCGAAGGGTATGCGGCCTTCGTCCACCCCCGCTCAGGTCTGTCGAGCAAGCACGGGGTCACCGTCGTCAACGCCCCCGGCACCATCGACGCCGGTTACCGCGGCGAGATCAAGGTGCCGCTGATCAATCTCGATGCGAAGACCCCGGTGCGCATCGCCCGCGGAGACCGCATCGCCCAACTCGTGATCCAACGGATCGCGCACGCCGACTTCACCGTCGTCGAATCGCTTGACGACAGCGACCGCGGATCCGGCGGATTCGGATCCACCGGCGGTATCGACGCCGGCCTCAGCGACAAGGAGAAGTGAGGACTCATGGGACTGTTCTCCAAATTCAGGAAATCCACCCCGCACACCGATGACGACGTCGTCACCGACGACGAATTCACAGGCGATGAGGACACCGTCGCCGAGGCGGCCGACCGTGACGAGGCCGACGACGAAACGAGCGACGCCGAGTCCGATGCGGAGGCGACCGACGAGGAGGACTCGGAGGGCGAGCTCGACGACGAAGACGCGCTGCTCGAGAAGTCCGCACCCTTCGACCGGTCCGAGAAGGGTCCGTTCGACATCTCCGAGGACTACCCCGAACACGACCGACTCGACCTCGGCGCCCTCAAGGTTCCCGTCGTCGACGGCATGCAGGTGAGGCTTGATACTGACGACGACTCCGAACGTGTGCTGGCCGTGACCCTCATCCACGAAGGCGGCGGTATCCAGCTGCAGGCGTTTGCGACCCCGCGCTCGGAAGGGCTGTGGAACACCGTGCGCCGGCAGCTGACCGAATCGGTGGACAAGCAGGGCGGCGAAGCGAGCGAACTGCACACGTCGCTGGGCAAAGAACTGGCCATCGAGGTCCCGGCGAAGACCGAATCCGGCCGCCCGGGCAAGCGGGCCATGCGCTTCGCCGGCATCGACGGACCCCGCTGGTTCGTCCGTGCCGTGTTCTCCGGCAAAGCCGTGACCGATGACGAGGTCCGCGCCGAACTCTCCGCTCTCTTCCGCGGCGTCGTCGTCGACCGCGGTCAGGAGGCCATGGCGCCGCGAGAGCTCATCGCGCTCACCGCCCCGCAGGTCGACAGCGACAACGACGAGGAGACATCGGACGAGGACGAGCTCAACCCCTTCGAGCGCGGCCCCGAGATCACAGAGATCCGCTGACGAACGATGCTCGATCTCATCACCCGCCTGGTCCGTGACTTCGGCTCCCGCGATGCCGAAGCGCGCGCCGATCTGCGCCTCGTCTCTCAGGTGCCCGGAGTCATCCCGGTCGAATCGCTCGAGGCCCGGAAGGCCTCACGCATCGCCGGAGTCGTCTCCTCGACGACCCGCTCATGTTCCGATGACAGCCCCAGGCTCGACATCACCGTGGCCGACGGCACCGGCGAAGCCCGGGCGCAGTTCCTCGGCCGGCGGGAGATCAGCGGCATCCGTCCCGGTGCCCTCATCGTCCTCGAAGGTCGGTTCTGCGGCAGCGACGGAGTGCTCACGGCGCACAATCCCGTCTACGAACTGCTGCAGACGAAAGACGACACCGAGGACTGACAGAGCCGCCCTCAGTTTGCGTCGGCCCCGTCGTCGTCCGAGGTCTCATCGGTACCTGAGGACACCTGCAGCAGCGCCAGCAGGGCGTTCTCCTGATCGGGCGACGACAGGAAGAACAGTTCGTCGCCGGCTTCGATGACGTCATCGGTGCTCGGGGCGAAGGCCCGGGAATTGCGGATGATCGCCACCAGCACCGTATCCAGCGGGAACGCGATGCCGCCGACGCGCTCGGCGACGAGGTCGGCATTCTCGTGCACGGTGAATTCCAGCAGCCCCGCCTGGCCGCGTTCGAAGCTCATGAGGTGCACGAGCCCGCCGACCTCCACGGCCTCCTCGACCAGGGCGGTCATCAGGCGCGGGGTCGACACTGCGACGTCGACACCCCAGTTGTCGTCGAAGAGCCATTCGTTCTTCGGGTTGTTCACGCGGGACACGGTCCGCGGCACCCCGAATTCGGTCTTCGCCAGCAGGGACAGGACGAGATTGGTCTTGTCGTCTCCGGTCGCGGCGACGACGACATCGGCCTCCTCGAGCCCCGCCTCGGCGAGTCCCTCGAGCTCGCAGGCGTCGGAGAGCAGCCATTCGGCGCCGGGAATGCGCTCATGCCCGAGCGCATCCTTGTTCTGATCGATGAGCAGCACCGAATGGCCCTTGTCGAGCAACTCCCTGGCCACCGATCGGCCCACGGAGCCGGCTCCGGCGATGACGACCCTCATTCTTCTTCCTCCACGGTTCGCACGGGCTGATCGAGGATCCGTTCGATCTCGCCGAGGCGGTCGACCGGACACATGAGATGGACGAGGTCCCCGTCCTGGAGGAGCAGGTCGTCGTGGGCGACGATGCCCTCCGACAGCCTGGTGACGTAGGCGACGCGGGCCTTGGTCCTCGACTCGACGTCCTTGATCGGTCGGGCCACCCACCCGGGATCGAGGTGCACCTCGGCGAGCACGAGGTTGCCCGAGGGCTCCCGGTATTCGGTGATCGACCCCTGCGGGACGAGTTTGCGCATCACCTGCTCGGCCGTCCACCGCACGGTGGGCACGGTGGGAATGCCGAGGCGTTCGAACACCTGCGCTCGATTGGGATCGTAGATGCGGGCGGCGACATTGCTCACACCGAAGGTCTCACGAGCGACACGCGCGGCGAGGATGTTCGAGTTGTCACCGCTGGAGACAGCTGCGAAGGCGAATGCGTCGGCGGTCTTCGCCTGAGAGAGCGTCTCCCGGTCGAAACCGACCCCGGTGATCGTCGACCCGCTGAAATCGCGACCGAGTTTGAGGAACGCGTCCGGATCCCGGTCGACGACGGCGACGGAGTGCCCATTCGCATCGAGGGCTTTGGCCAGGGAGGCCCCGACGCGACCGCAGCCCATAATCACGAAGTGCATGGGGTTTTCCTCTCCGCAGTGATCTACCATTGGTTGCCGTGGCCAGCAGTTTTTCTGATGCCGTCAAAAGACTACTCGTTGGACGGCCCTTCCGCAGTGAGGACAGGCGTGCGCCGGCGCTGAGGAAGCGCATCGCGATGCCCGTCTTCGCCTCCGACATGCTCTCATCGGTGGCCTACGCTCCGGATGAGATCCTGCTCGCACTCTCACTGACCTCGCTCGTGGCGCTGACCGTCGCCCCCTGGATCGGTGTGGCCGTCGGCATCGTCATCCTCGTCATCGTCGCCTGCTACCGCATCAACGTCCGGGCCTACCCATCCGGCGGGGGAGACTACGAGGTGGCGTCGAAGAACCTCGGCTCCAATGCCGGGCTCGTCGTCGCAGCGGCTCTGCTGGTCGACTATGTGCTCACGCTGGCCGTGTCGATGACCGTCTTCGCCGCCTACATCACCACGGCGTTTCCGACGCTTGCGCCCTATCGGGTGCCGGTGGCCATCGTCGGCATCCTCGTCATCTCTCTGGCCGGTCTGCGCGGCTCGCGGGCGACGCCCGTGCTGCTGGCCGTGCCGACCTACCTGTTCCTGGGCGCCGTCTTCCTCACCATGTGCGTCGGTCTCATCCGGGTCGGCGTCGGTGACACCCCGCACGCTCAGACCGCCGACTACACGATCGTGCACAGCGGCATCGGCGATGAGGCGACGCTGGGACTGGCCACGGTCCTCATCGTACTGCGGGCCTTCTCCTCGGGATCCGTCGCATTGGCCGGCGTCCAGACGGTGGCCACGGCTGTGCCGGCGTTCAAGAAGCCGCGCGGGAAGAATGCGGGCAACACCCTGCTGCTCTCCGGTCTGCTTGCCGCCCTCATGCTCACGGGACTGACCTACCTCGCCTCGGTCACCGGCATCAAATACGTCGACGACCCGCACATCTACCTCGTCCGCGGCGACGGCAGCCCGATCAGTGCGGAGTACGAGCAGGAACCGGTGCTCGCGCAGCTGGCCCATGCGACCTTCGACAACGCCCCGGTGATGTTCTACATCGTCGTCCTCATCACCGCGCTCGTGCTCATCGTCGCCGCGAACACCGCGGTCGAAGGCTTCCCCGGACTGGCCTCTCGGCTGGCCCGCGACGAATTCCTGCCCAAGCAGCTGGCCACGAAGGGCGATCGGCTGACGTTCTCCAACGGCATCCTCCTGCTGGCAGCCGCAGCGATCGTGCTCGTCATCGCCACCTCCGCCTCGGCGACCGCCCTCATCCAGCTCTACCTCGTCGGAGTCTTCGCGAGCTTCGTCCTCGGCCAGGCCGGAATGGTCCTGCACTGGACGAAGCGTCTGCGCCTGGTCATCGACTCGAAGACACGGCTGCGGATGCACATCAACCGCATCGTCAACGGCGTCGGCTGCGGGCTCGCCGCCGGGGTGCTCATCGTCGTCATCGTCTCGAAGTTCCTCGCCGGAGCCTGGCTGGCAGTGGTCGCCATGGCCGGTCTCTACCTGGTCATGGGCACCATCCACCGCCACTACGGCCGAGTGGCCAGGGAACTCGCGCCGGACAAGGATGTGAACTCGCGGACGATCCCGTCGAACACCCACGCCATCGTCGTCGTCGCAGAGATCGACAAACCCACGATGAGGGCGCTGTCGTACGCCCGCGTCACTCGGTCGAGCCAGCTCGAGGCCGTCACCGTGTCCGTGGACGAGGAGGCCGCAGCGGCGCTGCAGAAGAAGTGGAACGAGATGGAGCTGCCGGTGCCGCTGACGGTGCTCGCCTCTCCCTACCGCGAACTCGTCCGTCCGATGCTCGCCCACATCCTCGCCATCCGCCAGCGCTCACCCAGGGATCTCGTCATCGTCTACATCCCGCAGTTCGTCGTCGGCCGCTGGTGGGAACACCTCCTGCACAACCAAGTGGCGCTCAAGCTGCGCACCCGACTGCTGCTCGTCCCCAACGTCGTCGTGGTCTCCGTGCCGTGGCGGCTGAAATCCTTCTCCCGGCAGTACGGGGGAGACGGGCCCGATACCGACACCGCGCTGTACAGATAGGGAGAGACGCCCAATGAGCGACACCATGGTCCCCGCCCGGGAGCTCACCCTCGACCTCGAATCCCCGGCGGCAGGAGGGACGTCCATCGCCCGGCATGACGGTCAGGTCGTCTTCGTCTCGGGTGCACTTCCCGGAGAGAGGGTCCGAGCCGTCACCGAGGCGGGTCCGGCCGGGAGATTCCTCCGCGCCGAGGCGGTCGACGTCCTCGAGGCCTCGGCACACAGGGTGCCCGACCGCCGTGCCGCATACGCGACAGACGTGTCCGCGAACGACCGGAGCGGCGGGACCGGGTTCGGTGGGATGGAATTCGCACACGTCGATCTGGCGCACTCCCGCGAGCTCAAAGCCGAGGTGCTCGCCGATCAGCTGACCCGCATCGGGCACATCGACCGCAGCGTCGAGGTCCGGCCCGCACCGGGGGAGACCGACGGAACCGATTGGCGCACCCGCGTGCAGCTGGCCGTGGACTCCGACGGTCGGGTCGGCATGCTCGCACCGCGGTCCCACGATGTCGTCCCCGTGGCGACCCCGCCGCTGGCTGCGGGCGCGCTGCACGACCTCGACCTCGCGTCGCTGCGTCTGCCCGGGGTGCGCCGCCTCGAATTCGCCTGGGCCGGAGACCACGGGGCGCTCATCGTCCGCGGCACCCCAACGGATGAGAGCATCGAGACGCTCGAGAACTGGCTTCCCGAGTCGTTCTCACTGCTCACCGAGGCAGTCGGCTGTGAGTCCGGCAACGACCGGGGCAGCGGTGACCGGACGTCCGGACGAAGCGTGAGAACGCACCGAGGTCGAGGTGCGCGTGGGAAGGGCCGTGGACACGCCGCTCCCGGGCCCGCCGAACTGCGGGTCATCCGCGGCAGCCGCACCCTGACCGAAACGGTCGCCGATCACGACTTCACGGTGGGCGCCGACGGCTTCTGGCAGGTTCACCGGAGCGCCGCCGAACTGCTCAGCAGCGCGGTCATCTCCGCCCTGCCGGACCGCGTCGAATCGATCACCGACCTCTACTGCGGAGTCGGACTGCTCGGCATCGGTGCGGCACGGGCGACCGGGGCGCCGCTGTTCGGAGTCGAAGGCGTGGACACCGCGATCGAGCACGCCCGAGCCAATGCCGGGGAACTCGATGCCCGGTTCCTCGCCCGCAGTGTCGATCGCACCCGCCTGCCCGATTCGGACGTCATCATCCTCGACCCGCCGCGAGCCGGCGCGGGAAAGGCGGTCACCTCAGCGCTCATCGGATCGCAGGCCCGCACGCTCATCTACGTCTCGTGCGACCCGGCCACCCTGGCACGTGACCTCGACCTGCTCACGGCCGGGGGATTCGAGATCGAGAGCCTCACCGGCCACGATCTCTTCCCGCTCACTGCGCATCTCGAGTCGGTCACCGTCCTCAGACGGTGAGGACCGGGCCCGGGGCGCCTCGGCGAGGGTGACGGACCATGACCGCACCGCCTCCGCGCGGGCCGGGACGGACAGCTCAGACTCGGGTCTTGCGGGGGAGGAGGACGAGCGCGATGAGGGCGATGAACGTCGTGAGGAACCCCCACAAGCCCCACCAACCGGCGGACCGGCCCTTCTCCTTGGCGAACGAATTGCAGATGACGGCGAAGATGACGCCGACGAGCAGTGCGCCGAAGCCGAATCCGGCGCCGAGCGTGAACGGGTCCATGAGGTCTCCTCGGTGATGATTTCCCGGTGATGACCGCCGCGTTCGGCGGTGCTGTCGATACTGATTCCAGACTAGGAACCGGCGGGTACCCCAGTCCCTGGTGATCGCCGGATTCACGGCGGAGGAAAACCCCCTCCGGTGCTTTCGACCCACCGTGTCGCCCGGTGGTCAAAGCACTGCGGATGCGATAGAATTTATCTTGACGTCAAGATACTTTTGGAAACATATGTGTCGCGTAAATCGGTGCGCGGCGCAAGGGCATGCCCCGGTTTCCCGGATGAGTATCGGATGAAACAGGAGAATCACGATGAGCAACGTCGATACGTTCAAATCGAAGAGCACCCTGACCGTGGGCGATAAGGACTATGAGATCTATCGTCTGGACACGGTTCCAGGGTCGGAAAAGCTTCCCTTCAGCCTCAAGGTGCTGTTGGAGAACCTGCTGCGCACGGAAGACGGCGCGAACATCACCGAGGAGCACATCAAGGCGCTCGGCAGGTGGGATCCCAGTGCCGAACCCAACACGGAGATCCAGTTCACCCCGGCCCGTGTGGTGATGCAGGACTTCACCGGTGTGCCCTGCATCGTCGACCTCGCCACGATGCGCGAGAAGGTCGTCGAGCTCGGCGGCAGCCCGGATCAGGTCAACCCGCTGGCTCCGGCCGAGCTGGTCATCGACCATTCGGTGCAGATCGACCGCTTCGGCACCGCCGACGCCGTCGAACTGAACATGGACATCGAATACCAGCGCAACGGTGAGCGCTACCAGTTCCTGCGCTGGGGCCAGACCGCGTTCGAGGACTTCAAGGTCGTGCCCCCGGGCATGGGCATCGTCCACCAGGTCAACATCGAGCACCTCGCCCGCGTGGTCATGCCGCGTGAGGTCGACGGAGTGCTCCGCGCCTACCCGGACACCCTCGTCGGCACCGACTCGCACACCACCATGGTCAACGGCCTCGGTGTGCTCGGTTGGGGCGTCGGCGGCATCGAGGCAGAGGCGGCCATGCTCGGCCAGCCCGTGTCGATGCTCATCCCGCGCGTCGTCGGCTTCAAGCTGACCGGCGAGATCCCCTCGGGAGTGACGGCCACGGACGTCGTGCTCACGATCACCGACATGCTCCGCCAGCACGGCGCCGTCGGCAAGTTCGTCGAGTTCTACGGCAAGGGCGTCGCCGAGGTGCCGCTGGCCAACCGCGCCACCATCGGCAACATGAGCCCCGAGTTCGGTTCGACCGCCGCGATCTTCCCGATCGACGACGTCACCATCGACTACCTCAAGCTCACGGGACGCTCGGAAGAGCAGATCCAGCTCGTCGAGGACTACGCGAAGACCCAGGGCCTGTGGCACGATCCGAACAACGAGGTCGAGTACTCCGAGTACCTCGAACTCGACCTGTCGACCGTGGTCCCCTCGATCTCCGGACCGAAGCGTCCGCAGGACCGCATCGAACTCTCCGACGCCAAGAGCCAGTTCGCCAAGGACATCCACAACTACGCCGCACCCGGCGAAGAGAACAAGTCCGCCGAGGTCAGCACCGCCGACGGCCGCAACTTCGAGCTGGCCAACGGAGCCGTGGCGATCGCTTCGATCACCTCGTGCACGAACACCTCGAACCCGTCGGTGATGATGGCCGCCGGCCTGCTGGCCCGCAACGCCCGCAAGCGCGGGCTCAACTCCAAGCCGTGGGTCAAGACGTCGATCGCACCGGGTTCGAAGGTCGTCACCGACTACTACAACAAGGCCGGCCTCATCGAGGACCTCGAGGCGCTGAACTTCTACATCGTCGGCTACGGCTGCACGACCTGCATCGGCAACTCGGGCCCGCTGGACACCGAGATCTCGAACAGCATCCAGGACAACGACCTCTCGGTCACCGCCGTCCTGTCGGGCAACCGCAACTTCGAGGGCCGCATCAGCCCCGATGTGAAGATGAACTACCTCGCGTCGCCTCCGCTGGTCATCGCCTACGCGCTGGCCGGAACCATGGACTTCGACTTCGAGAACCAGCCTCTGGGCAAGGACTCCGAGGGTGTCGACGTCTACCTGGCCGACCTGTGGCCCTCGCCTGAAGAGGTCGAGTCGGTCATCGCCGATTCGATCTCGACCGAGATGTTCGACAACGAATACGGCCGGATCTTCGATGGTGACGAGCGCTGGCAGCAGCTCGACACCCCCGAGGGCAAGGTCTTCGAGTGGGACGACAAGTCGACCTACGTGCGCAAGCCCACCTTCTTCGACGGCATGGGCCTCAAGCCCGAAGCCGTCACGGACATCAAGGGTGCGCGCGTGCTCGCGAAGCTCGGCGACTCGGTGACCACCGACCACATCTCGCCTGCAGGTTCCTTCAAGGCCGACACTCCGGCCGGCAAGTACCTCGTCGAGCACGGTGTCGAGCGCAAGGACTTCAACTCCTACGGCTCGCGCCGCGGCAACCACGAGGTCATGATCCGCGGAACGTTCGCGAACATCCGTCTGCAGAACCAGCTCCTCGACGGAGTCCAGGGTGGCTTCACCCGCGACTTCACCATCGAAGGCGGACCGCAGACGACGATCTACGATGCCTCCCAGAACTACCAGGCAGCCGGCATCCCGCTGGTCGTCCTCGGTGGCAAGGAGTACGGTTCGGGATCCTCGCGTGACTGGGCCGCCAAGGGCACCAAGCTGCTTGGAGTCGGCGCCGTCATCACCGAGAGCTTCGAGCGCATCCACCGCTCGAACCTCATCGGCATGGGCGTTCTGCCGCTGCAGTTCCCCGTCGGCGAATCGGCCGAGTCACTCGGACTCGACGGCACCGAGACCTTCTCCATCGAAGGCATCACGGAACTCAACGAGGGCACCACGCCGAAGACCGTCAAGGTCACCGCTGAGAAGGAAGACGGCACGACCGTCGAATTCGACGCTGTGGTCCGCATCGACACACCGGGTGAAGCCGACTACTACCGCAACGGCGGCATCCTGCAGTACGTGCTTCGCCAACTTGCCGATAGTTGATCTGATCGGCTCGGATACGAGGCGATCTAGCACCTGACACGCCCGACGTGTCTTGGTTCAGCATCTCATACATGCGCCCCGTCAGGCTTCTGCCTGACGGGGCGCATGTATGCCCATGCCGCACGAGGCCTTAGCTCCCGTGGCGCGAACCAGTTCCACTAAGTCAGCCGGTCTGAGATGCTGTTGCGGGACGACTAGAGTGCACACAGTCAACTCGGGAGTCAAGCGAGCTGACCGAACGATCCATTGAAACGCGCTTTCGGCGAGAATGCCCTGCAGATCGAGGCACGGACGATTTCTTCCGTCGCTTAAGCCGAAGCGTTGCCGGCCCTGGTTGAGCAGCCGACGATCTGCACTTTCGCAATTATGCGCGGCAAATAAGGTCCACGGTGTGGCCCTGCGATTGAAGCCGATGTCTGAATCGCCTAGCCTGGATCATGTAATGCCCCGGTGACTATTCGAACTTCAAGGCTCGGACTCCCGGGGTAACAGTCTTTTTCGGGGGTGTCCAGGACTATAGGCTGCTCGACGTCGTGGCGGCGGTCCGGCATCGTCGAGAGGTCTACAGCCGATGAGACCGGTTGCCCGTAACCTTCTAAGTAGCCCCACCATTGGTCAGGCCAGCGACCCCTTTCCATCCTGACGGATGATGGGGCTACTAGTACGAAAGTAGAATTGGTCAGGCAGCCTCCACCGGAGTCAACGTCACGTCGTAGCCCAACGAACGCAAACGATTAAGCGCATTGGTCTTTTCACGGTCAGGATTCCTGCGGGCAGCAAAGAAGTCGGCCCCGGGATCGTCATAGATGACTCCGTTTGCGAGCATGTGCCACACCGCGGTCAGTATCGAATGCTCAGTAGCAACCACAGCCTTCAATTTTCCCCGACGCGCAATGATCCGCTTGTGGCGGACGCCCAAATACGTGCCCGACGGGTGACGGGCGATCGAAAGCGCCGCGACACCGAGCGCTCCCTTGAGGTACCGGGTTCCCGGTCTCGTTCGGGTGGACTTCACTCGACCAGCCGACTCATTCGAACCCGGACACACCCCAGCCCATGATGCCAATCGACCTGGTGACTCAAACCGCGACATATCCGCCCTGGTTTCGGCCACGATCACATCGGCGACCTTCACCGACACCCCGGGAATCGTGATCAAGTGGTCTCGGACAACACGAAACGGTTCCATCGCCCCCTCGATTCGGTTGGTGAGTTGCTCGACCCACTCGGTGATCGAGTCAATCCGGTCCAGATGCATCCGGCAGATGAACGCGTGATGTTCGGTGAATCGGCCGGTCAGCGCCTCGACGAGTTCGGGAATACGATTGCGCATGGCACCCTTGGCCAGTTCGGCCAGGCGGTCTGGGTCACGCTCTCCGGTGATGAGTGCATCGAGCATAGCCAGTGAGGAAACCCCCATAAGATCCGAAACAGATGCTGAAAGCTTGATACCGGTCGACTCCAGGAACTTCTCCAACGGGACTGCTGAACGTTTGGTTGACTTCACGACTGGTTAAATTCCAGGAAGGATGGAAGTCATGCCAAAGATCTACACCGATGAGTTCAAGCAGTCAGCGCTCGATCTCATCAACGAGGGAATGACCCAGAAGCAGGTCTGCGCCGACCTCGGCATCTCGAAATCAGCCCTGCAAGCCTGGGTACGTGACTCGCGACTATGCGACCACGGCCTCGAGCCCGCGACCGATCCCGACGAGTCACGCGCTCAAGCAGCAGCGCTGAAGCGGATCAGGGAGCTTGAACGAGAGAACAAGATTCTCCGCGAGGCCGCAGCGTATCTCTCGCAAGCGAATCTGAAACTTGGTGGCAATCACCCAAAATGATGTACCCGCTGGTCCGTGACCTTGCTGCCGCCGGGGTGCCGGTGGCAGTGACTTGTCGGGTGCTCGGCTTTACCAAGCAGGAATTCTACAAGTGGTGCGCGCATCCGGTCTCGGCTCGGGATTGGGACGAGGCGCACGTGATCAATGCCGCCTACGACGTGCACATGGACGATCCTGAATTCGGGCACCGGTTCATCGCAGATGAACTCCAGGCGTCTGGGCACGAGGCGTCAGAGCGTCGTGTGTGGCGATTGTGCTCCCAGCAGCAGCTGTCCTCCCTCACGATCAAACGAGCGCGGAAGCATGGTAAAAAGCCCGGCCCGCCAGTGTGTGATGACCTCGTCGAACGCGACTTCACAGCCACGGTAATCAACGAGTTGTGGCTGACCGACATGACCGAGCATTACACCAGTGAAGGCAAGCTGTACATGTGCGCGGTCAAGGATGTGTTCAGCAACAGAGTCGTTGGCTATGCCATCGATTCGAGGATGAAATCTCGCCTGGCTGTAGTAGCGATTGATGACGCTGTGGCTCGTCGTGGCGGACAGCGAGCCGTGGCCGGGTGTGTCGTTCACTCGGATCGCGGTTCGCAGTTTCGTTCCCGGAAGTTCCAGCAGGTTCTAGGACATTACGGACTCGTGGGGTCAATGGGTAGGGTCGGTGCTGCTGGCGATGACGCTGCGATGGAATCGTTCTTCGTCATGCTGCAGAAGAACGTCCTCGACAGGGGCCGTTGGGACACGAGAACGAGGTTGCGCACAGCGATCATCCACTGGGTCGATCGGACCTACCACCGCAAGCGTCGACAACGACACTTGGGTAAACCGTCCCCGGTTGAATACGAGCTTATTCACCACAAGGCCGTCGCCCTGGCGGCATAAACCCCGGAGTCAACTCAACCTTCAGCAGTCCCGTGAGACCAATGCAGCCACCAAGTACTCGCCGATAGCATCGACGATCTCGTTGTGAGGTTTCCTGAGTTCCACAGCCTGTCGCAATTTGGCCGCTGTGTACGTAAGCTCGCGTTGCCCGGCGGCATCGGATCTTAGCGGTTCGAGCGCCTCGAGCTACGAGCTGTACCGTTCGGCACGCCATCGGAGGATCTATGCTCGGAGTCGTTCTTCGGCAATCTCAATATCGCGATGTCGCCGCTGCTCCAAAGGGAGTGCGGCCCCTGGTGGATTATGGTAGGGGCCGCTGGCCAAATCGGGCCTAGCTCCCGTCGGGAAATCGCTCGTCTGAGATAATGGCTGTTCCACTGAGCTGGCTCGATAGCTCGTTGATGATTCGGTCGCCTTCGAGCTCGAACCAACGTTGATTCTCTTCTGAGTCCCAACCGGAACCTGGAGGAGCAGAAACTGGGTTGAAATGATTCTCCCAGAAATCCATATAACCTCGGAGGCTGTGTGCGAGTTCAGCGGTGATATCTAAATCTTCCGTTCGCACAGTCACGTCTTCTGTGTCGTGGCTCCAGAGCGGTTCTTTACGTCCCCAGTCAGGGAAAAAACGGATATTTATCATGGTTGGCACAAGTGCTCTTTCGTGGGGATTGATGTGATGATTCTATCACTATCCGTAGCCACGATTACCGATGGATAGAATTCTACCTCGTACGCATCGTCGCCCTCTTCTTTGCCGGTGTATAGGATTTTGAACTTCTTGGTGTAGCACCGTTTATTGTTCTTTTTCTCCAGATGGAAATCAGGATCTTCGAGAACCTCTTGAGTTGCATCCCACATCAGATCGTCCCAAAAGGGCCAATTCATAATAGTGTCTTTGTTGACTGTTTTCCAATCTTTCTCGTGTCTGGTGCGTATATGAATATACCCCCATCCTTTATTCCCGCATTTTAATGTACGCTTTCCGTCCTTCTTTGTTTCGACGCTTCCGATTTTAGTATCTTCAACTCCCAGGTTGCACTCGGCTATTACGACGGGATTTAAGTGGGGGACAACTTTACCGTCTACAACGGGTCGAGAGTCGTCCCTGACTGTATATACGGTCGTGTCTGAATCGCCTGCTTCGTTGGCGGCAACGACGGTGGGTGCGGTAAATGTCAGCGCGACTATGGTGGCTGTCAGAGCCAGAGTCTTTTTCATTTCTCACCTTTCGGTACAGGCAATGGCGACTATACCACAAGGGGAGTTGCATTGA
Source organism: Brevibacterium atlanticum (assembly GCF_011617245.1). Lineage (NCBI taxonomy): Bacteria > Bacillati > Actinomycetota > Actinomycetes > Micrococcales > Brevibacteriaceae > Brevibacterium > Brevibacterium atlanticum. The sequence goes on along the minus strand of NZ_CP050152.1, from coordinate 2,449,156 downwards.
CTGTATTTCAGATTGACTTCTGGCTGTACCTTACATACTAATGTGCGGTGCAAGTCCAAATCGGATCCGTTCTTACGCCTGAGCGACGCGGCGATCGGGGACACTGTTTCGGGATGAGCTTCCATGGCGGGTGAGGAACTGACTGTTGAAGAATGCGTTGTTCAACTCGGCCTGGGGTACGTCGTGTCATGGCCCGTTGTCAAGGGAGCATTACTGCCGGAAGAGGGCTAATGGGAAGGGGCATGATGCTGCGGTGATGTGTCTGGCTCACAGTGCTTTTCGCGATCGTCAAGGTCGGGGCCCTCTGCGAGGGGGCCCGGAACATCAATGACAGGGGGCCCGTCTGTATCGACGCTCTCGGTGGAACGCGCGATTTCGCCGAGTTCCCCAGAAGGCGACGTCCGTCCTATTCGGAAGGGTAAATGTTGCCAGTGAACACTCCGGGACCTCGGCGCGGGGGAGTCGTACTATGGCGCTGAAGGTGGGCCCGCGACGGTGCAAATGTAGCCGAACTGACAGGTGTCTCGACCTGGCTGGCTTGTCTGAAACGGTGAGATTGGTAGCCCGGTTACTGCTCTACTGCGAATCTAACGGGTTTGGAATGTATTGCTCAAATTTGCACATTCCCAATCAATCGTTCGCCCCGGCTAGCAGGGGCACATTGCAGACCTTGTTGATTTGTGTCCTCCGGGCGATGCTCGTACGGCCGGAGCACCATTTTGACGGTCCGACTGAGCGGTCTGGTTGGGGTAGCTGAGGTCGAAGGAGAACCTGTTTGTCTTAGGTGTTCGTCAGGTGAAACGCACGTAGGTGGGAGGGCTGCAGAAAATATCAGCTGGATTGGCTTGATGCCCGCATCGGTCACGAAAGATTTTCGTGTTGCGATTCCTGTTGGTGAACGAGAGTTGGCTGCCGGCGCGAGCGCAATTGTCGCTAACGTAGGACGTCGACGTTGGTGCTTCACTAACTGAGCGGAAGCGATACTTGGAAAAGTGATACGCCCCTGACCTGGCTTTTTGTATAGTGGGCATTCCAATTTCGGCAAGCTTGGTCAGCGAAGCATGTCTCAGTACGTGCTTCGCCAACTTGCCGATAGTTGATCTGATCGGCTCGGATACGAGGCGATCTAGCACCTGACACGCCCGACGTGTCTTGGTTCAGCATCTCATACATGCGCCCCGTCAGGCTTCTGCCTGACGGGGCGCATGTATGCCCATGCCGCACGAGGCCTTAGCTCCCGTGGCGCGAACCAGTTCCACTAAGTCAGCCGGTCTGAGATGCTGTTGCGGGACGACTAGAGTGCACACAGTCAACTCGGGAGTCAAGCGAGCTGACCGAACGATCCATTGAAACGCGCTTTCGGCGAGAATGCCCTGCAGATCGAGGCACGGACGATTTCTTCCGTCGCTTAAGCCGAAGCGTTGCCGGCCCTGGTTGAGCAGCCGACGATCTGCACTTTCGCAATTATGCGCGGCAAATAAGGTCCACGGTGTGGCCCTGCGATTGAAGCCGATGTCTGAATCGCCTAGCCTGGATCATGTAATGCCCCGGTGACTATTCGAACTTCAAGGCTCGGACTCCCGGGGTAACAGTCTTTTTCGGGGGTGTCCAGGACTATAGGCTGCTCGACGTCGTGGCGGCGGTCCGGCATCGTCGAGAGGTCTACAGCCGATGAGACCGGTTGCCCGTAACCTTCTAAGTAGCCCCACCATTGGTCAGGCCAGCGACCCCTTTTCATCCTGACGGATGATGGGCTACTTAAAAGGTAACGGGGGAGCCGTAGGTGGTGAGGTAGCGCTCAAGCGCCGCACGGTGAACCAGGGAGTCCTCCCTAGCGTCGGGTGTCCCGCGGAGGCCGTTGTCGCAGTTGACTCTCACCATCCTCAGCAGCCCGGCGTGCTAGGGAATGTCTCCTTTACGTGAGCTCGCGATCAGAGGTCCCTTGCACGCCATACGACGTCGAGTGCCGAGTTCACATCACTTCGTTCGATACGCTCGACGATAAAGCCTTCGCGCTCATAGAATGCTCCGGCACGCTCATTGCCTGCGAAGTGCTCGACGCACAGCCGAGGCGCGTTGGACGGCAGGTTTTGAAGGATGCTCTCGATCAAGGCGGGCCCGAGGCCACGACCGCGATAGTCGGGATCGAGATAGAGCTTGTAGAGGACGTGGTCAGATCCGTTGCGCCCGCGTTGGGCAACGCCAATGATCCTGCCTTCTGCCTCTGCGATGACGATCAGCCCGCTGAAGACGGCGGATTGAATATGTGACTCACTCCACCAGCTGGAAACCTGCAGCTCCGCCGCCCGGCCGCCAATCAAGGGTGTGTAATGCGGTCGGATGTGAGCTTCTCCGAACTCACAGATCGGCATTACATCCGCAGCCTCGGCATCCCGAATAGGCCATTCTGTGAACGGAGTGGCCCCGTCCTCGTTGTGCGATCCGTTCATTGAACCAGCATCCCCTAAACCGCGGCACGACATTGGGAGACACGCCCTATTTGCGATCGCGGAACCGCGAGGCATCCATGCACCTTTACGGGGCGTCGTAGGTCGTCGACATGTGATCCGGCAGTGCTGGGCGAGCAGAGACTTCGGCGCGCTCGAGGGCCTCCATGACCAGCGGGCGAAAGGGCCGTCGAAGACGTATTGGCCGGGCAGATCGTGGAAGGACGTGTTCTCCTACTGGAGTTGATCCGTGCTGCCTTGCTGGAAGGAGATGATGTACAGCGGCAGGAGGTAGTAGCTGTGATGTGGCGCAGGTACCGTAGCGCGCGTTTACGATTGAGTACGATCAGCCCTCGGTCGACGAGGCGATTGACGAGCTCATTCAACTCCAGGGCTGGCTTGTCGTAGTGCAGAGTTCCGCGGGGACGAGCTGGGCGGGGAGCACAGCTCTGCTGCGACTTCCGCGCTCCTCTTGGACCTAAGCAATGAAAATCCCCCAAGTGCGCATCGTGGAGAGGCGTGGGGGGATGTGGTGGCTTCAAACTAGCACATTCAGCAGGACGACGACGCCCGGCGCTACACGCCACCGTATTGTGGGCGCGGCGCAGATCGGCCAGGGTCTCGTCGATGTCGCTGGTCTCGCCGACGTCGACGGAGAGCGCATCGATGGCCGTGTACTGGGGATGCCACCGCCGCTCGCGATAGTCGAGCACGTCGGTCAAAGCGATCCGGCGTTGCGCGCCAGGGCGGGTGTAGGGCAGTTGTCACTGTTCGGGAGCCTTGATGAGCGTGGGTCGGCTTATCCCCAGTAGATCAGTGGCCCGCTGTGTGGTCAGCGTCTGTGAGGTCGGCGACACCGTGACGGCCGGTCCCCGGAGCATCGCGTCTACGACGTTCAGCAGGACCTCGTAGATCTCCTCCGGCAACTCGATCCGATCGTCAGCGGTGTCGCTCATCAGGTAGCGCCAGGGGTGCGTGTTCAATGCCTCCGGGACAGGGAGCATGTGGTAGACACGACCGCGTTTGCCCACATCAACGTCGACACGGGTGTACGGAGCGAGAGTCCTGTCTGCGGATATAGCTGGCTCGTTATCTGAAGTAGCCTCAGTGCCGCTTGCGTCGCCTGGTGCCGTGATTGCCCTACGCGTATGGTAGACCAATCGTCCACGCAATCAGTCATCTTTGGGAGTTCTCCCGGATTCTCAACCGCACCGGCGGTCATGGTGTGGGCCATGGTCCGGGAACTCGACGATGGAGTCGACGAATGATTGTCGAACTTGCCCTACGGTGTGGGCATCGTCCAATGATCAGCTACATCGACACGAATCGAGACACCGCCCTCAAAGGACAGGCACATCGCGGAAGAGGCGTCAGAAACCGAGCTTTGAGCTGCTACTCGAAACGCTGGCTCGAACTGCGAAATGGCACACTCGAAACTGGGGAAGCCGGGGCCGATGGGCCTTGGTGCGGTGTCGTTCTCTCGCACAGGGTGGCGGTCGTCGACGATGTGCTTGGACTGCTCAGTCCTAGTCAGGATTCATCGTCGTGAGGGAAGGTGCCTCGTTGAACGCGTTCCGGAGAACCTCGGTACTTGCTCGAGGCCGCGCCCATGTCATCTGGAACAGACCGATCGCCATGGCGGCGGCTACCTCGCATCGTTCCGCATCACCGTCATAGTGTGAACTGTCCACGAGTGCGTCCGTGAGTTGGTTTCGCCAGGCGCGGGTGAGTTCAAGAGCTGACGAACGGATACCCTGTGAGGCCTGCAGGATGCGAAATGCCATACCTGCTCGCGACTCCGGGTCGAGAGATTTGATTGCTGCGCATATTGCCTCACGCAGCACTTCCCAGGCGTAGTGACCATCGCTGTCGCGTACAAGGCCCGCTACCTGTTCGCCGAATGCTGCGATGTGATCAAGCACCAGCGCATCACGCGAAGGCACATAGCGGAAAAAGGTCGGCCGCGACACACCGCAGGCTCTGATCAGGTCTTCGGTGGTGACATTGGGATAGCCGCGATCGAGGAAGAGGTTGAGCGCGATGTCGTCGATGTGATCCCTGCTGGTGGCACGGGGCCTCATCCGATGAGCTCCGAGACCGTGACGAAGCGATAGCCTTGATCCTTTAGCCGATCGATCGCGGGGCCGATCGCTTTCTGAGTGTTGGTTCTGCCGAACCAGGGGTGCAGAAGGATGATCGATCCCGGCTGAGTGTTCTCAACAGTTGCATCGATGATGTCGTCGCTGCTCTGTGGGTTGCCCGACCAGTCTTCGTAAGCGACGTCCCAAGTAACCGTGAGGCGGTCATGCTTTGCCAAGTAGAGCGGCAAAGTGAGGAGCTTCTGACCGTGTGGGGGTCGGAAAGTCAGGGGCCCGTCGTATCCAGTAGCGCGAATAGCGTCATCGGTAGGTTCGATCTCCTCGGCAACCGTTGTGGGGGAGACGAACGCCATGCGCCGATGACTCCACGTATGGTTGCCGATCTCATGCCCATCCTCGATGATCCGCCGCATGGCCGAAGCGTTGCCTTCAACGTCTTTGCCGTTGACGTAGAACGTTGCTGGCACCCCACGGTCAGCGAGTACATCGAGGACAGCATCTGCATCGGAGTCAGTTGGGCCGTCATCGAATGTCAGTGCCACGACACGTTCATCAGTCTCTACCTGACTGATGAGTTCTCCGGCCACCTGCCACGAACGCGTCTGAATCACCCGCTTGACGCCATAAGCAAACACGAACAGAACGACGAGGGTGATCGCGGTGCCAACGAGCAGGTGCCGGCGGCGACTTCGGCGAGAAGCAGAGGCGGCAGAGTTATGAGACATAGTATCAATTGAAGCAATCGCGCTCGTCGTGGTCAAGTTCCCGGATAATCCGATCCCAGTAGCGTGACTCCGAAGAGATACGCTCATCCCGGTGCAATTTGTCTGCTTCAAGTCTGAAGAACTGACTGTCTTCCGCAGGGCCGAGGACACGTCGTACTGGTGATTGACGCAGTCGAACGGTTGGTCATATCTCCAGCATGAGTCAGTCGACCTCCGCAACGTAGCAGTCCGCTCCTTATGGCGTCCGACCCTCGTTGAGAAAAACTGCAAGAGCCGCTCGGATGCTTTTGTCAACAGTGTGGCGGACAAAAGCCCGCCGTATGGTTTTCGCTCACAGCCTCAGGCGAAGTTCCACACGTCGAGACCACTGCTGTTGATGGCCGACCGAGCAGTACTGACCATTTCTTCAATATGAGGCCGCATTCGGACGTTTGGGCCGCCGACCGTAATGGCTGCGGCCAAGGAGGATCCGATCTTGAGCCCGAGGGCGAATGCGGATACATCGGCGACTGTTTCGCCGATATTGAGGCCGTAGCCACTTTTCCGCACTAATGCGATCTCGGCGTTAAGGGTTTCTGCCTTTAGATCTTCTGACTCTAGGACGTGCGCTTTGAGCTCTGGACTCTCAGATGCTGCCAACAGAATCTTGCCGGCACTCGTGGGCCAGAGCGGTCGGCGGGTGTGCATCTCGGGGTTGTAGCCGATCCGCTGGTTGGAGGGGACCGAGTGGACGTAGGTCAGCTCGTGATCGAGGAATACGGCGAGGGTGATGGTTTCACCGAGTTCGCTCCCGATCGTGTTCATCACGGGTGCCGCAAGTTCGACGAGTGAAGTCGCCTGGGAAGCCAGCAGGGTATGAGCACCGAGGCCGAAGACGAAGTGCCCGGCCGCGTTCTCCTTCAAGTAGCCCTCTGCCTCGAGTCCGCGCACGAAACCGTAGACGGATGACTTCGGAGCGTCCAGATGTTCGGCGATCTCAGAAAGTGTCGCGCCGTTGGGGGAACGCACGACGAACTCGAGGATGCCGATGACACGGCTGACCGTCCGGTGCTTCTCAACCATGAAGCTAGCCTAGATGACATGCTCGGCCGCAATCCGACGTTTCATGTTCATTCGATCGTGTCGTCGGCAGCAAGGGCGGGGTAGTAGACGTTGATGAGCTCAAGTGGCTCTGATGAGAGGACCTCGACGTGGTGGACGACGTCGGTCGGGATCAAGACTGAGTCGCCTCCGCCCAACTCGAGGGTTTGTGCACCGAGTTCGACTGAACAGCGACCCGAGAGGATGTGGAGGAACTGGGTGCTCTTGAGATGGCGGTGGGGGAGTGCAGATCCGCCGTGTTCGATCGTTCCGCGTACGACTGAGACTGCGCCGTTCGCATCGTCGCCAGGCAAGAGCCTGAGGTTTGATGTCAATGTGTGGCGCGGCGGAGTGTAGGCCTCGAGTTCCTCGCCGACATAGTGCTTGATCGGTTCGCTGGTCATTTGTTTCTCCTTTGTTCGATGAGGGCCATGATGTCCTCGCGATCTCCGTCGGCTGGCGAAGCCAGATTGACTGGCTGCAGTGGTGACTCTGAATAGCCGACGTTCGGCGTGGTTCGCCAATAGCTGCCTTCGGTGGGGTGCTCGACCTGTTCTACAGTCCCGCGTCGTCTGAGATATTCGTCGTCGACGAGGTCTTCGATCCTGTTCACTGCTTGAGCCGGGATGCCGTGGTCATGGCAGAGTTTGATGACTTCGCTAGTCGACCGATGCGCGGCGAATTCGGCGATGAGTGCCTGTGTCTCTTCGACATGGGCGTTGCGGTCTCGATTCGTCGCAAAAGGCACAGCTCCGTCAGCGACGGTTGGATCATCAATGGCGAGGAAGTCTCGCCACTGTCGGTCGTTGTAGGGCAGCACGCAGACCCATCCATCTGTGGTGCGGTGTGGCCGCCTCGCGGGATTGATTGTTCGGTGCCAGCCAGCGTCTCCCAGAGGAGGTTCAAACGTGTAGTCGTTGAGCTGTTCGACCATATTGAAGTCGGACATCACATCGAACATGGGAACATCGACCCACTGACCGAGCCCGGTGATATGGCGGCGGTGGATCGCCGCTAGTCCCGAATAGACCATCGACAGGGCGCAGACTTTGTCGGCGACGACATACGGAGCGTACTGGGGACGGCCCAATGACTTCCGGTAGACATCGCTGAGACCACTGGCTGCTTGAATGATGTCGTCATACGCGGGCCGGTCACGTTCTGGACTGTTCGAAGAGAATCCTTGCGCCGTGATGAGAACACATTGCGGGTTGATCTCAGCAACTGAGTCCCAGTCGAAACCGTACTTTCGTCGCTGACGTGGGAGGTAGTTGGTGACGATGATGTCTGCGATACCGATGAGTTCGTTCAGCGTATGTTGGTCCTCGGCGTCTGAGAAGTCGAGCGTGATGTTTTTCTTCCCGTCTCCGAGGCTGAGCGCGGCGGCCGACATCCCGGGGTTTCGGGATTGGCCGGACCGGCGGATCACATCTCCGCTGGGAGCTTCGATGTGAATGACCTCTGCGCCGAGCTTGGCGAAGAGCCGTCCGGCCAAGGGGCCCATAATGACCGTTGCAATCTCGACAACTATCAGTCCGTCGAGCGGGCCTTTGACCTGAGCATTCTGCACGGGTTGTGTGTGCGTCATAGACTTCCCATCATTTCTGGCAGTATGAGGACGATTTGCGGAAAGGCGAAGAGCAGGACTCCGACGGCCAAGATCGCGAAGACGAACGGAATACTGCCGCGGAAGACATCTTCGACCGGCATTCTGGCTGCTTGAGCGACGACGAAGACATTGAGGCCGAGTGGGGGAGTGATCAGCCCGATTTCGGCCAGCAGAATGACGACGATTCCGAACCAGATCGGGTCGAATCCTAGCTCTGTCACGACCGGCAGAGTCACCGGTACGGTCAGCGCGATGATCGCCATCTGGTCCATGAAGAAGCCGAGAATCAGGTAGCCAAAGGCGATGATGGCGACGACGACGATCGGAGCAACAGGCAGCGCCGAAAGGGAATCGACCAAATGAGGTGTCACCTGCGATTCGGTGATGAAATGTCCGAAGACGTGGGCAGCCATGATGATCGTCAGGATCATGATCGATGAGCTCAGCGCCTCTGCGAACGATTTCGTCAGGTTCGCCCACGTGAGCTTCTTCTTACCGAGCATCAGTCCCAAAGCACCTAGACATCCGACTGCGGCGGCTTCGGTTGCGGTCGTGACACCGAGGAAGACAAGGCCGACGACGAGGATGAAGAGCGCAGCAATCGGCAAGAGGCCGGCAAGACTGAGGAACTTCTCACGCCCAGTGCTGGCTTCGCCTCGCGGCGCTGATGCCGAATTGAACGTGATCAAAATGGTGATAGTGATGACAAGTGCCACGGCCACCAGGAGCCCCGGGATGATTCCGGCGATGAGAGTCGGTCCGACTCCTGCTTCGGCTGTAATGGCGTAGAAGATGAGAAGCACACTGGGCGGGATCATCGCCGCCAATGTTCCCGCTGCGGCCACGACCCCGGCGCTAAGGCGTTTGTCGTAGCCCTGCCGAATGAGTTCCCCGGTTGAGGTATGAGCAAGAGTCGCTGCCGCGGCCGTGGATGAACCCGAGACCGCAGCGAAGATAGCACCGGCCCCGACAGCTGCGTGCGCCGTTCCACCACGCATACGACCAACGAGAACCTTTGCCGAGTCGAACAGGCTGGAGAGCGCTCCGCTGTGGAGGACGAACTGCGCCATAAGTATGAAGAGCGGGATCGCTGCCAATGAATTATTGCCGACTGCGCTTTGCGGGATGGTCATCAGAACGCCGATGACATCGGCTGGTCCGCCGAGTGCCAATAGGCCAACGATTCCGCTGATCAGGATGGCGAAGGCGATCGGAATGCGGAGCAGGATGAGGGCCAGCAAGAGTGCTGTGATGGTGAGTACTAGCATCAGGCTGTACCGCCTTTGAGGAAGGTCTTGGACTCTAGGAGAATGACGACAGCGGTGAATAGGCTCCCGAGCGGGAGGAATGCCTGCCAGATCCAGCTGTAAATCGGTAACTGGGATGACAGCGGAGGCGGAATGTCACCGTGTTTGAGTGCTCCGATCATTGTTATTGTTCCTGCGATAGCCAACGCAGCGATTCCCACGAAGACGACGGCGAGGCTCAGCCAACGCGCGGCTGATTGCACTTTGGCGGGAAGGTGCTCATATAGCATGTCCGCAGCGACGTGTGCGCTGACCGCGTAGCCCCACGGCATGCCGAGGAAGACGATGGCAGGTAGCAGTACCTTTTCGATGAACGAGACGTTCCACCCCAGTGGGCTTCCAGCGAAGTATCGAAGCATAACCTCAGCGAGCATGAGAACAGTGATCAGCGCTAGTGCTCCGATCGCACACCATTTTGAAGTGGACACGATCGCCGTGTGGATGCTTCCGTAGCGATGAGTGGAGTGGTCAGGAGTTGGATCGATTTCGCTCATTCTTGGTCACCGCCTTCTCGAACTCGGTCAGTACTTCGGTGCCGGGAAGGCCAACCGAATCGAGGCTAGTAGCCCAGTCAGATTTCGCTCGGCTCAGCTCGAGAGTCCACTCTTCTTTGGCCTCGCCACTGATTGGTGTGAATTCGACGCCAGCGTCTTTCATCAGTGATTCGGCCTCGGACTTTTCCTTATTGAGGCCATCGCACAACGATTGCTGAGCCTGAGCGGCAGCATCAGTGACTTTGTCTTGTTCCTGCGAGTTAAGACCATCCCAGGTGCGTTCACTGATGACATACGGGATCCCGACAGAGCCGAGGTTGAGGCCCTTAGTCGAATAGTTAGCGACCTGCTCGAGGTTGTAGGAGGGAACGCTGACGAATGGCATGGCGGTTCCGTCGACAGTGTTGCGTGTCATCGCTTCGTAGGTATCTGCCGCCGACATGCTCACCGCTGATGCCCCGATGGTATCCATGGTGACGTCGAATGCTCCGCCTGAGGAACGGAGGAGCAGCCCGCGAACGTCGGCGGGATCTTCGACTTTGGTGTTGCTCGTCATCACTTCGTACCCGGGGATGATCGAGACCCAAAGTGGTCGGAGTCCGCGGTCCTCGTATTCCTCTTTATAGAGAATTCCGTCCTCGTTGAGGAGGTCCATCATCGAATCGGAGGAGACGCAGGCATCTGTCGTCATCATGGGCAGGTCTCCAACGCTGGACAGAGGAAGTTTGTCTTCCAGATACGCAGCTGATGCTGGGCCGATGTCGATGTTGTCGGTGGAAATGAGAGAGGCAAGATCCTCTGCGTTCCCCATTTGTCCGGATGGGTAGTACTCGGTGTCGATGCCGTCTTCTTTGAGCTTGTCGAGGAAGACGCTGACGCCGTACTTGCCGAATGGGTGCTTGGGAGAATAAGAGTCGGCCAGGCTGAGTGCTGGGTTCCCCGGATTCTCCACGGGTGCACAGCCAGCAGTCGAAGTGACCGCCACCAGCGCAGTAGCCACCAAAGGGAACAACGAGCGTTTGAATCTTGGGTGCGTACCGGATTTTGAGTAGTGCGACATGACCTCACTGTCTTTCGCATATAGAAACGATAGTTCGTATATCCGATGAAAAGAATACGCAAGAAACATGCGCTCGGTCAATTGGCTCATCGGTTACTAGGCCTTGAAATGCCCTGTTGCTTCCTCTTGCTTTGTGGTTCGTTCGCCAGATGACGGCGAGCCATGAACGCGCGACGTGTTCTCGCATTGTTCCAACCCTGGTTCGTCGGATATTCACTTCGCGCCATCACGATGGTGTGCATGGTCACGATCGGTACATGGAATCTCGAGAACCTATTCCGGCCCGGAGCCGACTCCGGTCCTAAGAGCTCTTAGGAGTACGAGAGCAAGCTGGAGGCGCCGGCAGCGACGATCATAGATCTCGCTCTGGATGTCCTTGCTGTCCAAGAAGTCGGAGACCCGTCAGCACTCGAAGATCTAGCGGGACGGCTCGAGGGGCGATGGCGCACGGCATTGGCCGAGCCGGACGCCCGCGGCATCCGTGTCGGATTCCTGTCCAAATCGGCGCTAACCAAGGTCGAAGAGCTCTCGGATTTCCCCGACGGGTTGTCGCCCGTACAGGTCGATGACGAGGGCGGAGCGATTGAGCAGATGGGCCGACCTGCGCTCAAAGCACGTATTCGCAAAGACGGCGCGACGATCGACATCGTCTCAGTCCACCTCAAGTCGAAGCTGTTGTCGTACCTTGGCGGTCGATTCTCACCTAAGGACGAGGGCGAACGTGCACGCTATTCCGTCTATGCTCTCCACCGACGAGCAGCAGAGGCATCCGCAGTCCGCGCCGGAGCGGTCGAACTACTCGGTGGTGACGGACGTGAGAACAGAGCTATCGTTGCCGGCGATCTCAATGACGAACCTCAGGCCGCCACGACGCAGATTCTGCTCGGCCCGGATGGCTCGGAGTTCGGCACTACCGGCTTCGATCGGGCCGACAAGGGTGATGCTGATCGAATGTGGAACCTGGAACAGCTGATCCCGGAGGAAGAGCGGTTTACACGTATCTATCGTGGACAGCGCGAACTCATCGATCACATCATGGTCAGCCATGCGCTGACTGGTGCGGTGGAGTCGGTGACCACCGGTGGGGCGGATATTTCATCAGTCACCGACTCTCCCGGTCGGCGCAATGTTGCTGAGGCGTCGGATCATCGTCCCGTCGCTGCGACTTTCAACCTCAACTGAGAATCATGACTGTCACGAACGTCGCAGCTTCGTCGTGTCGGACCGGTACCGAGCGTCGGCTGTCATGACGGATCTGTCCCGACAGACTTCGGAACGTCACGCACTCATTCACCAGTGTCTCGTGTTTCGGCGAGTCCACTTCCGCCATTCTTCGTAACTCAGATCTGGCCGCTCACCTTGCGGCAGTCTGATTGTCCGGAGCGGGTCGGAGTCCTCAAGGTGCTGCTCCGACCATGACAAATATTCGCCTAGCGCAATGAAGTTCTCGTCGTCAGGGTCTCTGTGCTCTACAGCCTGTCTCAGCTTGGCCACGGTGTCGGCGAGTTCGCGGTGACGGGCGACGTCGGATCTCAAGAGATCGAGCGTTTCGAACCACGAGCTGTATCGTTCCGCACGTAGTCGAAGAGTCTCCGCTCGCCGTCGTTCTTCGGCGATCTCGATGTCGCGCTGTCGCCGCCATTCTACGAGTTCGCGTTCCTTGACCGAGGCCTGTTCAATGCGTTCGATGGCTCGGACCAGCTTGTTCTCGATTTGTGTTGCAGCAGTGTCTTCGAGGGCGTAGGCGTTTGTGGAGCCTTCTCTGATCTCGAGTCTCATGCGTTCCGTGGGCTCGAAGTCGTACTTCGGTGCGTGCGACCAGCTATATCTCTCTTTGCGACTGATCTCTTCGTCGGTGAGCTTGTGTTCGACACGCTTCTGGCGCATTCGGAGGCGAATCGCGACCGGTTTGTCGCCGGCGTCGATCGTGAAGAGATCGGCACCGGGTGAGATTCTAGTACGACGGTCAGTCCAGGGGTCGCGATGGAACGTCGACGGATTCGCCTTCACTGTCCAATTGCGGCGGATCGCTTCTTGAGCAAGGGCGTGGAGAATGAGCAGAGCTCGTTGCCGCAGCTCCGTCGGTACGTCGAGACGCGCTTTGTGATCGATGATCTCGCGCACTGCTTTGTGTGGACGGCGCAGCTGAGTCGGGATGTCGATAGCGTCGGGCGATTTGTGGGGCGTGGTCGGTGTTGGCCCTGGCTTCGACGTGGCGGCAGTGGGATCTTTAGGTGACTTGCTGGGTGAAGTTCGAGGCTTGGGTAGTTGATTTCGACGGTCGTTGGAAGGGGCTCGATTCGGTTGTGGATATCGGCCGTGTTCAAGGTAATAGGTGCCTACTTCGGTGATCGTGGCGCTCCACTTTCCGTTTCTCTTACTGACCTTGATGAGTTTTCGATCTTTGAGTGCACTCGCGCTTTTCTTGAACGTTTCGTTCGGTGGATTGTCCAGGTCCGCGCCATCGCCCACCCAGCGAAGAACTTCGAGTTGCATATCGTTGACAGGTCGGTTCATAAGGGTAGTTTCTCACTGGAACCTCGCGACAGGTGTCGTGCCATACTATTGAGATGAGCCAGGAACTATTCGACGAGCTGAGCCACGAATTCTTGACGTCCTCCAGTACGATGGTTTTCACCCAGCTGGGATTGACGAAGTTTGCTGATTCCGCGAATATTCGACCTACCGCCAGCAATCCAGATCCACGCATTACTATCAGCCAAGACGCTCCCACTATGCCGGGTGCTCGAATAGATGCTCGATGGCGACTCAGCGATCTAAAGGGCGCAACTGACACGAACGGCTGGTTGCGCGAATGGCTCACTCATGCATGGATCACGCTCATCTTCGCTCGGTGGGAGAATTATTATCGGCCAGAGTTCGCGAGGCTTGAGGGAGTCGAACTCAATAAAATTTCATCAGATGTCATGGGTGATTTGCGGCACTTGAGGCACGATATTGCCCATCACAATGGGGTCGTTTCTAAAGATCATGGCGTCAAGTGCAAAGCGGTGACGCGGTTCAACGTGGGTGACAAAATTATTCTCAGTCCAGACGAAATACGTCTGCTCCGAGATAGTCTCGAAGTGGTCGTCGATCGGGACTAGCAGGTTCGCTCGCTAGCACATAGACGACTGCGGTCGGCGAGCTATACCGGGTGGTTCGGTTGCACATTCCTTATCGACTATTCGCCCCGGCTAGTCGGGGAAGGTTGCACATAATTGTTGATTAATGCTCCGGGATACTTGTGCGGCCAGGGCATCGCTACCGTTATTGAAGGTTGAATTGTGGAGTCGGCGTGGACTAGTTGAGGTCGAGGACGTTCCTTTTGGTCCAAGTTGTCCGTCAGCTGAGGCGGGAGTCGTCGACGATTCCAGGTGGAATTGTCTGTTGTCGGCATTGGTCACGAAGGACTCTTGTCATTCGGCTCGTGCTGGCGAATGCGAGTGAACCGTTGGTTTCTGAATAACTGTCGCTACCGTAGGACGTCGACGTAGGTGCTTCACCAACTGAGCGGAAGCGATGTTTGAACGACCGATAAGTCCCTGACCTGCAATTTTGTAAAGGAGGCATTCCAATTTCGGCAAGCTTGGTCATCGAAGCATGTCTCAGTACGTGCTGCGCCAGCTGGCCGAGGCCTGATCCTCAGCTTCGGCTGATCGTCAGGTTCATCTGACCCGGTTGTGACCGGGTGAGCCCTGGTCACGAAGGCCGGTGGGTGAGAACCCACCGGCCTTCGTCGTCCCCGGGCTCGACGACGACGCGGCCCGCTGCTGGGCTCGACGGCGCGGGCATCACGTACCGGCAGCGGTATGTCCTCCCGCTGCTGCGGCATCCGACACCGTTCGCGACATAACCTACCGCTGCACCGGGGTGGTGTGCCGCGAACGGTGCTGGACGCAGCGGCCGTGGCCCCGGCTGCAGGTGCGTCCGGTCCGGCGGGCTTGTCGACGGACGCGGAGCGGACGGCTTGCTCGCGCCAGCGTCCCTGCCCTGACGAGCCGGAGGGATAAGATGGGGCGAATGGAATCTGTCCGTCAACGTCGCCGTCAGAAGAGTGAGACCGAATGACATTTCTCGACAACCTCGGCTCACCGGCTCATCTGCGCGCACTCGACGCCGGCGAGTGCGAGGTCCTCGCCGAAGAGATCAGGGACCGCCTCATCACAACGGTCGCCGGCACGGGCGGACATCTCGGGCCCAACCTCGGCGTGGTCGAACTCACCATGGGCATCCACCGGGTCTTCGACTCCCCACGTGACACCATCATCTTCGACGTCGGCCACCAGACCTATGTGCACAAGATGCTCACCGGCCGACACGACCGCCTTGAGACGCTGCGTCAGCGGGGCGGGCTCTCGGGCTATCCGAGCCGGGCAGAGAGCGACCACGACGTCGTCGAGAACTCCCACGCTTCGGCCTCGCTGTCCTGGGCCGACGGCATTGCCAAGGCCCGCCAGCTGACTGGCGAGGACGATCGACACGTCGTCGCGGTCATCGGTGACGGCGCACTGACGGGAGGTATGGCGTGGGAGGCGCTCAACACCATCGCCGCCGACACCTCGAGCCCGCAGCGCCGACTCGTCATCATCGTCAACGACAACGGCCTCTCCTATGCCCCGACCGTCGGCGGCTTCGCCTCCCACCTCGACGAACTCGGCATCAAATACTTAGGCCCCGTCGACGGTCACGACCTGCCCTCGGTCGAGAAGGCCCTGCACCTGGCCAAAAAGTTCGACGGCGGACCCATCATCGTCCACATGATCACCCAGAAGGGCCATGGCTTCGACCCAGCCGTCAACGGCGATGCCGACCGGTTCCACTCCGTCGGCGTCATCGACCCGGTCACGGGGAAGCCAACCCCATCGAAGTCGATGTCATGGACTTCCGTGTTCGGCACCGAGGTGCGTGAACTCGCCGACGAGCGCGACGACATCGTCGCGGTCACCGCGGCCATGCTCATGCCGGTCGGCCTCGCGAAGTTCGCCGAGGATTTCCCCGCCCGTGTCTTCGACGTCGGCATCGCCGAAGCGCACGCGGTCGCCTCGGCGGCGGGCCTGTCCTACGGAGGACTGCACCCGATCGTGTGCATCTATTCGACGTTCCTCTCCCGCGCCTTCGACCAGATGCTCATGGACGTCGCCCTGCACCGGCAGGCCGTGACCTTCGTCCTCGACCGCGCCGGCATCACCGGACCCGACGGCGCCAGCCACCACGGCATCTGGGACATCGCCATGCTGCGCATCGTCCCGGGAATCCGGCTCGCGGCACCCCGCGACGCCGCCCGGCTGATCGAAGAGCTGCGCGAGGCCGTCGCCGTCACCGACGGGCCGACGGTGCTGCGGTTCCCCCGTGGCAGCGTCGGAGCCGACATCCCGGCACTGAGGCGGCTGAGCGACGGCGTGGATGTCCTTCGTGAAGTGCCGGCCGGGTCCGCGGCCGACGTGCTCATCGTCTCAGTCGGACCGTTCGCACAGCTGGCGGGCGACGTGGCTGACGAGCTCGAACAGCGCGGAATCTCGGCCACGATCGTCGATCCGCGGTGGGTGCTGCCGGTGCCCGAGTCCGTCATCGACCTCGCTGCGGACCACGGCCTGGTCGCCGTCATCGAAGACGGAGTGAAGATCGGCGGCATCGGTTCGCAGATCCGCTCGGACCTGGGCGAGGCCGATTCCCGGACCGGCGTCCTCGAACTCGGGGTGCCCGACGAGTTTCTGCCGCAGGGCACGAGGGAGGAGATCCTCGACCATGTCGGCCTCGACACGGACGCGATCGTCGCCGACATCGTCAGGGCCCTGCCCACCGAGGTGGCTGACCGGGCCGCGAATGGGACTCGCCGAGCCGTGTGAAAGTCCCACCGCCGAGGTGGGTCGGGGTCAGCCGCGGGGGAGACGTGCCAGCGTCTTCGTCAGCACCGGGGCACTGAGCTCGATCTGCCACGGACGGGCCCCCGCCTCGGCGAGGTAATCCGCGACAGCGACGTTCGTCTGCGCCGCCAGCGACTTCACGAGCGCCGGTTGGAGCAGGACGTCGTGGGGGATCGTCAGCGACGACGCCAGCTCGGCCATCGCCGCCTTCAGCGCGGCAATCCGATCCTTGAGGTCCGTGTGGCTGAACGGAGTGCTCTGCTGATGTCCGCGCTCCTGCCGACGAGGCAGCTCATCGACGGTGAGGCGAGACGCCTTGCGGTAGGCACGGAAGAGACGAGCCGCCTCGGCGCGGGAGAGCCTGCGCCACTGGGTCATGATGTCATCGCTTGACTTCACCCCGGACTGGGCGAGAGCGACGAGGTCGCGGTCCCGCAGAACCTTGCTGGGCGCCAGGTCGGCCTCGCAGGCCATGGCATCCCGGGCCAGCCAGAGTTCGCGGACGCGAGCAATGTCGCGGCGTGACTTGAGCTTGGAGAGACCGTGCGTGCGCCGCCACGGTTCGGCGAAATGCTTGGGTTGGAAATCGAGGAGATGGTCGAACTCCTGCTGCGCGAACTCCCACCGGTCGGCATCGAGCAGCTGCTGGTGGAGGATGTCGCGGATGGGCAGCAGCACCTCGACATCGAGGGCTGCGTAGTTCAGCCACGCCTTCGGCAGGGGACGGGCAGACCAGTCAGCGGCCGAATGCTCCTTGGCCAGTCGGACCCCCAGGGTGCGTTCGGCCACAGCCGCGAGTCCGAACTTCTCCCACCCCAGCAGGCGAGCGGCGAGTTCGGTGTCGAAGAGTGCCGCCGGAGCCATCCCGCGGTCCTGCAGGCACGGAAGATCCTGGGTGACGGAGTGGATGACCCATTCGTCGGAGCCGAGAGCGGGATTGAGGCCGCTGAGGTCGCCGAGCGTCTCGGAATCCAACAGGAAGGTGCCGGCGCCGTCTCGACGCAGCTGGACGAGGAACGCCCGCTGCCCGTAGCGGATTCCCGAGGCGCGTTCGGCGTCGATGGCGATCGGACCGGTCGCGGCCGCGAGACTGGCGACGGTCGAGGAGAAGTCCTCCGGGGTGTCGACGACGTCGGGGATGCCGTTCGCGGGTGTTTCCAAAAGCGGTAGTTCAGATGTCATCGACGACGCCCGGGCAGGGCTGTGACTCCTTCAGGAAGTGGTGGCAGTCCGGCGACTGTGCTGAGCAGATCGATCCAGGCTTCGAAGTGATTGCCGATCAGATCCGGCTCGTCAATCACAGGCGTCCACGAAGCCCGCAGCTCCAAGTCTATCGTGGCCGGACGTTCGGCCAGTGTCCCGAAGCTCTCGGACAGCACCCGGGTCGTCGTCCCGCCGGCAGCGAGGACCTCACAGTTGTTGGATTCGAGCGCGTCTTCGAGCCAGCTCCATGCCACATGGCCCAACAGGGTCTCATTGCCCAGTTCGTGTTCGAGCTCGGCGCGGATGTAGGAGACGATGCGGAACCGGCCCTCCCATTCCTCGGGAGCGCCCGGGTCGAAGAGGACGACGATGCGTCCGGTGGCGAGTTCGTCGATGGTCTCCCCACTCGCGCGCAGGAAGGTCTCATCCGCGCTGACCTCGGCACCGAGCGCATAGGAATAGGGCGCGAGGCGGGCCGGCGCAGGAATCTCCGAGATCGTCACATTGTTCGTGCTGCGTGCTTCACGCAGCACCGACGTCACGGCCGAGAACTCCGCCGGAATGCGATTGAGAGGTGAGGTGTTGACCACATTCGCCACGATAGATCAGCCGTCGTGGCGGGGGAATCATCCACGCCGAGGAGGGCCCGGAGAATTCCTGTTCCGCCACATATGTGGAGTGGAGCAGGACCGTTCGGGGAGAGCAGCAGGGCTGTCCGCGGAGTCGCGTAGGACCCTCCACCGAGTGGGGCAAGACTCAGCGTCTTGAAACCGGTGCCCGGTGGGCATCGACGAAAGAAGAATGGGAGGATGGAGCCATGACATCATCCCTGTTGGCCGCGCTGCGTTCGGAGCCGGTGCCCCATACTCCCGTCTGGTTCATGCGACAGGCAGGCCGTTCCCTGCCCGAGTACCGGAAGCTGCGCGAAGGCACCGCAATGCTCGACGCGTGCCGGAACCCCGAACTCGTCTCCGAGATCACCCTGCAGCCGGTGCGCCGACACGGTGTCGACGCGGCCATCTTCTTCTCCGACATCGTCGTTCCGCTGCAGGCGGCCGGTGTCGACGTCGAGATCGTGCCCGGCACCGGCCCGGTCATCGCGCACCCCGTGCGCAGCCGTGCCGACATCGACGGCCTGCCCGAACTCGATGCCGATGACATCCCGGACATCGCCGAATCGATCGCTCGGATCACTGCCGAACTCGGCGACACTCCGCTGATCGGCTTCGGCGGTGCCCCGTTCACCCTGGCCAGCTACCTCATCGAGGGCGGACCGAGTAAGAACCATGAGAAGACGAAGTCGCTCATGGCCTCCGATCCCGACGCGTTCTCGGCCCTGCTGGCCAAGCTCGCACGGATCTCCACGACCTTCATCGACGTGCAGCTGCGTGCCGGTGCCAAGGCCTTCCAGCTCTTCGACTCCTGGGCCGGCTACCTCTCCCGCCGCGATTACGACGACCATGTGCTGGCCCACTCCGCCGCGGTCTTCGACGGACTGTCCCACCACGAGGTGCCCAGCATCCACTTCGGCGTCCAGACCGGCGAACTGCTCAACTCCATGTCCCGGGCCGGTTCGACCACCGTCGGCGTCGACTTCCGCGTCGACCTCACCGACGCCGCCACTCGTGTCCAGCCCGGTCAGGCCCTGCAGGGCAATCTCGATCCGGCACTGCTGTTCGCCCCCTGGGAGGCGCTGGCCCCGCGCATCGAGGACATCGTCAGGGCGGGACTCGACCTCGACCGCGGTTTCGTCTTCAACCTCGGCCATGGCGTGCTTCCCGACACCGACCCCGAGGTTCCCGGCCGCATCGTCGAGCACGTGCACCGGGTCTCGGCCGAGATCCTCGGGTCCCGCTGACCCGATGAGCGACATCACCGTCGTCGGGGGAGGGGTCTCCGGCCTCGTCACCGCCTACCGCCTCAGCGCCGAGAACCGGGTCACCGTGCTCGACGCCGACACCAGGCTGGGCGGATGCCTCAAGGCCACCACCCTCTCCGGCGCCGTCGAGACAGGCATCGACACCGGGGCCGAGGCGAGCCTCAACCGCCGCCCGGAGACGAAGAACCTGGCCGCCGAGCTCGGCATGGCCACCGTCTTCCCCTCGACCGAGCACAGTTCCCAGGTGCTCAACCGGGGCGCACTCCACCCGATCCCGAAACGCCAGATCATGGGTGTCCCCGCCGACGCCAGCGAGGTCGAATCCCTCATCGGAGCCGAGGCGGCCCGTCGCTTGGCCGCCGAGGAGATCACACCCCCGATCGAGGGTGAGGACGTCTCACTCGGAGATTTCCTGGCGAAGCGCCTCGGCGATGCCATCGTCGATTCCCTCGTCGATCCGCTGCTCGGAGGCGTCTACGCCGGTCGCTGTCGTGACCTGTCGCTGGCCGAAACCGTCCCCGCACTTCTGCCCGCCGCCGTCGACGGCACCTCGGTGCTCGATCTCGTGTCCGGCCTGCTGGCCGCCAGGGACGCCCGCGCCGCCGAGTCGACCGGGACGGCCGAACCGGTATTCATGAGCTTCGAGGGTGGAATCAACCGGCTCATCCCCGCCCTGCACGAGGCGATCGAAGCACGCGGCGGGACGATCCGCCTCGGCGCCGGTGTCACCGGGATCGCACGACGTGGGCGGACCTGGCAGGTCACCGGGGAGGGATTCGACATCGCCTCCGAGGGGCTCGTCCTGGCCACGCCCGCGCATGTGAGTGCACGCCTGCTGACCGACATCGCACCGGCATCGTCCGCGGCACTCGGTGAGATCCCCTATGCGTCCACGGCGTTGGTTCCGGCGCTCATCGACCTCGACGGGACCGAGCTGAATGGTTCGGGCTTCCTCATCCCTGAGCCGGAAGGCACCTACATCAAGGCGTCGACGTTCGTGTCGAACAAATGGCCGTGGACCCGCGGCCACATCCCATCAGGCACCGCATTGGTGCGGATGAGCATCGGCCGCTTCGGTGATGGGCCTGAGGGGTGGCGCAGCGACACGGACGCCGAGATCATCGATCGGGCCTTCGCCGACTGGCGCACGATCACGGCACGACCGACCGCTCAGATCCTCGCCGTCGAGGTGGAGCGCTGGGACTCCGCACTGCCGCAGTACCTGCCCGGCCACGCCGCCCGCATCGCCGCCGTCGACGCGCAGATCGCCGGCATCGCCGGACTCGAACTGGCGGGATCGGCCTTCGACGGGGTCGGAATCCCCGCCTGCATCGCCCGCGCCGAGGCGGTTGCTGCACGTCTGAGCTCATCCACAGACCGATACGCCGACCGGCCCGTGGACCTCATCTCCGACCAAAACACCGACCGAGACATCGAATGAACAGATCACAGAAGGAGCACGAATGAGCGACTACACACAGCCCACGGACGCCCAGATCGAAGAAGCGAACTCGCAGACCCGGTACATCGCGTACTCCGTCTACGCCTCGGCCGGGGAGCTCGGCGACGCTGACCGCGCCGAACTCGCGAACGAACTTCTCGCAGCCCTCGAACCGCTCAAGGAGCAGGGGCTCATCGTCCGCGGCATCTACGACGTCTCGGCCCTGCGTGCTGATGCCGACGTCATGTTCTGGTACCACGCTCCGACCATCGAGCTCGTGCAGGCCGCGTACTCGGTGATCCGTCGGAGCCTGCTCGGCGGCATCCTCGAGCCTGTGTGGTCGGTCGTCGGCCTCCACCGTCCGGCCGAGTTCAACAAGAGCCATCTGCCGGCGCTGCTCGTCGATGACGTCCCCGGTGATTACATCTGCGTCTACCCGTTCGTGCGTTCCTACGACTGGTACGTCCTCGACCCGGCCGAGCGGTCGACGATGCTGCGTGACCACGGCATCGCCGCCGCGGCGTACAAGGACGTCAAGGCGAACACGATCGCGTCCTTCGCCCTCGGTGACTACGAATGGCTGCTCGCGTTCGAGGCCCCCGAGCTGCACCGCATCGTCGACCTCATGAGGGACCTGCGCAACACCCAGGCTCGCCTCCACGTGCGCGAGGAGATCCCCTTCTACACGGGGCCCCGCCGCGAACTCGTCGACATCATCACCGACTGGCGCTGAGCCGGCCGACGCCCGGCACTGGGCCACATTGTTCGGCAGCCGGCAGCTGAGCAGAGAGACAGAACCGCCGCCGCATCCTCGAGTGCGGCGGCGGTTGCGTGTGTCCGGGGCCGCGTGACCCGGCAATGGTCAGTCGGTGGTCGTCACTCGTTGGTCGTCAGTCGGTGGTCTTCTTCACGACATAGGAATGGCCGTCGGCGTCGGTGCGCATCTCCAGGCCCATGGCGTCGAGCTGCCGGTGGCGCAGGGACTCGTCCTCGAAGTAGCCGCCGGGTCGCGTGTTGTCGACTTGGGCGGGTCCGATGATCTTGCGGAAGAAGTTGTTGAGCCAGCCGACTCCGCGCTGTGCGTCCCGAGGTGCATGAGAAGGGTGGTCGGAACCGTCAGGAGGTGTCTGCGACGAGGGCGACATGGGAGGATCCTATCGACGAGGCGCGGAACGGGCCGGTGGACGAAGTCTGAATCTACAGACAGTGTACGCTAATCGTTAGTGCACTAACTAATTGCCGACGGTGCCTCGCGTCGATGCAGCTACGGCGCATCGGTGCGGCAACAGCCGATGGGCACAGGAGAAGGCACAGGAGAAGGAGGAACGATGCTCGGATCCGAGGGAACGACGGAACCACTGGAGAATCCTCTGGCGCTCGAAAGTCAGATCTGCTTTGCCCTGGCTGTCGCATCACGAGGGGTGATCGGCGCCTATCGGTCGGTGCTCGATCCGATCCATCTCACCCACCCTCAGTATCTGGTCATGCTCGCCCTCTGGCAGCACGAGACGCTGACGGTGCGTGAGATCGCGAACCTCCTGCGGCTCGAACCCGCCACCGTTTCGCCGCTGATCAAACGTCTCGAGGCTCTGGACTATGTGACGAAGACGCGAGCGGATCACGACGAGAGGATCATCGACGTCACGCTCACCTCCGCCGGAACCGAGCTGCGGAAGACCGCGGAAGAGATTCCGGGGACGATGATGAAGAGACTCGGCATGGACGTCGACGGAGTGCGAGAACTGCATGCCGTCATGCAGCGCATCATCGCCTCCGTCGACGCCGCCGAGGCTGAAGCGACCTGAGCCGAGCCGTGGCGGCTGCTCAGCCGGCGAGGCGCTCCATCGGGATGTGTTCGATCCCGTCCTCGAGGAAGCGCGGGCCATTCGGGGTGAACCCGAACGACCCGTAGAGCCCTTCGAGATGGGACTGCGCGTTGAGGGTGAGATCCTGGTCAGACCAGCGTGTGACGAGATCGGCCAGCAGCTTTCTGGCCCATCCCTGGCCGCGCGCATCGGGATGGGTGATGACCCGGCTGATGCTCCGGGCGCCCGGTCGTGCCGCCGGCCCGTCGGGGACGTCGGCGGGCAGGAGCCGCGCATAGGCCCACGGGCCGAGGTCGCGGCCGAATTCGGACCCATGAGTGTCGCGCATCGGCTGTGCCGGTCGCGGATAGAACACGTGTAGGGTCTCCGGCAGTGCGTCCACACCGTCGGGATCCAGGAACACGCATTCCTGCTCGACGACGAAGATCCTCGAGCGCAGCTGCATGATGCCGTAGAGCTCGACGGGTGTGAGCTCCGCGAAGGTGCGGATGATCGGTTCAACTGACTGAGCCACCTCGGCGGGTTGCATTGTCTCGGTCGTGGACCCCATTCCCTCAGCCCTGGGCATCGGCGGTGTTGAGCTTGAGCGAGATCGAGTTGATGCAGTAGCGCTGGTCGGTGGGGGTGTCATAGCCCTCACCTTCGAAGACGTGGCCCATATGGGAATCGCAGTTCGCGCAGCGGACCTCGATGCGTTCCATGCCCATGGAGGAATCGCGGATATAGCGCACCCGATCCTCGGCCAGGGGCGCGTAGAACGACGGCCAGCCGCAGTGCGAGGCGAACTTCGTCTCGGACGGGAACAGGTCGGCCCCACAGGCTCGGCACTGGTACATGCCGACGGCGGTCTCGTCGTTGTACTCACCGGTGAACGGGCGTTCGGTCGCGCCCTGACGCAGGACGGCGAACTCTTCGGGGGAGAGCACGTCCTGCCAGCGGATCTCCGGACCGGTCGACTCGGTCGCAGCGCTGTTCGATCCAGCGGATTCGGCGCCCGCCGACTGGGGTGCGGCGTTCGTGTTCTGTGTCATCGTGACCTCCGGTGTGCAGTGACGGTTCTCAGCGAACGGACGAATGTCTGTGCGTGGAACCCATTGTCCCACCGACTCCTGACTTGGGCATCCGTCGCTCTGAGTGGGACAACAGCGTTTGGCTCCTGCTCATTCCTTAGGCAACAATGAACCCAGGAGGTTTTCATGGTCCGCGAGACGCAATTCCCCACCCGTCTGCTGGTGGCCGCTGTCGGCATCGGCGCCGGAGTCGGCGCGCTGATCTCGGTGGCCTCCTCGGGGCTGGCCGCCTACTTCGCCCGTCGGATCGTCGTCCCGGAGAATGCTCCCGAGGAACTCGACATCCTCCACATCGACGGCTTTCCTCCGAATATGCGCATCCACCTGCCGGCGGATGAGGAGACGACGGTGCCCGGCACCTACGGTCTCTACTTCAACCAGGGCTCCGGTCATGCAGTGATCGGAGACATCGTCGAATACGACCCGCGCTCGCGCACGGTCTCCCGGGAGATCATCTCCGTCACCAAGGGAGACATCCGCCGAGCATGGCGGGGACGCTGGACCGGGGTCGTCTATCCTGATCCGCTGGCTGCCGGGGTGAATTTCGAGGACATCGAGATCGTCTCCGACGCCGGTCGACTGCCCGCATGGCTGCTGCCGACCGATCACCCGGAACCGCAGGAGACGTGGGCGATCCTCATCCACGGTCGGGCGAGCACCCGCGCCGAAGGACTGCGCGCCGCCGGCGTACTCAACACTCTGGGCGTCCCCGCGATCGCAATGTCCTACCGCAACGACGCCGAGGTGCGGGTGGAGACCACCTCCCGCTACGGGCTCGGCGACACCGAATGGATCGACGTCGACGCCGCTATCGACTACGCCGTGTCGCAGGGGGCGAAGAACGTCGTCCTCTTCGGTTGGTCGATGGGCGGAGCCATCGCCCTGCAGGCGGCCTCGCGCGGACGCAACCGCCGCTACGTCACCTCGCTGGTCCTCGACGGTCCCGTCGTCGACTGGGTGAACGTGCTCGACGGGCAGGCGCGGCGGAACCTGCTGCCGACACCGGTCGCGAAACTCACCCTCGAGATGATCACTCAGCCCTGGGCCCGGCCCATCACCGGACTCGAGACCCCGCTCGACCTCGACCGCATGGACTGGGTCACCCGGGCCGCCGAACTCGACGTGCCCGTCCTGCTCATCCACTCCGATGACGACGAGTTCGTCCCCTCTGGGCCCTCGCACGCACTGGCCTCCGTCCGCCGGGATCTCGTGACGATGCCGGCTTACAGCAAGGCCCACCACACGAAGGAGTGGAACATCGACCCAGTGCGCTGGGAAGACGATGTCGCGAACTTCCTCGAAGCGAAGATCCTGCCGAAGTCCTGAACTCGCTGACGCCGACGACCTGAAGCCGGTCAGAGGTTCGAGCGCGCCACCCACGGTTGAAGCGCGCCGCTAGGGTTCGCCCCGCGCCCCGCTCAGGGTTCGAGGGTGAGCGTCTCCTCGGCCGCTGCGGCAACGGCCTGCGGCGAGTACGGCCAGGGCCGATTGACGTTGGCCGCCCAGTCGTTCGTCTGATCGTCATAGTGCGGGTGGAAGGCGTGCCCCGAGGCACCGGTGAGGTTGATCCAGTACGACCTGTCGAAGTTCGACAGATCGACGATCTGCCGCATCGAGGGCACCCAGTTCGTCTCGTATCCGACCGAAGCGTCCCACCCGGTGGCGTGGACGACTCCCGACCCTCCCGAGACCTCGTAGGGTCCGCGGTTGAACAGCTTCTCCACCGGAGTGATCCCCGATTCGCCGAGGCTGGCGTTGCGGATCGTCAGCCGGTGCAGAATGCCCCACCGCCAGGTCACCGGTTCGGGACCGAGCAGGTCCTCGGTCTCCGTCCACGCATCCTTCATCGCTTTGCGCAGCGCCTCGTCCCGCCCGTCGACGCCTTCGGACTTCCACCACGATGAATCCGGATCGTCGAGCAGGTTCGACAGCACGAGGTACCAGCGCGAACCGCCGGCGGGTGCCACGCCCTTGGGCAGCTTCTGCGTGATCGTCTGGTCGAGCAGGTTCTTCGTGAGCACGTTGAAGTAGGCGGCTCCGGCGCTGCTGGCGGCATCGTGGCCGTTCCAGCCCTTGAGCAGCTCCTTGGCCCGGAGGATGTCCTCATCGCCGTGGGAATGGATCTTCACGGCCGCAGGTACGAGCTTCGCTGCGAACGGGTTGAGGTCATCGTCCTGGATCACGGACATGTCCGCGGCGGTGAGCTTTCTGTTCTCGGCCACGGCGTCCTTGATCCGCTTCGTGATCCGTCTGGCCCGGTCCCCATAGTCGTAGTCCTTGGTCAGCTCGTCTCCTTCACCGGGCGCGGTGACGGGATTGTTCGCGGTGACGATCCAGCCTCGCTTCGGGTTGTACAGGCTCGGCAGGTCATCGAAGTCGATCCAGCCCTGCCAGTCTTCAGCGGACTTCCACCCGCGCCTGGGCAGCGTTCCGTCGGCGTCACCTCGGCGGGGGATCATCCCCGGAGCCTGATAGCCGATGTTGCCGGCGACGTCGGCATAGATGAGGTTCTGCGAGGGCACATCGAACCTCTTCGCCGCCTGCCGGAACTCGGACCAGTTCGTGGCCTTGTTGATCGCGAAGATCGCCGAGGCGGTCGTGCCCGGACGCAGTGCCGTCCAGTCGAGGGCGAGACCGTAGTGCTCCTTCGCCGGTCCCGATTTCGTGTCCGTCGCGTCCGCCCCGGTCGAGGCGTCGAGGGCGCGCCGGTAGCTGCCGTCGAGCTTGGAGACGAGGGGACCGTTGCGGGTCGAGCGGATCGTGATCTCTCGGGATTGACCTCCGGCGACCTTCACCGTCTCCTTGCGTGTCCGGATGGGTTCGTCTCCGTCGTCGTGGATGACCGTTCCATCGCGGAGCTTCTCGACGACGAGGTCGGTGACGTCGGCGCCGAGGTTGGTCAGTCCCCATGCGATCGACTGGTTGTGGCCGATGACGACGCCGGGCAGCCCGGAGAACGAGAAGCCGGTGGTATCGAACGGGCAGGCCTCGGTGACTTCCTTGCAGCGCAGCCCGACCTGATACCACACGGAGGGCATCGACGGTGACAGGTGCGGGTCGTTGGCGAGCAGTGGCGCGCCGGTCTTCGTGTGCTCCCCGGAGATCACCCATGAGTTCGACCCGATGTCGTCGCTGCTCATGCCCAGCAGCTGCGGGAGGGACGCGACGCGCTCCCGCAGGTCGAGGAGGTCATCGATCTGGGCGCTGTCCTCGTCTGGGGACGTGTCGTCGGTCGTCGGTCCAGCGTCGGACGATGACGGGGCATCCGTAACGGAGCCGCCTGCGTTCGCCTCGTCCTGCCCGCTTGTCGCGGCTTTCTGCCCCCCGATGCCGCCCATGATCGTCGGGCGCGTGGCATAGGGGTAGTCGGGGAAGAGGTCCTTGACCTGGTCGTCGTCGAGCTTCGACGTCAGCACGGCGCGGTCGATCTCGTCCTCGAGGTTCGAACGCAGATCCCAGGCCATGGCCTTGAGCCAGGCCACGCTGTCGACGGGTGTCCACTTCTCGATCTCGGTCCCACCGTTCTGGAGGCCGAGGACTCCGTATTCGAGGGACACCTCGGTGGGGGACTTGTCCTTGAGATACGCGTTCACTCCGTCGGCATAGGCCTGGTAGTAGGCCAGACTCTGCTTGTCGAGCTTCTTGACCTCCTGTTCGGCGACCTGCCGCCAGCCGAGGGTGCGAACGAAGGTGTCGGTCTCGAGCTGGGACTTCCCGAAGAGTTCGGACAGCCGTCCGGAGGTCACATGGCGGCGGAAGTCCATCTCCCAGAAGCGGTCCTGAGCATGGGTGTAGCCCTGCGCGAGGAAGAGGTCGTGGGCGGTCTCGGCCTCGATCGTCGGAACCCCCGATTCGTCTCGGTGGACGGTGACCGTGCTGTCGAGGCCGGGCAGAGAGACCTCGCCATCGGTGGTGGGGAAGGACCGGCGGACGAAGAAGACGCCGATGAGTGCGAGGATGAGGGCGAGGACGACGATCCCGGCGACTACGCGCAGTATGACGCGTGCGCTCACCGGCAGGTGCGAATCCCTCGACGGTCGGAACACCCTGAGCAATGCACTCGGTTCCTTCTCCTCCTGGGCACCGGGTGCCGCCATGAGTCTCCTTCGCCACGTCCGCAATCGTTGGGATTCACAGTATCAGTGTCGACCGTGGTGACCGGGGGTTTCCACCGTTTTCACACGGGTGTCGGCGGCACCATGTGCCACCCGTCGTCCTGGCTCGGATACAGCCATGCCCCGGCTGCCGTGCGGATGTTCTCCGCCACCCAGATGAAGAACGCGACGAGGACGAAGGCGAAGAGCACCGGCATCGGCAGCGTTCTCCGGTGTACGCGGAAATGCATGCGGCAGCGGACCTAGACGATGACGGCGGCGACGACGAGGACGAGACGGAGGTCGAGGAGCATGCCGGCCTGGATGAGGACGGCGAGGACGACGAGCAGGTCGTTGCGGGCCAGCGGCGCGCCGTCGGGATAGAGCAGTGCGGTGCCGATGATGGCTGTCAGGCACGCGACCGTGTCACGACTGCACGGCGGCTCAAAGAATTCTCCACGAATTCTGCGAGTTCTCTTCTCTCCGGGAGAATTTCTCTCTACGCTGCGCAAGCAGTGATGATGGCTCGTCCCGTCCACTGGACTCGGAGACGAGCACGAGGCAAAGGACCTGACACCCATGACCCTGACTCGACGACTCTCTGCCGCTGCGCTCGCCGGAGTCCTGCTCGCTGCGTCGCTTCCCTCTGCCGCGTCCGCACAGGACCGGCCCTCACTCGGTGACGGGGGCGCCGATGACGCCCCGACGGTGACCCGCAGTGCGGGGTCGACGACGAAGACCTATGCAGCTGAACCGGACGGCCTCAAGGCGATCAGCCTCAACGACGATGAGGTCAACGTCGTCGGCGCGAGCTGGACGGGAGACGATCCCGGACTCGAGATCCGCTACCGCGACGCGGACGGCTGGTCGAGCTGGGAAGAGCTGCCCGTCGATGACGAGGGCGGACCCGATCCGCGTTCGGCCGAAGGTCGACAGCTGCCGGCCAAGGATGCCACGGTCCATTCGGCCGCCGTACCCGTGATCGACTCGTCGAAGGTCGAGGTCCGCTCGACGGGCGCGACCAAGGGCACCGGTGATCTCGAGATCACCATCGTCGCCACACCGGTCACCAAGGGCGACTCCGCGGTCGCGAAGAAGTCGCCGGCGGTGCTGTCCCCGCAGGTCGCCCATCATGAACTGGGGGCGAACATCGTCACCCGCAAGGAATGGGGCGCCGACGAGAAGCTCGTGCGCTGCGCCACGGACAAGACCGCCTCGGCGAAGGGTGTGTTCGTTCACCACACTGCCGGGTCGAACACGTACACGAAGGCTCAGGCCCCGGGCATCATCCGCGGCTACCTCGCGTATCACACGCAGCAGCTGGGCTGGTGCGACATCGGCTACAACTTCCTCGTCGACAAGTACGGGACGATGTACGAGGGCCGGGCGAAGAGCATCGACCTCGCCGTCACCGGAGCCCACGCCTCGGGATTCAACTCCCAGACGATCGGCATCAGCGTGCTCGGCACGTACACCTCGGCGGCTCCGAGCACCGCAGCCCAGAACTCCGTCAAGCGGCTCATCGCCTGGAAGGCCAACCAGTACGGCTTCAACCCGACCGGGTCGATGACGCTGACCTCGGGCGGCGGCGGAACGAGCAAGTACCCGGAGGGGAAGAAGGTCTCCCTCAAGGTGATTTCGGGACACCGCGACACGAGCTACACGGAATGTCCGGGAACGGCGTTCTACAACAAGCTCGGCACCATCCGCTCCGGCGCCAAGGCGATGCAGTCGAAAGTCGGCGGATACCCGGTCAAGGGTGCGATCGGCACGTACTTCCGTGCCCACTCGGCACAGACAGGGGAGGCCCGCAGCAAAGAGGGGACGCTGAAGAACCCGAACGGGTCCTACCAGCGCTTCGCGAAGGGCACTGTGTACTGGTCGTCGAAGACCGGCGCGCACCTCAATAAGGGCGGCATCCGCAACGGGTACAAGCGGGCCGGCTACACGAAGGGCATCCTCGGATACCCCAGCGGCGACGAGAAGGGGTTCGCCAAGAGGAAGGGCACGTACTACCAGAAGTTCGAGAAAGGCATCATCACCTGGTCGTCGAAGACCCAGGGGCATGCACTGCGCGGTGACCTGCTCACCAAGTGGAGGAGCACCGGCAGAGAGCGGGGGACCATGGGCCTGCCGACCAGCGGCGAATATTCGTGGAAGGGCAAGACCCGACAGAACTTCGAACACGGCTACATGACGTACAAGAAGGGTGAGGGAGTCAAGGTCTACGTCTCCTGAATGTCCGCATACGTCTCCTGAAGCCGGGACGGAGGCGTCGAAGCCGAGGCTCTAGACTGCGAGCATGCATATCCTCATCTTCGGCGCCTCCGGTCATGTCGGCACAGGACTGGCGCGGCAGCTGGGCTCAGAGCATCGGATCACCGGCGTCGTCCGTTCCGCCCCGACAGGGGAGACGTCCTATGCGCCGGTGGTGCTGCCCGCATGGGTGGAACATCCCGAGAGCGTCACTGAGACACTCACCGAGGCGGGTCTCCCTCCCATCGACGCCGTCATCGCGGCCATCGGCGGTTGGTACGTCGATCGTCCTGTCCTCGAACGTGGTCTGAGCGCTTTCGACGAGGACTACGACTCGTACCTGCGCGGGCACTTCTCCGCATGTGCGGCCTCCGAGGCGCTCGCCTCCGCAGGAATGGGCGGCTCCGGAGGGATGGGCGGTGACGAGGCGGGAGTTCGCATCGTCCATCTTGCGCTCAACGGCGTCGCGAGCGTCGAGGCTCTGCCCGGATCGGGAGCGATCAGCGTCTTCGGCGCCGCTCAGAAGATGCTCATCGAGGTGGCCGCGGCCGAATCGACGACGGTGGGCTTCCGCGAACTGCGGATCATGGCGCCCATCGGCGGTGACGACCGCAACGACCTGTCCGGGGGAGTGGAGACGGTCGGCCTCGCCGAGGTGGCCGCGGCGGCGACAGCGATCCTGCACTCACCCGACCACTTCGAGGTGAGCACGGAGATCGGCGCGGGCGACTGAGGTCGGATCCGGCTGGGTTCAGGCTCTCACGTAGTGAAGGAAGACCTGATCGTCCTCGGAGCGGACGTCGATGAGGTGCAGGTCGATCGTCGCCTGCAGTCGGGAGAAGTGACTGCCGGGGGAGTGGATGTAGCGTGGGCTGACGCTCAGGACGAGTTCGGCGCCCGGGTAGGCGTCGAGCAGGCGGAAGGCGAGATGCGGTCCGGACTCGCAGAGAATCATTTCGCTGTCGTCTCTCGCACTGCCCGAGCCATTCGCCCCCGTCCCGGACACTGTCGTCTCCAAGGAGGCGACCACCTCGGCGATGGCGTCGGGGGTGAACCGGCACGCACGGTAGTCGAGTCCCGCCTCGGTGAGGGCCGCCTGCAACGAGACCGGGTCGGATTCGGTGAGCACGTGCACGGGGGTGTGTTCGAGGGCCTTGCCCGGGGCGTTGATGACGGGCAGCTGCGGATTGAGCGCGGTGCGGCGGTCGACGATGATCGCGGCGGCCCGGCGACGCAGGGCGATGAAGTTCCGGAAGTCGGCGTCGGTGGAGACTCCGGTCGACCAGCCGTCCTGCGCAAAGGATCCATTGATCGACTGCACGAGAGAGATGACGAGGCGACGCACGCGGGCCTACTTCTCCACTTCGGGCGCCGGACCCATCGCGATGCGCGGGTGAGCGTCGGGATCAATCGTGTCAAGGATCCACTTGAGGTCGGCTTCCTTGAGAGTCACGCAGCCGTTGGTCCCGGAATCATGGTCGAGGTGGAGCCAGATGCCGCCGCCCTTGTCCCAGCCCATGGGGCGGGTCTTATCGGTCGGGGCCGTCCCCGGTTTCCGGTTGTAGTCGATGGCGATGATGTAGTCGAAGACCGAATCGTAGTCCGCGCCGTAGGCCACCGTCGCCGAGGAGGGCAGACGGTTATCCTGCGTATAGGGCAGCTTCGTGCCCGGGTCGGCCTTGAAGCCGCCGGCGTCGGAAAGCGTGAAGACGCCGATCGGGGTCGTCTTATCACCTTCGTGCCTGTCCTTGAGCCAGCCGTTGCTGCCGTTGTGGGTCGAGAAGGTCTTGAGCTTCTTCCACTTCTCGTCCTCGAACTGATAGAAGCTCAGCGTCGACTTCTCCGACTTCGCATTCGGGGACGTGGCGACGAGGACCTGGGACGTCTCCTGCGGAATCTGATCGGCATACTCCTTCGCCAGCCCCGGGACCGGGACCGAATGGGCAGGACCCGGGGCGTCGGAGTTCGCCGCCGAATCGGAGTCGTGGTCCGAGCCTGAGCCGCTGCCTGAGTTCGAGCCGTTCGAGGTACTCGCGGCATCGTCCCCACCGGATCCTCCGCCGGACGGGGTAGCCTGAGCGGGAGCGGCGAAATCGCCGTAGCTCGTCTGCTGCGCGGGTGCGGCCAGCGCCGCGGAATCAGTGTCTGTCGAGTCGCCTCCGCTGCCGTCGGCATCGGTGCCGCAGGCGGTCAGCATGAGAGCAAGAACGACGACGGCGGGCAGCCCACCGCGCCGAAAGACACCACTGGTCATGAGGTCATCCTCTCACGAACCTTGAGAACCCACCGGTAATGACTATGCGAAAATGACCCCATGAGCATTCCACCTGTGCCGAACCATCCTCCGCGCCCCGGGCGTCGGAAGCCGGCCGAGGAGTCTCCGGAATCGATCACAACCCAGTTGTTCATCGGCCAGGACGAATCGGCGCCCGCGGATGGCTCTACTCAAGCACTGACCGCCGAGGAGCTGCGGCGACTGCGGTCGATGGTCGACTCCGACGGTTCTCAAGCCACCGAGGTCCTCAGCCTCGAGGAGCTGCGCCAGATCGCCGCGGCCGAAGGTCACGAAACCGGAGGCCTGCCCGCTGCGCCCAGGAAGGCGAATTCCGATGACATCGCCGCTGCCGAGGAACCGTCGGCGCCCAAGCAGTGGAACCCGCTCGGTGCTCCGTCTCCGCAGCCGGAGTCAGAACAGGCACACGTCCGGTCAGGTGATCTGCCGGCACCGGCACAGTCCGGGCAGCCGCAGGAATCGACCCGATCCGGGCAGTCGCACCCGCATCATGGGCAGTGGGGAGCGGAGTTCGGCGCCGCCGGAGCGGCCGCTCAGACACAGAATCCGCAGGCCGCGCCCGGTGTCTCGCAGCCGGCGGGCCCCGGCCTCTCCCCGGGCGGGCCCCAGCAGCCACCGACCGGCCCCGGCTACCCCGGAACCGGCGGTGGAAGCCAACCCGCCGGCGGCTATCAGCACGCCGGCTCCGGCTATCCTGGTGCCGGCAGCCCTCCCGCTTATGCGGCCGCACCCGTGGCCGGGTACGGTGCCGTAGGGCCTGGAGGGCCCGGCGGACCTGTCGGGCCCGGTGGCCCAGGTGGTCCGGGCGGTCCAGGCGGTCCGAACGACCCCTACGGTCGGCGCCCCGAGACGAAGAAGGTTCCGGCATGGCTGTGGATCCTCGCCGTCATCGCCCTGGTCCTCGCCATCGGCATCGTCGGATACATCGTCTGGGACTCGACTCAGGGCCCCGATGAGACCACAGCAGCCCCGAGCGACGAACCCTCCATCGGCCAGACCGATGCCCCGGAGCCGTCCGACTCCGCCAGTTCCGAACCGCCCGTCGCCGAGGAGACCTTCACCTCACCGTCGGGCAACATCGCCTGCACGATCGACTCCGAACGTGCCCGCTGCGTGATCAAGGACTACGACTACTCGCCGCCGCAGAAGCCCGACGACTGCACACTCGACGACTGGGGTGCCATCGTCGTGGCCAACAACGACGGTGCCGGATTCTCCTGCGTCGAGGCACCGGAGACCGATGGACCCGCCCGGGTCCTCGGGTACGGCGATTCGATCTCGGCCGAAGGCATGACCTGCACCTCATCCGAAGAAGGCATGGAATGCAAGTCCGACGAATCCGGAATCGGTTTCACCATGCGCCGGGCCTCCGTCGACTTCCTCAAGTGAGTCGACGTCCTCAGTGAGTCGGCCGGGCTGCGGCCGCATGCACCGACCGAGCCGCCTCGGCGAGAGTGCCCCCGCGGTCAGGGAAACGTACGTTCGGGACGTCGGGGCCACCTCGGCGATCTTAGGATGTGGACAAAATTAGGAGCGGCGGCGGAATGAGGTCTACGGTGATGATGTGGCACACAGGTTCCTCCTCCTTCCTTGCCGCGACGAGTCCTGATCGGACAGCACACTCGTCGCGGAGTCTTCCTATGCTGGTCAAGCGTTGAGAAACTGAGATTGAGGAACAATGAAACTGCAGAAGCCATCTCCCATGCCGTTCGGCAAGTACAAGTCCTTCCAGGACCGCATCGCCCTGGACATGCGCGACCGCACCTGGCCCGACCAGCTCATCCGTAAGGCCCCGCGCTGGCTGAGCACCGACCTGCGCGACGGCAACCAGGCCCTCATCGATCCGATGACGCCGGACCGCAAACGCAAGATGTTCGACCTGCTTGTAGGTCTCGGCTTCAAGGAGATCGAGGTCGGATTCCCTGCCGCCAGCCAGGTCGACTTCGACTTCGTGCGCGAGATCATCGACCAGGACGCGATCCCCGATGACGTCCGCATCTCCGTGCTCACCCAGGCTCGTGAGGACCTCATCGAACGCACCGTCGAATCCCTCGTCGGCGCGAAGATGCCCACGGTCCACCTCTACAACGCGACCGCGCCCGTCTTCCGCAAGGTCGTCTTCGGATTCGACGGCGAAGGCTACGACGAGACCCGGGAGATCGCCACGCGCGGCACCCAGGCCGTAATGAAGCACGCCGAGTCCCTCCTCGGCGACGCCGACTTCGGCTACCAGTACTCGCCGGAGATCTTCGTCGACACCGAACCCGAGTTCGCCCTCGACATCGTCGGCTCCGTGCTCGACATGTGGCAGCCCGCCGCCGGTCGCGAGACCGTCGTCAACCTGCCCGCCACCGTCGAACGCGGCACCCCGAACACGTACGCCGACCAGATCGAATGGTTCTGCCGGAACATGCCCTATCGCGACGAAGTGGCCGTGTCCCTGCACCCGCACAACGACCGGGGCACCGGTGTGGCGGCTGCAGAGATGGGCATCATGGCCGGTGCCGACCGCATCGAGGGCTGCCTGTTCGGCAACGGCGAACGCACCGGCAACCTCGACCTGGTGACCGTGGCGCTCAACCTCTACACGCAGGGCGTGGATCCCGAACTCGACTTCTCCGACATCGACGAGGTCATCCACACCGTCACCGAATGCAACCAGATCGGCGTCCACGAACGGCACCCCTACGGCGGCGACCTCGTCTTCACCTCGTTCTCCGGATCGCACCAGGACGCGATCAACAAGGCGTTCGCCGACCGGGAGAAGAACGCGAACGCGCAGGGCACCCCGGTCGACCTGATGGAATGGGATATGCCCTACCTGCCGGTCGACCCGAAGGACCTCGGCCGGTCCTACGAGGCGATCATCCGGGTGAACTCGCAGTCCGGCAAGGGCGGAGTGACCTACCTGCTCAAGAGCGAGTACGGTCTCGACCTGCCGCGTCGTATGCAGGTCGAGTTCTCCCGCGCCGTCCAGCAGCACACCGAGGGCGGCGGCGAGGTCAACGCCGAAGAGATCCGCAAGATCTTCAACTACGAGTACCTGCCCAGCGACGATGAGGACAGGACCTGGGGCCGTTTCCAGATCGTGGGTCTGCGCACCGACTCGGGCACTGTCGACGACTCTGGAGCCTCCGAACGCGTCGAGGTCGACCTCATCGTCGACGGGCAGGAACGCTCTTACGAAGGCCGCGGCAAGGGACCGATCGATGCGCTTGTGAAGATCCTCATCGAGAACTTCGACGTCGACATCCGTCTCCAGGACTACCATGAGCACGCGATCGGCTCGGGCGCGGACACGATGGCGGCGGCCTACGTCGAACTCGCCGTCGAAGACCGGGTCTTCTGGGGTGCCGGTCTGCATCCGAACATCACGAAGGCCTCGCTCAAGGCCGTGGTCTCTGCGGTCAACCGCGCCGCCCGCGAACGCGACGCCGACCGGCAGGGCTGAAGTCTCAGCGGTCGGTCTCACAGCAGTCACTTAAGCGCGGCGGGGATGATTCCCCGCCGCGCTCTGCGATAATGGCCGAGTGCACAATTATCGTGATGAAGGCATCGTGCTGCAAGGGCACAAGCTCGGCGAAGCCGACCGCATCGTCACCGTGCTCACCCGCAGCCACGGACTCGTCAGAGCCGTCGCCAAGGGGGTGCGCCGGACGAAATCGCGGTTCGGCTCCCGCCTCGAACCCTTCATGTTCGTCGACCTCCAATGCCATGTCGGACGCAACCTCGACATCGTCACCCAGGTCGAACTCATCGAACCCTTCGCCCGCGGAATCGCCGCCGATTATGATGTCTACTCGGCCGCCTCGGTGATGGCCGAGACCGCACGCAGCATCACCGAAGCCGAGCCTCAGTCGCGCACCCACTTCCTCCTCCTCGTCTCCGCGATCCGGTCCCTGTGCAACCGCGAACACCCGCCGAGGCTGGCCCTCGACGCGTACCTGCTGCGGGCGATGTCGGTGGCCGGATGGGCACCGAGCCTGCTCGACTGCGCCCAGTGCGGTCGA
Organism: Brevibacterium atlanticum; assembly: GCF_011617245.1. Lineage (NCBI taxonomy): Bacteria > Bacillati > Actinomycetota > Actinomycetes > Micrococcales > Brevibacteriaceae > Brevibacterium > Brevibacterium atlanticum. The sequence continues at coordinate 2,412,396 of NZ_CP050152.1, read as the reverse complement.
CCTGGCCCGCACCGAGCGTTCTCGGCCGCGCTCGGCGGGGCCGTGTGTACGAACTGTCGACCCTCCGGAGCGGCACTGCCGGACACCGATGCCCTGGAGCACATGGCAGCGCTCCTGTCCGGAGACTGGGAGAGAGCTGAGGCGTCTGACCTGCACGATCAGATGGACGGGTCGAAGCTCGTGACCGACTGGGTGTCCTGGCACCTCGAACGCAACATCCGATCACTGAGAGTTCTGGAGAGCACATGAGCTACCCCGCACCACCGGCCCATCCCAGCGGAGCGAAGCCTCCGCGCATCGATGCGAAGTTCGTGCCGCGGCACGTCGCGATCGTCATGGACGGCAACGGTCGGTGGGCGAACCAGCGGGGACTGCCGCGCACGGAAGGGCACAAGGCCGGCGAGGCCTCCCTGCTCGACGTCATCCACGGTGCCATCGAGATCGGCGTGGACTACCTGTCGGCGTACGCCTTCTCGACCGAGAACTGGAAGCGCTCACCCGAAGAGGTGCGTTTCCTCATGGGCTTCAACCGCGACGTCATCCGCCGCCGTCGCGACGAACTCGACGCCCTGGGCGTGCGCATCGTGTGGTCGGGTCGTCCCGGGCGGCTGTGGCGATCGGTCATCAACGAACTCGAGACCGCGGCCGAGATGACCAAGCACAACACCGGCCTCGTCCTCCAGTTCTGCGTCAACTACGGCGGCCGGTCCGAGATCATCGACGCCGTCAATGAGATCACCGCCGAGGTGGCTGCGGGCAGGCTCAAACCCGGCAAGGTCACGGAGAAGACCCTGCGATCGCGCCTGTACTCACCCGAGGTGCCCGACGTCGACCTGTTCATGCGGTCGTCGGGGGAGCAGCGGACCTCGAACTTCCTGCTCTGGCAGTCCGCCTACGCCGAGATGGTCTTCCAGGACGTGCTCTGGCCCGATGTCGACCGGCGGACCCTGTGGGCGGCCATCGAAGAGTACGCCCGCCGCGACCGCCGCTTCGGCGGAGCGGTCGACACGCCGACCAGCTGAGGCGAGCACACGGTCCGCTTAGGGTGCTGTCCCGGGCGGTTTCGGTATCAGCTTGGTGAACCTGCAGCAGCTTGGTCCCTGCACCGAGCTGCTGCAGTTTCACCAAGCTGATGAGCAGCGGGGCCCGCCGGGAACGCGAAAACGGATGAAGAACGGGGCCCCGCAATCACAAGGTTGCGGGGCCGATCTGTCACTTCAGTGCGAGTCCACGTCGGGCGAATAGGCGCCCGACGCTGGCGTCTCAGTAGCGGTCGCGGGGACGGTCGCCACGGCCGCCGCCGAACTTCTTGCCGCCGCCGCGGCGATCACCGCGGAAGTTGCGGCTGTCACCGGGCTGCTTGTCGAAGTTGCGCTTCTTGAACGGGCGCCCCGGGCGTCCGGAGTCCGGGCGGATGTCGATGGGGCGTCCCTGGATCTCGGTGTGGGCGAGCTTGCGCAGCACCGACGGATCGAGGTCCTTGGGCAGATCGACGAGCGTGTGGTTCGACCGGATGTCGATGTGGCCGATCTGCTTCGAGGTGATCCCGCCCTCGTTCGCGATCGCACCGACCACGGCACCCGGCTGCAGGCGCTCGTTGCGGCCGACGGCCAGACGGTAGGTGGTCATGTTCTCATCGCGGCCGCGACCACCGCGAGCCGGACGGCCACCGTCACGGCCGCCGTCGCGATCACGGTCGCGGTTCTGGTGACGAGCCGGTTCGGGCATCGGCTCGGCCTTGAGCGTGTTCGACTCGAGGACGAGCGAAGCCAGAGCGGCCGCGATGTTCGACGCAGGCACATCGCGAGAAAGCGAGTACTGCTCGAGGACCTCGGTGAGCTCGGTGAGCTCGGTGGTGGCCAGCACGTCATCGATGCGCTTGGTGAACTTCTCCACCCGCGTGCTCGTCAGCTCTTCGACGCTGGGCAGGGTCAGCGGTTCGACCTTCTGCTTCGTGGCGCGCTCGATGGAGCCGAGCATGCGCTGCTCACGCGGGGTGACGAAGAGGATCGCCTCGCCCGAGCGTCCGGCACGACCGGTGCGGCCGATGCGGTGGACGTAGGACTCGGTGTCGTGCGGAATGTCGTAGTTGACCACGAGCGTGATCCGCTCGACGTCGAGACCGCGCGCGGCCACATCCGTGGCGACGAGGATGTCGATCTTGGCCTCACGGAGCATGTCGATCGTGCGCTCACGCGCCTGCTGCGGGATGTCACCGTTGATCGCGGCGGTCTTGAATCCGCGGGCGCGCAGCTTCTCGGCCAGCTCCTCGGTGGCCTGCTTCGTGCGCACGAACATGATGATGCCCTCGTACTCCTCGACCTCGAGGATGCGGGTCAGGGCGTCGAGCTTGTGCGAATGCTGGACCATGAAATAGCGCTGGCGGATGTTCGCACCCGTCTGCGACTTCGCGGCGACCCGGACTTCCTTCGGATCGTTGAGGTACTTGCCGGTGATCCGGTGGATCGATGTCGGCATCGTCGCGGAGAACAATGCCACCTGGCGGTCCTCGCCGACCTGGCTGAAGATCTCCTCGATGTCCTCGGCGAAACCCATCTTGAGCATCTCGTCGGCCTCATCGAGGATGAGGTGCTTGAGGCTGCCGAGCTTGAGGGGGCCCTTCTTGAGGTGGTCGATGACACGACCGGGGGTGCCGACGACGACCTGAGCGCCGCGGCGCAGGCCGGCCAGCTGCGGACCGTAGGCCTGACCGCCGTAGATCGGGAGCACGGAGAAGTCGGGCAGTTCCGTGGCATAGGAGGTGAACGCCTCGGCGACCTGGATCGCCAGCTCACGGGTGGGAGTCAGGACGAGTGCGAACGGGCCATCGTCGGCGCGACCCGCCTCGGCGAGGTCGGACAGGGCCGGCAGGGCGAACGCGGCGGTCTTGCCGGTTCCGGTCTGGGCCAGGCCGATGACGTCTTGGCCGGACAGGAGGGTCGGGATGGTCTCGGCCTGGATCGGGGTGGGGGTTTCGTAGCCCTGCGCCTCGACGGCTTTGAGCACGAGGGGGTGGAGTCCCAGTTCGGAGAACTTCGGAGTGGTTTCGTCGATTGTGGTCACATCGGTCATGAGTAATCTCTCTCACGTCGGCACACACTTGATCGCAGATGACTGTAGTGGCGATCTACCCTGCGGCCGCTTGTGCAATCATCGTGAGCAATCCGGGCCGAAACCGTAGAGATCCAAGAACTCGCTTGGACAGACGCGGAAGACGTCCGTACGGAGAAAGGTTTGGGTGTAGTCCAAGTCTACATGCCACACCCGCGCCGAGGTGTCCCCGAAGCGGGCGGGGGAGTGTGAGATCAGTCGCCTCCCGCACTCAGCCCTCACGGGCGGGTCGTCGTTGAGGACGGGACCGACCGACCCGTTAGGCTGGTACCTGCGAGCCACGGCAGCCGGCCGTGGGCGAACCGAAACAAGGAGAATACATCGTGGCACAGTCGAAGTTGGATGCCGTCATCGCCCTGGCAAAACGCAGAGGATTCGTCTTCCAGGCCGGTGAGATCTACGGCGGTTCCCGCTCGGCATGGGACTACGGGCCGTTGGGTGTTGAGCTCAAGGACAACATCAAGTCCCAGTGGTGGCAGACCTTCGTCCGCGGTCGTGAGGACGTCGTCGGACTCGACTCCTCGATCATCCTGCCCAAGCGCGTGTGGGAGGCCTCCGGCCACGTCGCCACGTTCGTCGACCCGCTGGTCGAATGCCTCAACTGCCATAAGCGCCACCGCGAGGACCACCTCGTCGAGGCGTACGAGGCGAAGAACAAGAAGGCCCCCGAAAACGGCATGGCCGACGTCGTGTGCCCCGACTGCGGCACCCGCGGCCAGTGGACTGAACCGCAGGAGTTCTCCGGACTCGTCAAGACCTTCCTCGGACCCGTCGACTCCGAATCCGGCCTGCACTACCTGCGCCCCGAGACCGCTCAGGGCATCTTCGTCAACTTCAACAACGTGCTCACCGCAGCGCGGAAGAAGCCGCCGTTCGGCATCGGCCAGATCGGCAAGGCCTTCCGCAACGAGATCACTCCGGGCAACTTCATCTTCCGCACCCGCGAGTTCGAGCAGATGGAGATCGAGTTCTTCACCCACCCGAATGAGGCCGACGGGTACTACAAACAGTGGGTCGAAGACTGCTGGAACTGGTTCCTCGACCTCGGCATCTCCGAGGACAACGTCCGCCGCCTCGACGTGCCGGCCGAGGACCGTGCCCACTACTCGTCGGGCACCATCGACATCGAATACCGCTTCGGCTTCCAGGGCTCCGAATGGGGCGAGCTCATGGGTGTCGCCAACCGCACCGACTACGACCTGGGCACCCACACAAAGGCGTCCGGGGCGAAGCTGCAGTACTTCGACCAGGCCAGCGGCGACCGCTACACCCCGTACGTCATCGAACCCTCGTTCGGGCTGACCCGGTCGATGATGGCCTTCCTCGTCGAGGCCTACACCGAAGACGAGGCGCCGAACACCAAGGGCGGGGTCGACAAGCGCGTGCTGCTCAAGCTCGACCCGCGACTGGCCCCGGTCAAGGCCGCAGTTCTGCCGCTCAGTCGCAACGAGAAGCTCACCCCCGCGGCGAAGGATCTCGCGGCGTCGCTGCGCAAGCGCTGGAACATCGATTTCGATGATGCCGGCGCCATCGGTCGCCGCTACCGCCGCCAGGACGAGGTCGGTACGCCGCTGTGCATCACCGTCGACTTCGACTCGCTCGATGACAACGCGGTGACCATCCGCAAGCGGGACGACATGAGCCAGGAGCGCGTGAGCATCGACCAGGTGGAGAAGTACCTGGCCGACCACCTCGGCGAGGCCTGACCCTCCCCAATTGCTACCCGACGGCGGCCCAGCAACCTGGCGCCAGGTTGCTGGGCCGCCGTCGGGTAGCACCATCATCGAGCGCCGTCTCGATTCGATCAGCCACTTTCTGAAGGTCCGCCATGCATATGACGCTCCACCGCGAACCGAAGGCTTCGCCGCGGGTTCGACTGATCATGATCGCCTGTCTCATCCCGCTCGTCGCGGCCACCATCGCAGGTCTGCTCCTGCTCTGGCCCGACGGGCCGGATACCGAGCTGCCCGGCGGCGGACCGACGACGGACACCGCGGAGGGAGTCTCCGACACCGAGGCGACCGTCACTGCCGTCGACGCCTCGGAGTGTTCGACGGGGGAGACCGACCCCACGGTCATGGCCGACTGCGTGGTCTACACCGCCGAGGCGGACGGCCACGAGGGCAGCCTCTACGTCACCCCCGATGCGATCAAGGCCGGCATCACCGTCGGCGACAAGGTCAAGGTCCTCGACTTCACCCAATCTCCCGATCGGGCAGAGACCGGATCGGATTTCGTGTTCATCGACTACGACCGGGACGTTCCGCTGTTGGCACTGGCGATCGTCTACGGACTCGTCGTCCTCCTCGTCGCGGGATTCCGGGGACTGCGGGCGCTCATCGGGCTCGGCTTCGCCGGTGTGGTGCTGCTCGTGTTCATGCTGCCGGCGATCCTCGACAGCAAGCCGCCGATCCTTGTAGCGATGATCGCAGCGAGCGCGATCATGGTCATCGCCCTCTACCTCGCCCACGGAATCTCGACGCGGACGACGACCGCTCTGTTCGGCACCGTGCTCGGAATCATCATCACCGGGGTGCTGGGCGCGTGGATGACCTCATGGGCGAACCTCGGCATCGCCTACACAGAGGACGGCTACCTGCTCACCGACACGACGAATCTGTCGATGACCGACCTCATCGTCTGCGCGATCCTCATCACCGGCCTCGGTGTGCTCAACGATGTCACGATCACTCAGGCCTCGGCGGTCTGGGAACTGGCGACGGTGGCTCCGGATCTCAGGGCCCGGCAGCTCTTCGCCCGCGGTATGCGCATCGGCCGTGACCACATCGCCTCGACGGTGTACACGATCACATTCGCCTATGTCGGTTCGGCGCTGACGACGCTCATCATCGTCTCCGCCCACGATCAGTCGTTCTTCGACACGGTCACGTTGGGGGAGATGGCGATCGAAGTCGTCAGCATCCTCGTGTGCTCGATCGGCCTGGTCGTCGCGATCCCGCTGACGACCGGGCTCGGTGTGCTCGTCGTCCGCTCAGGCATCAGGTCGCCCCGTGTCAACGCCCGATCAGGCGGCATGGATCGACCGGAAGCATCGCTCGAGTCACCCGCCGAGGCGTCGGCTCAGTCGCCCACGGGAGCGACGAGGGAGACACCGGTCCAGTCGCCTGCGTCGGCACCCGGGCAGACCCCGGCTGACTCACAGCCGATGACCCGCCGCGAGGCCCGACGACGCAACCCCTGACCCTTCCATACAACCTGACGGCGGCCCAGCAACCTCGCGCGAGGTTGCTGGGCCGCCGTCAGGTTGTATGGAAGGGTCAGAACATGGTCCAGGCCTCGGTGAGGACGCTGCGGATGATCTGCTCCATCTCGTCGAACTCGTTCTGCCCGACCGTCAGCGGCGGCGAGAGCTGGATGACCGGGTCTCCACGGTCGTCGGCACGGCAGTAGAGGCCGTTTTCGTACATCTTCGCCGACACGAAGTTCTTGAGGATCCGCTCGGACTCCTCCTCGGTGAACGATTCCTTTGAGTCCTTGTCCTTGACGAGTTCGATTCCGTAGAAGAATCCCTCACCGCGGACGTCGCCGACGATCGGCAGGTCCTTGAGCTTCTCGAGCGTGAACTTGAAGGCCGCAGCATTCTCGTGCACGTGGTCGTTGAGCTTCTCGGCCTCGAAGACGTCGAAGTTCGCCATCGCCGCGGCACAGGCGACGGGATGTCCGCCGAAGGTGTAGCCGTGGTAGAACGTCTCGTCGCCGCCGGGGCCGAAGGGCTCGAAGAGGCGGTCGGAGGCGATCATCGCCCCCAGCGGCGCATAGCCGGAGGTGATGCCCTTGGCCGAGGTGATGATGTCGGGCACATACCCGAAGTCATTGCAGGCGAACATGTCGCCGATGCGGCCGTAGGCGCAGATCGTCTCGTCCGAGACCAGCAGCACATCGTTCTCGTCGCAGATCTCGCGGACGCGCTCGAAGTAGCCGGGAGGCGGCGGGAAACATCCTCCGGAGTTCTGCACCGGCTCGAGGAAGACGGCGGCCACGGAGTCGGCGCCCTCGAACTCGATCGCCTCGCCGATGCGGTCGGCGGCCCAACGGCCGAAGGCCTTCTCGTCGTGGGCGTAGGGCTCAGGTGCGCGGTAGAAGTTCGTGTTCGGCACCTTGTGGGCACCGGGGACCAGGGGAGCGAACTGCTCGCGCAGACCCGGCAGCGAGGTCACCGACAGCGCACCATGTGGCGTGCCGTGGTAGGCCGTGGCCCGCGAGATGATCTTGTGCTTGCCCGGCTTGCCGACGAGCTTGAAGTAGTTCTTCGCCAGCTTCATCGCCGACTCGACCGAGTCGCCGCCGCCGGAGGTGAGGAAGACCCGGTTGAGGTCACCCGGCGCGTAGCTGGCCAGTCGCTCCGAGACCTCGATGGCCTGCGGGTGGGTGTACGACCACAGCGGCATGAACGGCAGCTGCAGGGTCTGGTCGTACATCGCCTTGGCGATCTCCTCGCGACCGTGTCCGACCTGAACGGTGAAGAGGCCGGCGAGGCCATCGAGGTACTTCTTGCCCTTGTCGTCGAAGATGTGGTGGCCTTCGCCGCGGACGATGACCGGCGCCTCACCACCATTGAACAGTGCCTGGTGTGGTGACATATGCATCCACACGTTGTTGCGGATGGCCTCCTGGTAAGGAGTGCCGGCCCTGGTGACGTTTTCAGTCATCGTGTCCCCCAATTGTATTTCTGCTTCTCCAGTGAGAGGTACATGAAGAGCTCCGTATCTACGACAGCATCGATCGAGCGGAGCTCCTCATTGACGAACTCGATCAGATGTCGGTCCGATTCGCAGACGATCTCGACGAGGAGGTCGAATGAGCCTGCGGTGACGACGAGGTAGTCGATCTCGTCGTAGTCGTGGAGCCGTTCGGCGACCGCGGAGATGTCCCCGCGGACCTTCAGCCCCACCATCGCCTGCCGAGCGAAACCGAGACTCAAGGGGTCGGTCACGGCGACGATCTCCATCACGCCGGAATCGATGAGCCTTGAGACTCGCTGACGCACGGCGGCCTCGGACAGACCGACGGACTTGCCGATGGCCGAGTAGGACTTCCGTCCGTCGTGCTGCAGTTCGACGATGATCGCCTTCGACTTCTCGTCGAGGTTGCCCAGACGGGAACTGCCCCCGTTCGGCACGAACTGGTCCATTCTTCACCTCCGTGATGTGCGTCTCACGCAAATCTATCACCGAATGCATCGAAATGAGTAGTCGAATATGCGGAATCAGTCGAAACTTGAAAAGTGTGATTCTGGATTCGTTAGTTTCGTTTGGCTCGACCGCCGATGTTCTGTGCGAAGGGTTGTGCTGAGATGTTCGCCGAAGTGCTCTGGTGTGCCCACCGAGGTGAGGACCGAAATGAGCGCCGAGGTGGGCTGTGCCGCGGGCGTGAGGAGCGGCGGAAGCGAGCGGCCTGGAGTCGCCTCCCGACAGGCTGCGACACACCGCACAGGTTCGTGCGTCATCAGCCCCCGCAACACGCGCGTGAACAGTGATTGACAGGCTGTGAGCAGGATCACCACACTGTAATCATGAATGAGGGTGAGCTGTTCTCCTCCGCCGAAGAGAATCGGCCGGATGTCCACGGAATGCGGCCCGGTGCCGAGCAGGGGCAGGCCGGCAAGGAAGTCAGGGCCAGGCCCCAGCCGATTCCCGGTGAGGTCGACACGATCGGTGCCGATGAGCTGTCCTTCAGTCCCGATGAATACCTCGGCCGCATCGCCTCGGTGCGCAATCGGATGGTCGATCAGGGACTGGCCGCGCTCATCGTCACGGACCCGGCGAACATCTACTACCTCACCGGGTACAACGCCTGGTCGTTCTACACCCCGCAGCTGCTCTTCGTGCCCTCATCGGGGCCGATGACGCTGTTCATGCGCGATATGGATGCACGCGGGGCTTCGCACACCTCCTGGCTGCCGCCCGAGGACATCGTCGGCTACCCCGAGCGCTATGTGCAGCGCCCGCACATCCACCCCTTCGACTGGGTCGCCTTCGCCCTCCGCCAGCGGTGGGAGGTCGCACGGGCCTCGACCTCGCCGGTAGGTGTCGAGATGGACTCCCACTTCTTCTCCCCGAGAGCCTTCCGTGCGTTGGTCAATGGGGTGCCCGAATGGCGCCTCGTCGACTCCTTCGAACTCGTCAACTGGATCCGTGCGGTCAAATCCCCGGCCGAGATCGCACTCATGCGCAAGGCCGCCGAGGTGACCACCGCAGCCATGGACGCGGCGCTGGGAACCATCGGAGTCGGGGTCGGCCAGAACGAGGTGGCCGCCGCGATCTCGGCGGCGCAGATCCGCGGAGGCGAAGAGGCATGGGGTGACTATCCGGCGATCGTCCCGCTCATGCCGACCGGTGAAAGTGCCGATACCCCGCACCTGAGCTGGACCGATCGGAAGTTCGTCGCCGACGAGTCGGTGAGCATCGAGCTGGCCGGAGTGCACCGTCGCTACCACGTGCCTTTGGCCAGGACTGCCGTGACCGGCAAACCGAAGCAGGAACTCGTCCGACTCGAGGGCGTCGTCGCCGAGGCGCTGACCGCCGTCCTCGACGTCGCCGCTCCCGGGGTCCCCACGGCCGAGCTCGCTCGCACCTGGAACCGCGTGCTCGCCCTGTCCGGGCTCGAGAAGCCGAGCCGACTGGGCTATTCGATCGGCATCGGCTACCCGCCGGACTGGGGCGAGCGGACGATCTCGATCCGCACTGAGGACGATCAGATCCTCGAATCCGGAATGACCTTCCACCTCATCGGCGGTATGTGGATGAACGGCTACGGAATCGAGATGTCCGAACCGGTCCTCATCACCGACACCGGCTGCGATCAGTTCACGCACTTCCCCCGCGAGATCATCCACGTCTGACCGGCGGATCGACGTCGCCTCGATGGTCGGGGCTCAGCAGCCTCGGCGGTGAATGCGAGACGCCGCGGCCGCCCCGCACTCACGCGAAGAACTGGATCCACAACCCCAGCAGGAGTGCGTCGACTCCGGCCACGGTCAGTGCCCGACCCTGGACCCAGGAGACGTCCCGCGCCGAGGCGGGGGTGGCCGAATCGGCCATCTGCACGGCCATCGCCACTCGCGGAGGAGCGGCCAGCGCCGCCAGAGATCCCGCGGCGTTGCCGGCGGCGACGACGGGCAGCGCGGCCACGTGCGAAGAGTCGGCCACGGCGGTCAGGGTGCCCGTGAACATCGAATTGGCTCCCGTATTCGATCCCGTGAGCACGGCGCCCGCGGAATTGAGCCAGGGGGTGAGCAGGACCAGTCCGGCCGGCAGCGCCGCGCCGATGGCCTCGCTCATCCCCGTCGTCGTCATGATCCAGCCCATGAGCATGAACGCCGCCGTGCCCAGCCCGATGGGCACCCATGATCGCGCGGCCGAGACCATGACACCTCGTCGGCCAGGTACCCTGAGGGCGGCGATGAGACAGGCGACGGCAAGCCAGAACGGGGGTGAGGCGATGATCTGAGTGGTCACCGACGACAGCGCCGCATGCAGCCACCGCGCGAGTAGGAGCCCGACGGTGAGCGCACCGTAGGGCAGCACGGCCAACCCCAGGCTCCGGGTGAGGCCGGCGCTGCGCTGACGGAGGATGAAGACGCAGCCCATGACGACGATGACGAGGAGTGAGCCGACGATGCCGGCCGGGGCCATGCCGATGACAGAGCTGGCCGCGAGGATACCCGCCCACATCAGCACGGCCGCGCCGACGATCCCCAGCGCCGAGGCGGGAGATGGGCGCATGATCGCGATCACCGCGACCGTGACGACGATGACCGGGATCGCGTTGAGCCACGCGGTGGTCAGCCCGAGTTCGTCGACGTCGAGCCCGGCCAGCGCGGCTGCGACCGTGGTGCCGGGCCCCAGGGCGCCCCAGGGAACGGCGATGAGCCCGAGGAGGCCGAGGATCGCCGACTGTCGCAGGGAGCATCCGAGATGGCGCAGGACCGGAACCCCGACCGTCACGCCGATCCCGAAGCCGGTGACCGACTCGGCGAAGGGAACGAGGCCGAAGACGACGAGCGCGACCCCGAGCGAACGGCTGGGGGAGCGGGATTCGACCCAGGCGGAGATCTGCGCCATGGACCCGGCGGACTCGAGCAGGCGGGCGAGCATCATCCCGAAGAGCAGGATGAGTGCGACCTCGAGGATGAGAGGGAAGTAGTCGACGCCGGATTCCACCAGCACCGAGGTGGGGGTGGGGAAGGCGAATGCGACGAGGATCGCCGCGACGACGGCTCCGGCCAGCGCCGCGATCCACGAACTCTGCTTGACCAGCAGCAATGCGACAGCCACGAGGATCGGGACGAGGGCCAGCAGTGCCGTCATGTGCAGAAAGTTCCTTTGTGAGAAGGGGATCTACTATTCAAGAATAGTCTATGATTCGACCATGGTGAAAGAAGAGGATCTCGGGGCGCGCGTCTTCGGTGCCCGGATCAGAGCACGGCGCAAATTCAACAATCTCACCCTCAACGAACTCGCGGCCCGAGCCGGTCTGTCCCGCGCGGCGCTGTCGAAGATCGAACGCGGAGAGCAGGACACCTCGGTCTCGAACGCCATGGGCCTCTCCCGAGCGCTGGGAGTCGACGTCGGTGAGCTGCTCGCCGCCCCCGAGGTGACCATCACCCGTACCGAAGCGATCCCCACGTCCTCGAAGTTCGGCCACGGCGTATGGCGCCGAGACCTGCCCTCGGCGTTCGAGAACATGGACGTCGTCCACTACCGGCTCGATCCGCGCAGCGAGACCTCAGCATTCGCCGCCCACCGCAGCGGCTCGCGCGAGAGCTTCTTCGTCCTCTCCGGCAGCATCGAGATCGTCACCATCGACCGCCGGACCACCCTCCATGCCGGGGACTGCGCCCAGGCTCCCGGCGACGTCCCGCACCAACTGGCGAACCCCTACGATGCGCCCGCAGAGCTCATGCTCATCATCGTCTGACCCCCTTATTGCTACCTGACGGCGGCGCAGCAACCTCGCGCGAGGTTGCTGCGCCGCCGTCAGGTAGCAATAAGGGGTGGTGTTGACTCGGCGGGGCGGTTGGGTCATTCTTGTTCTGTCCCATTTCCGTCGAAGGACATCTCTGCAGTGAAGTGAATCCTCATACCGTGATCAGCGGGTGCCACGGGCCCGCAGCGCTTCTGCGTACACGAAATGAGGACTCTCATGCCTATCGCAATCACTGTGTCCGAACTGGACTACCTCCTCGGCGACGATACCGAGATCTTCTCCCGACTCACCGCTACCATTCCTGCTGCACTCGTTGGATTGGTCGGTGACAACGGAGTCGGCAAATCCACATTCGCGAAGATCCTGGCGGGACTGATACCTGCTACGTCTGGATCTGTCACCGGCGCGAACGGTGCCGTCTACATCGATCAGCTGCTGCCGCATTCTGGGCAGCGCGTCGATGAAGCCCTCGGCATCGCCGATGTCCGCGTGGCCCTGCAGCGCGCATTGGATGGCGACGCCGGCGAAGACGACTTCTCCATCATCGGGGACGACTGGGACATCGACGAGCGGGCGCTGGCCGCCACCGCCGAACTCGGCCTGCATCTCGAAGCAGGCGACCTCGACCGCAGCCTCAGCAGCTTCTCCGGCGGTCAGGCCACCAGGATCGGATTGGCCCGCGCCGCACTGGTCGGCGATGCCTGGCTGATCCTCGACGAACCGAGCAACAACCTCGACGAGGGAGGGCGCGAACTGCTGCTGACTCTGCTGAGAACACGTCGCGGATCCACCCTGGTCATCTCCCACGACCGCACCCTGCTGACGCACGTGGACTCGATCGTCGAGATGACCGACCGCCTGCGCGTCTACGGAGGCAACTTCGACGACTATGAGGCGATGGTCGCTGCAGAAGAGGCAGCGAAGGCGCAGCGCGTCGTCGACGCGAAGAAGGCGCACGCAATCGAGAAGCGCCAACGCATCGAACTCGAGACGAAACTCTCCCGTTCCGAACGCAAAGCCGCCAAAGATAAGGAGAACAAGCGCCGACCCAAGATCGCGATGAACGGACTGACCAACTTCGCCGAGAAGTCAGCGGCCAAACGCCGCGGGGACACAGCAGCGGACGAAGCGAAGGCATCAGCCGAGCTCGAGGCCGCCAAGGATGCGCTGCGCCGCAGCGCAAACGTCCGCCTCGACCTGCCCGACACGTACGTCCATGCGAGCAAACGCGTCCTGGAGATCTCAACGGCCGCTTCGGCGAATCTGGACCGACCCGCCGAGATCGTCGGACCCGAGCGCATCCGCCTGACGGGACCGAACGGGACCGGCAAGTCCACCCTGTTGGCGGCCATCATGGCAGCCGCTGAGAGTCACAGTGCGGCCGAACCCGGCCCACCGATCACCGAGCTCTTCGGGGACCTCGACATCACAGTCTCCGTGCCCGTGGCCCACCTCGACCAGCAGTACCGGCTGCCGACCGAACTCACGGTGATGGAGGCGGTGCGTTCGGGCAATCCCCACCTGGACCCGCACCGCGTCCACGAAGTCCTCGCCGCCATGGGCCTGCGCAAGGGCCGCACCGAGCAGATCTGTGCGACCCTGTCGGGCGGGGAGCGCTTCCGCGTGGCGCTGGCCGCAGGACTCCTGCAGGAACCGGCTCCACAGCTGCTCGTGCTCGACGAACCGGGAAATAATCTCGACCTGACCTCGCTCGAGGCGTTGGTGACCGCGCTCGACGGATTCAGGGGAGCGATGATCGTCGTCACCCACGACGACCGGCTCGCCGCCGAGCTGAAGGTCGACGCCGAATGGGACGTGCGGGAATTTCTGCGCGCCGGATCCGTTGAGATGGACAGATGAACCGGTCGGAGACCCACGCCGGCAGAGGCGGAACAGAGGTGAGCATGAGCTGTTTTGACTGCACTGGGATAATGGTTCCGTGAGTGTCATCAGCCCTGCCTCAGAAACCGCGTCCCCGGCCGCCGCAGCACCCCTGCGCATCGGCCCCATCGAGCTGTCCTCACCGGTCGTGCTCGCACCGATGGCCGGGATCACGAACACCGCCTTCCGCCGCCTGTGCCGCGAGTACGGAGCCGGACTCTACGTCACGGAGATGGTCACCACCCGGGCCCTCGTCGAACGCAGCCCGAAGACGATGCGCATCATCCACCACGAACCGTATGAGACCCCGCGCTCTGTCCAGCTCTACGGCGTCGACCCCGTGACGATGGGCCAGGCCGTGCGCATGCTCGTCGAGGAGGATCGGGCCGACCACATCGACCTCAACTTCGGCTGCCCCGTGCCCAAGGTCACCCGCAAGGGCGGGGGCTCGGCCCTGCCCTGGAAGCAGGACCTGTTCACCGCCATCGTCACCACCGCGGTCGACGAGGCGGCCCGCGGCGACATCCCCGTGACCGTGAAGATGCGCAAAGGCATCGACGCCGACCACACCACCTTCCTCGATGCCGCCGAGACCGCGCGCAACGCCGGGGTCGCCGCCGTCGCCCTGCACGGCCGTACGACCGCCGACCTCTACTCGGGGAAGGCGGACTGGGACGCGATCGCTCGACTCAAGGACCACCTCGGCGACACCGTTCCCGTGCTCGGCAACGGCGACATCTTCGCCGCCGAGGATGCCCTGGACATGATGGCCAGGACCGGCTGCGACGGTGTCGTCATCGGCCGCGGCTGCCAGGGCAGGCCCTGGCTCTTCGGCGACCTCGCGAACGCTCTGAACGGCAGCGAAGAACGTCATCGTCCCGGCCTCGCCGAGGTGGCCCGTGCCGTGTACAAACACGGCGAATACCTCGTCGACCATTTCGAGGACGAGTTCTACGGAGTCCGTGACCTGCGCAAGCACATCGCGTGGTACTTCAAGGGCTACCCGGTCGGAGGAGAGCTGCGCAGCCAGCTGGCCATGGTCTCCTCGCTCGAGGAACTGGCCGGACTACTCGATCAGCTCGACAAGGACGCCCCGTATCCCGGCGAGGCAGCCGAAGGCTCGCGCGGACGCACGACGCGGCCGAAGCGCCCGCACCTGCCCGAGGGCTGGTTGGATTCCCGCATCTTCGACCCCAGCGGCAGATCACTGCTGTCCGAGGCCGAACTCGACATCTCGGGAGGCTGAGCATGTCCTTCGACACTCACCCGCGCGCCTCCGTGGGAACGGGAACCGTGGCGGTCTACACGCCACGGGATGAGGAACGGTGGGTGAGCGAACCGGCGAAGAATCCGCGGCGCTCGGCCTTCCAACGCGACCGTGCCCGCGTCCTCCACTCCGCAGGCCTGCGCCGCCTCGGGGCGAAGACCCAGGTCGTGTCTCCGGGCACAGACGACTTCGTGCGCACCCGGCTCACCCACTCCCTCGAGGTCGCCCAGGTCGGTCGCGAACTCGCCCGCTACCTCGGCTGTGACCCCGACATCGTCGACACCGCGTGCCTGTCCCACGACCTCGGCCACCCTCCCTTCGGACACCACGGGGAGACGATCCTCGACGCTCTGAGCAAGGACATCGGTGGGTTCGAAGGCAATGCGCAGACCCTGCGCCTGGTCACCCGGATCGAACCGAAGGTCATCGCCGCCGACGGGCGGCCCGCCGGGCTCAATCTCACCCGTGCCAGCCTCGACGCCCTGACGAAGTATCCGTGGCCGCGGGCCGAAGCCACCGCCGGCCGCCGCGACTCAGGGGTGCGCAAGTTCGGCGTCTACGACGACGACACCGACGTCTTCGACTTCTACCGTGAGGGCATCGAGAACGGACAGAAGTGCATCGAGGCCCAGGTCATGGACTTAGCCGATGACATCTCGTACTCCGTCCACGACGTCGAGGACGCGATCGTCGCCGGCCACCTCGACCTCGCCGACTTCGAGTCCGGCACCTCTTCCGAGGCCCGCCGGACCGAACTCTTCGAGATCACCCGCCAGTGGTACCTGCCGTCAACGAGCGATGCGGAGATGGACAAGGCGCTCAGCCGTCTGCAGGCGGCCGCGTACTGGCCGAATGGGGCCTTCGACGGCTCCCGCCGGGCCCAGGCCGGCCTCAAGCACATGACCAGCCAGCTCATCGGCCGCTTCGTCGGCGCTGCCGAATCGGCGACCCGTGAGGAGTTCGGGTGGGAGCCGCTGGCCCGCTACTCGGCCTCCCTCGTCGTGCCCGAAGCCACCTCCATCGAGATCGCCGTGCTCAAGGGGATGGCCACCTTGACGGTGATGGTCGCCGAGGATCGACTGCGGCTGCATGACATCCAGGCCGCCGTCATCGGCGAACTCGCCGAGTGGTATTCCGAACACCCGGAAAAGCTCGACCCGATGTTCCGTGCCGACCATGCCGAGGCCACGAGCGACTCGGTGCGCCTGCGGGTCATCGTCGACCAGATCGCCTCCCTGACCGACCATTCGGCATGGGCGCTCTACCACCACCTCAACGCCGGGGCGGGGGATCGACTCTAGACCATGGCCGGACTCATCAAGCGCGAGGACATCGACGAACTGCGCACCCGCACCCGCATCGACGAGGTGATCGGGGAGTTCGTCACCCTCAAGACCGCAGGCATCGGCTCCCTCAAGGGACTGTGTCCCTTCCACGACGAGAAGACCCCGTCGTTCACCGTGCGTCCGCAGGTCGGGATGTACCACTGCTTCGGCTGCGGGGAGTCCGGGGACGTCTTCACCTTCCTCCAGAAGGTCGAGCAGCTCAGCTTCGTCGAAGCCGTCGAGACGCTGGCCGGCAAGGCCGGAATGCACCTGCGCTACGAGGACGGGAAGGGACCCGACCGGGAACAGGCGAGCCGACGTCAGCGCCTGCTCGAGATGCATGAGGTCGCCCAGCGCTTCTTCGTCCAACAGCTCGAAGCCGACACCGGGCAGATCGGACGCGATTTCCTCACCGGGCGAGGCTTCCCGCCCGAATCCAGCCGTGAGTTCGGCATCGGCTTCGCCCCGAAGTCCTGGGACGCCCTGACCTCCCACCTGAAACGGGCAGGCTTCACCGATGAGGAGATCCTCGCAGGGGGCCTGGCCAGCGAGGGCGGCCGCGGCATCTATGACCGGTTCCGGGGGCGCGTGATCTGGCCGATCAAGGACATGACGTCCCGGACCATCGGCTTCGGAGCGCGTCGCCTCTTCGACGACGACAAGGGCCCGAAGTACCTCAACACCCCGGAGACCGCGCTCTATCACAAGAATCAGGTCCTCTACGGGCTGGACCTGGCCAAGAAGTCGATTGCGAAGACCAAACGGGTCGTCATCGTAGAAGGCTACACCGACGTCATGGCCGCGCATCTGGCTGGAGTCGAGCAGGCCGTGGCCACCTGCGGAACGGCCTTCGGAGCCGAACATGTCAAGATCATCCGCCGTCTCCTCGGCGACGATCCCACCGGACAGGTGATCTTCACCTTCGACGGAGACGCCGCCGGGCAGAAGGCCGCGCTCAAGGCCTTCGAGTTCGAGAGCCTCTTCACCGCCCAGACCTTCGTGGCCGTCGAACCCGACGGCCTCGACCCCTGCGATCTGCGCATGCAGAAGGGCGACGCGGCCCTGCGTGAGCTCATCGACGGCTGCAAACCCCTGTTCGAATTCGTCATCACCACCGCCATCGCCCGTTTCGACCTCGACACCGTCGAAGGTCGCATCTCCGCAGTCAAGGCCGCCGCCGAGGTGCTCACCGACATCCGGGATCAGGGCAGCCTCACCCACTACTACCGATTCGTCGCCGGCCGCATCGGCGTCGACATCGACGAAGTCGAATCCGCCGTCCGCACGGCGCAGCGACGTCCGCGGCAGAATCGTCAGCAGAGCACCGAGGCGGCGCCGCGGCAGACGTCCTACCGTGACGGTCCACCGCCGGCCTCCACACAGGCGGGCCAGGCACATCGGACCGGGCCCGGCGCGCCGGTCGGCCCCGACGGTCGTGCGCCGGCCGACGGACAATCCGGACCCGGACCCGCACGCGGTTACGGACTATCGGGTGATGGTGCGAGCGTGACTGCGAACCGGGACCATGGGGCCGGTCCGAGACAGCGGAACTCGGGGGCAGCCTCGGTGAGGGAGACCGGAGACGACCGCAGCATCGAATACGTCTACGACGAACGCCCCGACGTCTCGAACCTCTCGGCGCCGATCAGCCCGACCCGGCTGAAGACCGAGAAGGGCGCCCTCATGGTCGCCCTCCAGCACCCCGAGTCCGTCAATGCGAAGCTCTTCGACTCCCTGTCGTCGAAGGCCTTCGAACACCCCGGGTACCGGCGTATCCAGGACGCGATCAAGCAGGCGGGGGGACTGACTTCGGCCGGGACCGAGCAGGCGAAGTGGGCCGAACGAGTCCTCGAAGCCAGCGATGAAGAACTCAAACCCTATGTCGCGCAGCTGCTCGTCTCACCGCTGCCGATCATCGAGGGCACCGAGACCCGGCGGTTCGCCCGCGGCATCGTCGCACGCCTGTTCGACCATGACCTCGAACGCATCGCCAAGGAGCTCCACTCCCGGCTGCAGCGCCAGGACACCGCCGACGGCGCCGGACAGGCAGCGCTGCTCGGTCAGCTGCAGACTCTCGAACAGCACCGTGCCAGGCTGAAGACGCTCATGTGAGTTCTGCGGTGCGGGAAGTCCGTGCCGAAACGAGAGCGGCTGCAGTTGGTGAGATGCAGAACTGCAGTTGGTGAGAACCTGCGTGAGGTGCAAGCATGGTCTCATGCCTGCCGAAGAATCCCTGCGCTCGAAGAAGGCGCGGATGACTCGCAACGCCCTCCACGAGGCTGCGATCACCCGCGTCCTCGAGGACGGACTCGCTGCCGCCACCGTCGCGACGATCGCCGCCGACGCCGGCGTGTCCACCCGCACCTTCTTCAACTACTTCGACACCAAAGAGGACGCGATCGTCGGCCTCGGCGCCGATGTCAGCGTCGACGAGGGCCTCGCCGACGACTACGTCTATTCCGGTTCCGGGCTGAGCACTCTGGCCGAGGACACGGCACGCTTCGTCCGTGAGGCACTGCTCATCGGTTCGGTCGATCCGGAGCTGCCGGCGCGCCGACGTCGTCTCTTCGCCCTCTACCCGGAGCTCGTGAGCAAGAGCTTCGACCGGGCCGAAGCCCTCGAAGAGATCGTCGCCGGACATGTGCTGCGCCGGCTGCGTCACCTCGGCCAGGAATTCTCGACCGAGGACTCCGCCTGGCGCAGCGCCCGCATGCTCACCCAACTCTGTCGAGTCCCCCTCAACCATGCGGGCCAGACGATCAAGCGGAATCCCGAGACGGTCGAGGAGAAGGGCGGTACTCCGGCGATCTTCGACGATTCTCTCGGGCTCTTCCTCAAGGTCCTCGACCGGCTCCGGTGAACCGGCTTCGGCCCCCGTGGAGGCCGTATCCGTTAGTGTGGCAGAAAGCACCCTGCCGGAGGAGATGAGGAATGACGGTACTGACGATTCTCAATGCGCCTGGGACCGAGATCCCCACCCTGCTCACCGACCTGGGAGAGTGGGACGGAGTCGAGCTGCGGATCGCCGAGGCGGACACCCTGGGCCAGGCGCTGCCGGGCACCGATGTGCTGCTGATGTGGGACTTCTTCTCCACCGCGCTCAAGGACGCCTACGGCTCTGCCGACCGGCTCGAGTGGGTGCATGCGGCGGCCGCGGGCGTCGACTCGCTGCTCTTCGACGAACTCGTCGACTCACCGGTGACGGTGACGAACGCGCGTGGGATCTTCGACCGTCCGATCGCCGAATTCGTGCTCAACTACATCCTCATGCACGCGAAGAGCGCGATCGGCTCCCTGGCCGATCAGCGTGAGGCGAAGTGGAATCGGCGTTCGACGCGGGACATCACGGGTTCCACGGCGCTCGTCGTCGGCACCGGGGCGATCGGTCGGGAGATCGCCCGTCTGCTCACGGCCGTGGGCATCGACGTCACCGGGGCTGGTTCCCGAGCCCGCAGCGGGGACGCCGATTTCGGCGAGGTCATCGACTCGGCCACCCTCACCGAGCACGTCGCCGGCTTCGACTGGGTGGTCGACATCGCGCCTCTGACCGAGCGGACGGAGAGGCTCATCAACGCCGAGGTGTTCGCGGCCATGGACGACACCGCCGTGTTCATCAACGTCGGCCGCGGCGACACCGTCGACACCGACGCCCTCGTCAACGCACTGCGCACCGGCCAGATCGCCGGAGCCGGACTCGACGTCTTCGACGAAGAGCCGCTTCCTGCCGGGCATCCGCTGTGGGCGATGGACAACGTCATCATCACCCCGCACATGAGCGGGGACACCGACGGGTGGCGGATGCGTTTGGCGCAGCAGTTCCACCGGCTCTTCGAGCAGTACCTGGCCGGCGAAGCCTTCCCGCACACCGTCGACAAGACCGTCGGGTACGTCCGTTGAGTCAGCCCGACGACGCGCAGGCCGACGGCTCTCGGGCCGACGCTTCCCAGGCGAACGACGCGCAGGCCGACCGGGCGTATCTGGCCCGAGTACTCGCCGAACTCATCGCGGTGCGCCGTGCCCGGCTGCTGAGCATGCTCGTGCTCGCCGGTGCGATGCTCGTGGCCGGACTGGGCGCCGCTCTGCAGGCACAGGGCGATCGCATCGATGCGGTGCTGCTGTTCTCCGCATTCAGCCTCATTATGATCGGCATCGTGTGTGCGCTCGGAGCGATCATCGCGTGGACCAGGATCAACCGTGACATCCTCGACTCGGTCGCGGCCTCCCGTCCCGCCAAGGCCAAGGCCCCGCGCACCCGCTCGGGAGGAATGGCCGTGGCCATCGGCTTCGTCGTGGTTGGCATCCTGTTCGGAGCGCTGCTGTGGTCGCAGACACCGGTCCTCGCCGGAGCCGTCGTCCTGGCCTGCCTGCTGTTGGCCTGCCTGGGACCGATCTGGGCGGGAGAGCTCTCAGCCGCCGACGATCGGCTGGCCGTCATCCTCGACAGCGATGACGAACTCGCAGCTCGGTTCGCCGACTTCACACCGATCTGGCTGCATGAGGCGATGGAAGCCGACGCCGCGGAGTGATCAGCTCCGCTCGTTGACGGCACAACCTCCCGGTGGTCGGTCTTGCAGCAGCGGCCCGCCTGCGGTGCACCTATGACAGCGGCCCACTCTCGGCTGAGAAGCCCACGTCTGGAACTGGGCTGCTCGGTCGAAAGTGGGCCGAATCGCTGCCGTCCTTCAGCACCACACCAAGGAATCAACACAGGATCCGGTGAGCCGCCTCGGCGGTATCAGCTGTCAGGCGATGCCAGCTGTCAGGCGATGCCAGCTGTCAGGCGATGCCAGCTGTCAGGCGATATCAGGGAAACGCGGGAACGTCGACATCGGCCATCTTCGCCACACAGCGGATGACCTGGCAGCTGTAGCCGAACTCGTTGTCGTACCAGACGTAGACGACGACGCGATCATCATCGACGATCGTCGCCAGTCCGTCGACGACGCCGGCGCGCTTCGAGCCGACGAGGTCGGTCGAGACGAGCTCGGGGGAGGACACATAGTCGATCTGGTTGCGCAGCGGCGAATGCATCGAGGCCTCGCGCAGGAAGGCATTGAGCTCGTCGACATCCGTGGCGGTCTCGAGGTTGAGGTTGAGGATCGCCATCGACACGTTCGGGGTGGGAACGCGGATCGCGTTGCCCGAGAGCTTCCCGGCCAACTCCGGCAGCGCCTTGGCCACAGCCTTGGCGGCGCCGGTCTCGGTGAGCACCATGTTCAGCCCGGCCGCGCGACCACGTCGCGAACCCTTGTGGAAGTTGTCGATGAGGTTCTGGTCGTTGGTGAATGAGTGCACCGTCTCGACGTGACCGTTGCGCACACCGAACCTGTCGTTGATGGCCTTGAGCACGGGCGTGATTGCGTTCGTCGTGCAGGACGCGGCCGAGAGGATCCGGTCGGAGTCGAGGATCGCATCGTCGTTGACACCGAAGACGATGTTCTTGACGTCGCCCTTGCCGGGCGCGGTGAGCAGAACCTTCGCGGCTCCCGGGCAGGCGAGGTGCTTGGCCAGGCCGTCCTCGTCGCGCCACTTTCCGGTGTTGTCGACGATGATCGCATTGTCGATGCCGTAGGAGGTGTAGTCGACCTGGGAGGGATCGTCGGAGTAGATGACCTGGATGAGGGTGCCGTTGGCCTGGATGGTGTTGGCCGCCTCGTCGACGACGATGCTGCCGTCGAAGGGCCCGTGGACCGAGTCGCGGCGCAGCAGCGACGCACGCTTGACGATGTCGTTCTCGCCACCTCGACGCACGACGATGGCGCGCAGACGCATCCCGGTGCCGCCGGCGCGGTCGATGAGGATGCGGGCCAGGAGCCGACCGATCCGGCCGAATCCGTAGAGGACGACGTCGCGGACCTCGCCCTTGCCGGACTGGGAGTCGACGACCTCGGCGAGCGCTTCGGCAAGGTAGGCATCGATATCGCCGTTCGGATCGTCCATCTTTTCGACGAGGCGTCCCAGATCGATGCGTGCCGGTGCCAGGTTGAGTCCGGCCAGGGCACTGACGACACGGTGGGTGACCTCGATGTCGAGGTCCTCGCCGAGGAAGTGACGGGCGTAGCGGTGCGCCTTGATCATGCCGGTCACCGACTTGTTCAGCAGTGACCGTCCGAACAGCGTGAGCAGCACGTCGTTCTCGCGGTACAGGCGTCCGACTAGCGGAATGAGTTCTTCGGCGGCGGTCTGCTTCTTCGCCCAGTCGTCCAGGCGTGCCGTCGTTGCGTCAGTCAAAGGTCGTGTCCCCTCGGTCAGTTGAAACGGATGCGCGGCCAGTCTATCGCCTCGCCTATTCCTCGGCGGACTGGTGCTCCTCCCAGCGCCTGAAGCCGAGCAGGGTCAGCGTGACGATCCCGGCACCGGCGAGGAGCGCGCCGAGGCTCTGCGCCTGCACCTTGGGTTCGACGAAGCGGTACTCGGGTTCTTCCTCCTCGTTGAGCTTCGGCGGGTTCGCGGTCCCGATCCATGCGGCGATGAAGAGGACGATGCGGGCGAAGACATTGAGGGTGAGCATGATCGCGATGATCGAGCCGAAGACACCTGCGGCCTTGTTTCCGGAGAAGATGTTGACCAACACGGTGGAGAAGTTGATGAGGATGACGAATGCGACCGCGCCGATGAGCGAACCGCGGATCTTGGCTCGCTTGTCCACCGGCTTCTCCGGCAGCATCGTGAACAGGAACATGAAGATCAGCCAGGCTGCTGCGAAGACGAGCAGCAGCGGGACGATGAAGAGCAGGCTGCCGGCGAATCCGCCGAGACCGAGGAAGTCGGCGATGACCGACCGCAGTCCGGTCCCGACGACCGTGAGCGCCACCGCAATGAGCAGACCGATGATGAGGCCGATGAGGGTGACGACGTTGTTGAGGATCTTCTTGACGAAGGACTTCTCCACGACTTCATCGAAGTCCTCATGCAGCTGGGCACGGACGGCCGCACCGAGGTTGCCGATGAATCCCTGCCCCGTGTAGAGGCCGGTGATGATACCGATGATCCCCACGCCCTGCCAGTCGAGCAGGTAACTCTCGAGCTGCTCGGTCAGGGAGGAATTGCCTGCCGTGAACGACTCGATCTGCTCGGTGACCATGGACAGCAGATCGGGGCGGGCGACGTCGAGGACGAAGCCGATGCTCGCGAGGCTGACCATGGCGATCGGCATGACCGCGAGGACGAGGAAGTAGGTGATCGCGGCGCCGAACTGGTTGCCCAGACGCTGACCGAACCGCTGCACGGCGCGCATGAGGTGTGCGGGTCCCGGCCGATTGACGGCGTTGTGGCCGGCCTCGGCGACGGTGTTGCGCGAGGCCAGTACTTTGGCTGGTGCCACGTGGTTGCTCCTTCGATGTCGATGGCAGAGTCGCCTTCGATTCCTCCCTGAGGTGTCCGTTTCCACACTAGCCGCTGTGAGCGCACTGTGAGCGGCAGGCCGCGCCCTTATCTAGACTTTTGACCATGCCGATTTCTCTAGCAACCGGTTCTGCTCCCGATTTCGTGCTCACCTCCGAGGGCGGTGCTGCTGAGAACCTCAGCGGGTTCTCCGCCTGGACGGTGACCATCATGGAAGCCCTGGGGCCGCTCGGCGTCGGGTTCATGGTGTTCCTCGACAACATCTTTCCGCCGATCCCCAGCGAACTCGTTCTGCCCCTGGCCGGATTCACTTCGAGTCAGGGCCAGATGAACATCGTGCTGGCCATCGTCTGCGCGACCCTGGGCTCGCTGATCGGCGCGATCATCCTCTGGGCCCTGGGCAAGTGGATCGGCATCGAGCGCATCGCCCGCATCGCCGTGAAGATGCCTCTCGTCGACGTCGACGATGTCCACAAAACCGTCGACTGGTTCGATCGGCACGGCGACAAGGCCGTGTTCTTCGGCAGGATGATCCCGATCTTCCGGTCCC
Source organism: Brevibacterium atlanticum (assembly GCF_011617245.1). NCBI lineage: Bacteria > Bacillati > Actinomycetota > Actinomycetes > Micrococcales > Brevibacteriaceae > Brevibacterium > Brevibacterium atlanticum. The sequence continues at coordinate 2,387,969 of NZ_CP050152.1, read as the reverse complement.
TGATCTCGATTCCGGCGGGAATGCGGGACATGCGACTGGTCAAGTTCGTGACCCTGACGACGGCCGGCAGCGCGATCTGGAACACCATCCTCATCGTCGCCGGCTTCTACCTGGGGGAGAACTGGGCAGTCGTCGAGACCTACGCCGGGTACTTCCAGAAGATCGTCATCATCGCCGTGGTCGTCTTCGTCATCGTGTGGATCGTGCTCAAGGTCCGCAAGCACCGGCGGAAGCGTGCTGCGGGCATCGACGATTCCGGTGCCGACGTCATCGAGCCCGGAGAATTCGACTCCTGATCACTGCGTTCTGATCACTTCGTCCAGGCGGCGGCGGTGTGGTCGAACGGCACCTCTTCGCCCGGCTTGACCGGACCCGGAGGCGTGCCGTCACCGAAGGGCGAACCGCCGAACTTCCGGTCGCGTCCGTGATCGCTGAGCCAACCCGCGAGGTCGGGCCCCTGGGGAACGATCTGCGTCGGGTTCACGTCTTGGTGGACGATGTAGTAGTGCTGTTTGATCTGCACGAAGTCGATGGTGTCTCCGAATCCGGGCGTCTGGTAGAGGTCCCGGGCGTAGCCCCAGAGGTTCTCGAACGCCGTCAGCGGCTGACGGTTGCACTTGAAGTGACCGAAGTAGACCGGGTCGAAGCGGGCGAGCGTGGTGAAGAGACGGACGTCCGCCTCGGTGATGGTCTCACCCATGAGGAAGCGAGACGTGTTCAGGCGCTCTTCGACGATGTCGAGGGCGGCGAACAGACGGTCGAAAGCCGCCTCGTAGGCTGCTTGGGATCCGGCGAATCCGCACCGGTAGACGCCGTTGTTGATCTCCGTGTAGATGTGGCGCATGACCTTAGCCATCTCGTCCCGTGACTCCTCGGGCCAGAGATTCGGGGCGCCCTCACGGTGATAGTCGGTCCATTGGGTGGAGAAGTCCTCGGTGATCTGTGGGAAGTCATTGGTCACGACGACGCCGGTGGGAATGTCGACCATGGCGGGCACGGTGATGCCGCGCGGATAGTCGGGGTATCGGGCGAAGAATGCCTGCTGCAGGCGTTCGATGCCGAGCACCGGGTCGACGCGGCCCGGGTCGAGGTCGAAGGTCCAGGACCGTGCATCGTGGGTGGGGCCGGGCATACCGAGCGAGATGACGTCCTCGAGCCCGAGGAGCCGGCGGACGATGATCGTGCGGTTGGCCCACGGGCACGCACGGGCGGCGATGAGGCGGTAGCGGCCGGGTTCGACGGGCCACTGCGCATCGGGATCGTCGAGGATGCGGTCTTCGATGTAGTTCGTGTCCCGGTTGAATTCCTGTCCCTCGGCCACGTAGCTGGGCGTGTGATCGGTGTCGCCGGACATGGGGTCGCCTCCATCGGATCGGTGAGAATCGGATTCTTCGCTCAGCTTACGACGGGTGCCCCGACCCCGGCGACAGTCCTCGGGATCGACCCCGATAGGGCACGACCTCGACAGAGCCCGACCCCCACCTCGGCGACAGGTCCTGCCGACGATGAGAAAGGCCCGGGCACGAACCCGTGATGGGCTCATGCCCGGGCCCGGACCCCGGCGGTCGTCTCCGATCGGTGCGTGATCGTCGCCGATCAGTGTGCGCAGCGGCTGCCCCGATCAGGCCGATCAGTCCGCGTAGATCGCCTCGATGTCCTCGGCGAAGTCCTTGTTGATGAGGTGGCGCTTGACCGACTGCTTGGCCGAGAGGTAGCCGTTCTCCTCGGTCAGTTCGATCGGCAGGATCGTGAACTTCTTGATTCCCTCGGCGCGCGAGACGGTCTTATTCACCTGCTCGACGGCCTTGGCAACCTCGGCGTGGATCGTATCGTCCGAGGCGGCTTCGCGCAGATCCATCTGCGGCAGGTCATGGTTCTTCAGCCAGCCAGGCAGCATCTCCGAGTCGAGGAAGATGAGGGCAGAGATGAACTTGCGGTTCTCGCCGATGAGCACAGGCTGCCCGACCAGCGGATGACGGCGCAGCACATCCTCAAGCGGTGCGGGAGCGACGTTCTTGCCGCTGGAGGTCACGAGGATCTCCTTCTTGCGCCCGCTGATCGTGAGATACCCGTCCTCGTCGAGGGATCCGAGGTCACCGGTGCCGAACCAGCCGTCGTGGAACTCCTTGGCCGTGGCCTCCGGGTTGTTCCAGTACTCACGGAAGATCGGCACACCCTTGGCCAGGACTTCGCCGTCCGGAGCGATCGCCACCGACACTCCCGGCAGCGGAACGCCGACGGTGCCGATCTTCGACTTCTCGGGAACGTTCACGGTGATCGGTGCGGTGGTCTCGGTGAGTCCGTAGCCTTCTAAGACGATGATCCCGAGTCCGCGGAAGAAGTGACCCAGGTGGGCTCCGAGTGCCCCGCCGCCGGAGACGGCATGGGTGACGTTGTCGCCCATGGCCGCACGCAGCTTCCGATAGACGAGCCTGTCGAAGAGGGTGTGCTGAAGCTTGAGGCCCATCGGCACCTTGCCGGTGTCGAGTGCCTTCGAATAGGCGACGGCGACCTGCTCGGCCCGGCGGAAGATCTTCTCATTGCCGCCGGCCTGAGCGGTGGCCAGCGCAGAGTTGAAGACCTTCTCGAAGACGCGGGGGACACCGAGGATGAACGTCGGGTGGAAGCTGCCCATCGCATCGGTGAGCTTGGTCAGGTCCGACTGGTGGGCCAGCAGGGCACCGTTGTTGATCGCGAGGACCTCGATGAAGCGCGCGAAGACGTGCGCCTGGGGCAGGAACAGCAGGCACCGCATCGCCGTGTCGAGGACGCTGGGGATCTGGTGGCGGGCCGCCTGCCCGGTCTGGACGAAGTTCGCGTGCGTGAGCACACAGCCCTTCGGCTTGCCGGTGGTGCCCGAGGTGTAGATGATCGTAGCCACGGAGTCTGATCCGACCTGGGAGCGAGCGGCCTCAAGCTCCTCATCGGTGATGTCCTTGCCGGCCTCGGCGAGATCGGCGAATGCGCCGTCCTCCCAGACCCTGAGCGCAGGCTCGGGGCGTCCGGCGGCAGCGGCGGCTGCGCGTACCCGATCGGCGTGTTCGCGGGTGGCGACGAGTCCACGAGAGACATCGGCGTCGGTGAGCATCCAGTTCAGCTGTGCTTCGGACGAGGTGTCGTAGAACGGCACGGAGATGCCGCCGGCGTACCACACGGCGAAGTCGCTCAGCGTCCATTCATAAGCGGTGGGACCGAAGATGGCGATCCGGTCGCCGACGCCGATACCCAGGGCGATGAGCCCCTTCGCCGCCGCCTTCACCTCGGCGAGGAATTCAGCGGCCGACAGTTCGAGCCATCCCTCCCCGTCGGGCTTGGCGACCATCGGACGGCTCGGATCCTCGGCAACTGTGCGGAGGAAGACATCGGTGGTCGAGGAGGTGGTATCGACCTCGAAGCCGACGACGGGGGTTGACGACTGCGGCATTGTCGTTGGGCTCATGGGTCTCCTTCGAAGACGTAAGTTACTGCCCGGTTATCTTACAGTTCAGCCAGGTCTCAGTGAAATCGATCACGTTTCCCGGGTGATCCACGCGCTCGATGCCCTGTGAGCAGTCTAACCACGACGGATCAGGGAGTGTTCAGAGTACGATGGACGCAATCCGCTCACACCCGCTCAGCGAAGGAAGGTAATGACGACGAACCCTGAGGAGACCGGTTTCCGCTATGACGCGGCGCTGGCCGAAAAGATCGAGAAGTCGTGGCAGCGCACATGGGAGACGTCGGGGACGTTCCACACCCCGAACCCCACCGGAGACCTCAGCGAGCCCGCTTCCCAGGACACCCCGTCGCCATACAGCCCGCCTGCTGATCTCAGTGAGCGTGAATCCCTCTACATCATGGACATGTTCCCGTATCCCTCGGGCGCCGGCCTGCACGTCGGCCACCCCCTGGGATACCTAGGCACCGACGTCTACGGCCGCTACCAGCGGATGCGCGGCCACAACGTCATGCACGCCCTGTCCTACGACGCCTTCGGACTGCCCGCCGACCTCTACGCCGTCCAGACCGGGCAGCACCCGCGCATCACCACCGATGCCAACATCTCGAACATGACCGAGCAGCTGCGCCGCCTGGGCCTGGCGCACGATGTCCGCCGTCGCTTCGCCACGACCGATGACGAGTTCGTCAAGTGGACCCAGTGGATCTTCCTGCAGATCTTCAACTCCTGGTACGACCCCGAGGCGGACACCCCCGACGGCGAGGCCACAGGGCGGGCGCGCCCGATCGAGACGCTCATCGATCAGTTCGCCTCCGGGGCTCGTCCCACCCCGGACGGCCGCGCCTGGTCCGATCTGTCCGGGGCCGAACGCGAAGACGTTCTGCAGGGCTACCGTCTGGCCTATGTCTCCGAATCCCCGGTCAACTGGTGCCCGGGTCTGGGCACCGTGCTGGCCAACGAGGAGGTCACCGCCGAAGGGCTGTCCGAACGCGGCAACTACCCGGTCTTCACCCGCCGGCTGCGCCAGTGGAACATGCGCATCACCGCCTACGCCGACCGGCTCATCGACGACCTCGACGCCCTCGACTGGCCCAATGCGATCCACGCGATGCAGGTCAACTGGATCGGCCGCTCGAAGGGTGCGCTGCTGCGACTGCCCGTCGCCGGCGACGCGGCGTCCGAGATCGAGGTCTACACGACCCGACCGGACACCCTCTTCGGCGCCACGTACCTCGTGCTCAGCCCCGAGCACCCGCAGGTCGCGTCGCTGACCGGAACGGCTTGGGACGAATCCACGCCCGAATCCTGGCGCGGGCGTCAGGCCACCCCCGCCGAGGCGATCGCCGCCTACCAGCGTGCCGCCGCTGCGAAGACGGACGCCGACCGTCAGCAGAGCCGTGAGAAGACGGGCATCTTCACCGGCTCCTACGCACTCAACCCGGCCACCGGGGATGAGGTGCCGATCTTCGTCGCCGACTACGTCCTGATGGGCTACGGCACCGGTGCGATCATGGCCGTCCCGGCCGAGGACGCTCGTGACTGGGACTTCGCCAAGGCCTTCGGCCTGCCCTATATCCGCACCGTCCAGCCGCCGGCCGATCACGATGAGGACACCCCCTTCACCGGCACCGGCGTGATGATCAATTCCGCGAACGCCGAGATCGACATCAACGGCCTCGACATCACCGAGGCGAAGGCCGCTGTGACGACCTGGCTGGCAGGCAAGGGCCTGGCCACCGAGTCCACGCAGTACCGTCTGCGCGACTGGCTGTTCTCCCGGCAGCGGTACTGGGGCGAGCCGTTCCCGATCGTCTATGACGAGAACGGCACTCCCATCGCTCTGCCGGACGAAATGCTGCCCGTGCAGCTGCCCGAGGTCGACGACTTCGCCCCGCGCACCTACGCCCCCGATGACGCCGACAGCCGACCGGAACCCGCGCTGAGCCGCAACGCCGAGTGGACGAGTGTCGAACTCGACCTCGGCGACGGTCCGAAGACCTATCAGCGTGAGACGAACACGATGCCCAACTGGGCCGGTTCGTCGTGGTACCAGCTGCGCTATGCCGATCCGCACAACGACTCACGCCTCGTCGATCCGGCCAATGAGGAGTACTGGCTGGGTCCGCGTGCCTCGAAGCCGCGCGGCGGTGCCGACCTCTACGTCGGCGGTCAGGAGCACGCTGTGCTCCACCTGCTCTACGCGCGCTTCTGGCACAAGGTGCTCTTCGACCTCGGCCACATCTCGTCCTCCGAGCCGTTCCACCGGCTCGTCAATCAGGGGTACATCCAGGCCTACGCCTACACCGATGCCCGCGGTGTCTACGTTCCGGCCGCCGAGGTGGAGGAGCGCACCGAGAGCAATGGTGAGCTGACGTTCTGGTACGACGGCGCACAGGTCAACCGCGAGTACGGGAAGATCGGCAAGTCGCTGAAGAACTCCGTCATGCCCGATGAGATGTACGACGCCTACGGTGCCGACACCTTCCGCGTCTACGAGATGTCCATGGGCCCGCTGGAGCAGGATCGCCCCTGGGAGACCCGCGCCGTCGTCGGCGCTCACCGCTTCCTGCAGCGGGTCTGGCGCCTCTTCGTCGACGAGACCACCGGAGAGTCCGTGGTCCGCGCAGGCGAGGCCGATGACGAGTCGCTCAAGGTCCTCCACCAGGTCATCGACGGGGTGCGCGAGGATATGGACCATCTGCGCTTCAACACCGCGATCTCTAAGCTCATCGTGCTGACGAACCACGCGACGAAGCAGGGTGGGGCCACTCGTGACCTGCTCGAGCCGCTGACGGTCATGCTCGCTCCCTTCGCGCCGCACCTGGCCGAGGAGCTGTGGGCGCGTCTCGGCTACGAATCGACGGTCACCTACGCCGCATTCCCCGAGGTGGACCCGCGCTACCTCGTCGCCGATACCGTCACCTGCGTGGTGCAGGTCAAGGGCAAGGTGCGCGCCCGCCTTGAAGTCGACCCCGACATCGATGCAGCCGAGCTGGAGAAGCTCGCCCTGGAATCGCCGAACGCCGTCAAGGCACTCGGCGGGGCCGGGGTGCGCAAGGTCATCGTGCGCGCACCGAAGCTCGTCAACATCGTCCCCGACGCGTAAGCTCCGGATGACACATCGCCGTAACACGGAATCTGGGAGACTGCACGAGTAATTGCGGCCATGAGCGCCGAATCACCCCCGACTATGACTGGTGAAAGCATGACGAACGACAGAGCTCAGGACGAGATCCGGCACGCCCTCGGTGTGCGACCAGAGATCGACCCGGCCACGGAGATCGAGCGGAGGGTCGAATTCCTCGTCGACTATGTGCTCACCACCGGGGCCAAGGGGCTGGTGCTGGGCATCAGCGGCGGGCAGGACTCGACTCTGGCCGGGCGTCTGTGTCAGCTTGCTGTGGAGGATCTGCGCCGGCGCGGAGCTCCAGCCGAGTTCTGGGCCGTGCGCCTGCCCCACCACGTCCAGGCCGATGAGCAGGATGCCCAGGACGCGCTGTCGTTCATCCGCGCCGACCATGAGATGGCCATCAACATCGGTGCGGCCACCGATGCCGCCGCCGAGGAGTACGCCACGGCGACGGGTGAGCCGATCACCGACTTCGGCAAGGGCAACGTCAAGGCGCGGATGCGCATGATCGCCCAGTTCGAGCTGGCAGGGGAGAAGCGCCTCCTCGTCGTGGGCACCGATCACGCCGCCGAGGCGGTCACCGGGTTCTTCACGAAGTTCGGCGACGGTGCTGCCGACGTCATCCCCCTGTCGGGGCTGAATAAGCGGCAGGGACGAGAGCTGCTGAGCCACCTCGGTGCTCCCGAGCATCTCATCGTCAAGACCCCGACGGCGGATCTGCTCGACGACGAACCCGGGCAGACCGACGAGTCATCGCTGGGTCTCAGCTACGACCAGATCGACGACTTCCTCGAGGGGAAGGAGATCGAGCCCGCGGCCGCCTCGGCGCTCATCGAGAAGTACCGCCGGTCCGAGCACAAGCGGCGCACACCGGTGGCGCCGACGGACACCTGGTGGATCCGGCACTGACCCTGCCGTGCAGATCGGAAACGCAACCGCCGCCGACGCAATCGTCGGCAGCGGTTGCGTTTCGTGTGAGGGCCGGGGGCAGCCGGTGATGGCTCAGTCGGTGAACGGGGGAGAGCCTGAGACGAGCCCGAGTTCGAGCGCGGTCTGATTGAACTCCCAGCGGGAGGAGACGAATTCGTCGCTGAGGCGCTCACCCCGGCTGCGGGCCTCCGTGTACTCCCGCCAACCGTCTTCACGGGAGTCACCGGGGCGGATCTCGCGAGTCGAGGAATCGGCGGCTGACACCTGAGTCTCCTCGTTGACCCAGATCGAGAGTCCCTCGGCGGCCCGGTAGAGGTTCATGAACGCGGTGTGCGAGCGCGGATTGTCGAAGCTGGACTTCTTGAACTCCTGGCAGAAGGTGTGCAGCGGTTCGAGTTCGTCGATGGCCAGGGTGCCGAAGGTCGCATCGAGACGCAGCGACTGGACGAGGCCGCCCGAATCCGGCAACAGCTCGAGGATCCGACGGGCCCGCCTCTCGTCGGGTAGGAGCTCGACGGACTCCTCGACCGGGGTCAGCCCCAGGGTGTCCATCCGTCCGAGTTCGATGCTGAGCTGCTGACGCAGCGCATCGATCTGGTGCTGGGCACGGCGCCATTCGCCGTGGAACATCAGCAGAGCCGCGATCATGCCCAGGCACAGCACAAGGCCGATGATCCAGGCTGCACCGTGGAGGCCGGGGATCGCGAAGGCCACGATTCCGAGTACGGTGAGCACGGCAAACGTCACGGCCGCCGGTGAGTTGGTGAGGAAATCCAAGAAACGCTTCACATATCCAACCCTACTGTTTCAACCTCCACATATCGTGCAACCGGGTGGCATATAGTGTGGTGCGAAAAGCATGCCTATTCGCAGGAGAGCTCAGCTTGAAGATTTCAGTCATCGGTTGCGGGTATCTGGGTGCGGTGCATGCGGCGGCCATGGCCTCGCTCGGCCACGATGTCACCGGCGTCGACGTCGACGAAGCCAAGGTTGCGGCCCTGACATCGGGTCGGCCGCCGTTCTTCGAACCAGGGCTGAGCGAACTGCTGGTCAAGGCTCAGGACAAGGGTCACCTCGAGTTCACCACCGATATCTCCCGTGCCGCCGAGGCGGTCGTGCACTTCGTGTGCGTGGGCACTCCGCAGAAGCCCGGCGAGTTCGCCGCCGATGTCACCTATGTCGATGCGGCCGTGGATTCGCTGCGTCCGCATCTGACTCCGGCGTCGGTGGTTGTGGGTAAGTCCACCGTCCCCGTGGGCACAGCGGACCGTCTCGCGAAGGTCATCGTGGAGACGGGCGCTGTGATGATGTGGAATCCCGAGTTCCTGCGCGAAGGCCACGCCGTCGACGACACTCTCCATCCGAACCGTCTCGTCTACGGCGTCGCCGAGGGCGCGGACGGGCAGCATGCGGCTGAGGTACTCGATGAGGTGTACGCGACGATGCTCGCCGAGGACACCCCGCGGATGATCACGGACTTCGCGACCGCGGAACTGGTGAAGACGGCGGCGAATTCGTTCCTGGCCACGAAGATCTCCTTCATCAACGCCATGGCCGAACTCTGTGAGGCCTCCGGCGCCGACGTCACCCAGCTCGCCGATGCGATCGGCATCGACGATCGGATCGGACGGAAGTTCCTCAACGCCGGACTCGGCTTCGGCGGAGGCTGCCTGCCCAAGGACATCCGTGCGTTCATGGCCCGGGCCGGTGAGCTCGGCGCCGATCAGGCGGTGGCGTTCCTCAAGGAGATCGATTCGATCAACATGCGCCGCCGTGTGCGCATGGTCGACATCGCCCGCGACGCCCTCGGCGGCTCGTTCATCGGCAAGAAGATCACGGTTCTGGGGGCGGCGTTCAAACCCGACAGCGACGACGTCCGCGACTCCCCGGCACTGGCCGTGGCCCGACTCATCGCCACGCAGGGCGGCATCGTCACCGTCACGGACCCGCAGGCCATCGGCAATGCGCAGCGTTCGTTCCCCGAACTCGGGTACGTCGCCGACACCTCGGAGGCACTGACCGGATCCGATGCGGTGCTGCTGCTGACCGAGTGGAAGGAATACCGAGAGCTTGATCCGGCGGCCACGGCCGAACTCGTGGCCGGTAAGGTCCTCGTCGACGGACGCAATGTGCTCACCCCGGAACTGTGGCGGGGTGCCGGTTGGACCTATCGCGCCCTGGGTCGTCCGTGAAGGTCGGACTCGTCACCGACTCCACGGCGCAGCTGACTGCGTCCGAGCGGAACCGGCTGACCGAGGTCACCGACGGTCTCTTCCGGGTCGTCCCGCTGACTGTGCTGTTGGGCGGCATCGCGTACACCGACGGCGAGCTCGATCCCGGCGTCATCTGCCGACATCTGGCCGACGGGGCTGAGGTCACGACGTCGATGGCCACCCCCGACCAGTTCGCCGTCGCGTTCCGGGAACTCCTCGAGAACGGCGCAGAGGCGATCATCGTCGTCACGATGTCCGGGGACCTCTCGGGCACGCGGGATTCAGCAGTGGCGGCCGCCGCCGACGTGCCCGTGCTCGTCGAGGTCGTCGACTCACGCACCACCTCGGCGGGACTGGCCGGGGCCGTGTCCGTCGCGGCCGCAGGCATCGCCGCCGGCGAGCCGGTGCCATCGATCACCGGCACCGTCGCCGACTGGTGTGCGAGCGAGACCGTGACGATCTTCGCCCCCGAAACCCTCGAATACCTTCGCCGAGGCGGCCGCATCGGAGCCGCGTCCTCCCTCCTCGGTCGGGCTCTGCAGATCGTGCCCGTGCTCGGTCTGAAATCGGGAGTGGTCGTTCCGGTCGCGCGCGTGCGCACCCGCACGAAGGCACTGTCCCGGATGAGCATGATCGCTGCCGAGGCCGCCGCCGACTTCGAGGTCGACCCCGCAGCGCTGCAGGCCGAGATCCAGCAGTCTGAGGGACTCACCGATGACCGGGATGTCGTCGAACTCGACCGGCTGCTGACCTCCCGCGGCTTCACGACGAGCTTCCGCACGCTCTCACCGATCATCACCGCCCACGTCGGTCCCGGCGCCCTCGGCGTTTCGGTGCAGACGAAGCCGTAAGGGGCCGCACTCCGGCGCCGCATCCTGTGGACGTCGCGCCGACTCGAACGTTATGAGCCTGTGGACGCAGAAACGCTGTCCACAGGCGCCGCCGGGACCCTGGTCGTCTACGGGTGTGACTCCTTAGCCTCGCGGGTATGGCAGTGTCTCCGGATGATCGATTCGCCGGCCTTCTCGGCGCCAGTGCCGAACGCGGCGGCTGGGTGCCCGGAGACGTCTTCACCGCCGACTCCTCCGGCGAGGAAGAGGCCGTGGAGCCCCGCCGGGTCCGTCTGCCTGTGCTCGTGGCGGTCGCGATCGCCACGGTCGGCGTCCTCGTCCTCGCCTTCTTCCTGTTCCGCCCCGCATCTTCGCACTCACCCACCGGCACTCAAGCCGGCGAGCAGGCGCACGGATCGGACGGGGCGGACCCGGCGACCGCCTCGGCGGCCTCACCCGCCGGTGGAACCCCCGGGCCAGCTGGGGGAGCGCAAGGAGCCGGTGCCGAAGGCGCGGGCGCAGCCTCGGCAGCCCCGTCCGGCGAGGTCATCGTTCACGTCACCGGGGCGGTGAGGGAGCCGTCGGTGGTCACGCTCAAGGCCGGTGCTCGCGTCCAGGACGCCGTCGAAGCCGCGGGCGGTCTGAGTGCCGGTGCCGATGCCGAGTCGATCAATCTCGCCCGCGTCCTCGCAGACGGTGAGCAGATCCACATTCCGAAGGAAGGAGAAGCAGCACCCGAGGATTCTGCCGCGGATCAGGGCGCAGGAGGCGGCTCGCCAGACGGTGCGGAAGCGGCCGGCAATGGGCCACCAGGGGAGGGAGGAGCACCGGGCGCGGGCGGCAAGATCGATCTCAACACCGCTGATGCGGCGGCCCTCGAAACCCTGCCCGGCGTCGGTCCGGTCACCGCTGAAGCCATCATCGCTCACCGCGAGTCTCAGCCGTTCGCCTCCGTTGATGACTTACTGCTCGTCAAAGGCATCGGGCCGAAGACCTTCGAGAGTCTCAGAGACTTTGTCACCGTCGGCTGAGCCTCGACCGCACGGGGACGGAGAGGAACCCCGATCGCGCTGTCGCAGGCGCACCGGTCGGGAGTCCGGAGCTTGCGGTGGCAGGCGCCTCCGGCGAGACCCCCTCACAGGCTGGGGCCGATGCAGAGACTGGGCGCACCGGTCGGCTGCGTCGATCGGTCGGTGGGTGCGCGTGCAGGTGGGGCTGTGGCCCGGTTCGGTCCGACTCCTGTGCTGCGCGGCAGGACTGTGGGCGACGGCCCTGCTCGCGCCCGGTCCCTGGGCCCTGTTCGCGGTACCCGTGCTCGGAGCGCTCGGGTTCCTCGGGCTGCGCCGGCACCACCATCTCGGCGTGGGACTCATCGTCTTCGCGTGTCTGCTGACGGTTCAGATCACCGCACTGACGACCGTGCGCGGGCCCGATGACACCGTCGAGACGGTCGGCACCGTCATCGGGCACAGCACGCCCGGTGCCAGCGGCTGGTCACGGCTGACTGTGGTCACAGCCGCCGGATTCACCGAAGTCCTCAGCCCCGAGGTCGTCGCCGACGGCTCCCGGGTGCGGATGCTGACCGAACGGCTCGATGACATCCGCATCAGCAGCGATGACCCGCAGGTGGTGCGCGAACCGGGCGGGCTCTGGCAGTGGCGGGAGCGCCTGCGCGACCGACTGCGGGAGGACTCCCTGGCGGCCGGCAACGACGGCGGACGGCTGCTGCCGGGTCTCGTCGTCGGTGACACCGACCCGCAGGACGAACGCATGCTCGACGACATGCGGGTGGTCTCACTCACCCACGTCTCTGCCGTCTCGGGCAGCAATGTCACGATCGTCAGCCTCGGCGCGGGACTGCTCGCAGGTTTCTGCCGGGCGGGACCACGGCTGCGGGTGAGCATCGGGGTGCTCACGTGTCTCGGCTACGTCTTCATCGTCGGCTTCGAACCGAGCGCGATCCGGGCGGCGGGCATGGCGATCGCCGCCGCTGTGGTGTTCCTGCGCGGGGGAGGGATCTCACCGGTCGCGGTGATGTGCTCGACGGCGAGCCTGCTGCTGGCTTTCGTGCCGGTGTTGGCCACCTCGGTGGGTTTCGTCCTCTCCGTCGTCTCCACGGCTGCGATCATGTTCGTCGTGCCCGTCCTGCTGCGGCGGTTGGCGGTGCACGTGCCGTTCGTGCCTGCGGTGCTGATGACCGCGCTCGTGGTGCCGCTGGTCGCGCAGCTCGCCTGCACCCCGGTGCTCGTGGGCATCGACCCGCGCATCGGACTGTGGTCAGTGGCCGCGAACGCCCTGGCCGCACCCGCCGTGCTGCCGGCGACCGTGGCCGGTTTCCTCAGCCTCGTCGCCACGGGACTGGCCACGACGGGCCTGCCCGGACCGGAGTTCGCTGCTGGCTTCCTCGCCTGGCTCGGGTCGTTTCCGGCATGGTGGATCGTCGGAGCCGCCCGCGTCTGTGCGTCGCTGCCCGGTGCCGCGCTCGACTGGCCGAGCCCGCCTGTGGGGACGCTGCTGGCGCTCGGTCTGCTGGCGGTCGCCGCCGTCGGCACCTGGATGCTCGTGCGCCGGCGGATGTGGGGCCTGCCGGTCCTCGTTCTGTGCATCGTGCTCACCGCCTCGATCATCGTCACGATCCGTGCCCGACCCCCAGGACAGGACTGGCAGGTGATCGTCTGCGACGTCGGTCAGGGCTCGGGTGCGGTGGTCAACCTCGGCGAGGGGCGGGGCCTGGTCGTCGACACGGGCAGGGAGTCGAAGCCCATCGACACGTGTCTCGATGAGTCCGGGGTCGACGAATTCGACCTCATGCTCTCCCATTTCGACTCCGACCACTTCGCCGGCTATCAGGGCACGACGTGGGGCAGGACGATCGGCAGAATGTTCGTGTCCGCGAATGTCGCGGGCTCGCCGGAGGCGCGCAGAGTGGCTACGGACACCGGCGCCGCGGTGGTGCCGATCGGTCGCGGGCAGACACTCGGCCTCGGGTCGGCCACGGTGGAGGTGCTGTGGCCGCCGCTGCGCGCGATGATCGGGGAAGAGGACGAGGAGCTGCGCAACGAGGATTCGCTCGTCATCCGCGTCGATCAGGAGGGTCTGTCCACCCTGCTGCCCGGAGACGTGGGGGAGCAGGAGCAGTACGTGCTCGCCCAGAATCTGCGGCCGGTCGACGTGCTCATCGCCCCGCATCATGGGTCCTCGGATCTGGCTGCGGAGTTCTTCACGGCGGCCGCACCGCGGTTGGGAGTCGTCTCCGTGGGGGAGAACAGCTATGGGCACCCGACCACGAAGTCTCTGCGGGCTTTCGGACCTGTCCCGGTTCTGCGCACTGATCGCTGCGGTACGGTCGCGATCTATGCCGACGCTCGCTACAGCACCGGTCACGGCTGCCCGGAGGGCGACGGGTGAGGAAAGGACGGGTGCGGGGGAGCGGACGGATGCGGAAGGGGTGTGAGGGGCAGGGGAGGCCGGCAGGGCTCGGACGGACAGTGGGGGTGGATGGACGGCGGGGCCACCTCGGTGAGTGCCTTCTGTGTCGGTCGTCCGCGATAGGCTGGTGGTCATGGCAGTGAAGAAGACCCTCGTCCCGTGGAGTTCGGCGAAACCGGCCCCGGTCGTGATGATCTCCGGCGGCGAATCGGTGCTCGTGCGCTTGGCCAAGGACAGGATCGTCTCGGCCGCTCGGAAGAAGGATCCCGAGGAGATCGAGTTCGATGCGGCGGGATACCAGGCCGGCGAACTGGCGATGGCCGCCTCGCCCTCGCTGTTCTCCGCCTCGAAGCTCATCATCGTCGACGCCGTGGAGAAGTGTTCGGAGGACTTCCTCACCGATGCCCTCGCCTACCTCGACGAGCCGAACGACGATGCTGTGGTCCTGCTCCTGCACGCCGGCGGCAATCGCGGAGCCAAGCTCGTCAAGAAGATCGACGCCGCGGGCTTTCCCCGCATCGATGCGGCGGTGCTGAAGAACGAGAGTGACCGGGCGAAGTTCGCGCAGAGTCGTTTCAAGGCCGCCAAGCGCCGGATCGATGAAGCGGGCATGGCCGCGCTGATGTCGGCTCTCGGCTCGGACCTGGCCGAACTCAACGCCGGAGTCGACCAGCTCATCGAGGACACCGAAGGCACGATCACCGCGCAGACCGTCGACCAGTACTACGGCGGACGGGTCGAAGCCACCGGTTTCAAGGTCGCCGATGCGGCGGTGTCCGGGGACGCGAAGAACGCACTCAGCCTGCTCCGTCACGCCCTGTCGACCGGTTCGGATCCCGTGCCGCTCGTCGCGGCGGTGGCGATGAAGCTGCGGGGCATGGCCAAAGTGCAGGGTTTCTCCGGATCCAGCGGCGAGCTCGCTTCCGAGCTGAAGATGGCGCCGTGGCAGGTGGACCGGGCCCGGCGGGAGGTGCGCCGGTGGAACGAGGTCGCTCTCGGCCAGTCGCTCATCGCCGCCGCGGAAGCCGACGAGGCCGTCAAGGGCGGCGGTCGCGACCCGGTCTACGCCGTCGAATGGTTCGTCTCCGAAGTCAGCCGCCTAGCCCGCGTCCGCTGACCACTTGCTACCTGACGGCGGCACAGCGCGAGGTTGCTGGGCCGCCGTCAGGTAGCAATTGTGGGGTGGTGAATGAGTGCAGGACCCGATCCGTGATGGATCGGGCCCTGCGCAGCTACAGCCTCAGTCGTCTGCTCAGAGAGCGTTGATCTGCGTAGCCAGGCGCGACTTGCGGTTCGCAGCGTTGTTCTTGTGCAGAACACCCTTCGAAACAGCCTTGTCGAGCTTGCGGGCGGCCACAGCATATGCCTGCTGTGCCTCGTCCTTGTTGCCGGCAGCAATGTTCTCGCGGACGACGCGGACGTAGGAGCGAACCTCGGACCGGACAGCCTTGTTGCGCTGACGAGCCTTCTCGTTCGTCTTGATCCGCTTCATCTGGGACTTGATATTAGCCAATTTCAACACTCTTTCGTGTGAGTACTACATGGTCGTGAGGGCGCATCGGACCGACCTGATCATCTCCGCGGGGAAACACATCGACGACATCGGATCCGACGGCATCTTCACCCGACCTCGGCGAGACACACGCCTTGATGAAGACACAGCTGTTAATGATACAGTCTCCGCGCCCGGGCGGGAAATCCCTGAGCGCGCGAATCCGGCTTCAGCCGGCGATGTTCTTCGCCACGCGGTCGAAGACCTCACGCGGCATGATCGCGCCCTCACGGCGGATCGAATCCGGGTCGAGACGGATGACACGATCGAGCCGGATCTCCGAGGGCCGCCCCTGCGAGTCCCACTCACCCGGGCCGATGTTCATCCAGCGCGCATGCCGATCCTCACGCACCTCGCCGACCCCACCGGGAATGTGGTCCTTGCTGGTGAGCATGAGCGCGAGCACCCACCGACCGTCGCGTCCGACGACGAGCGAGGGACGATCCTTGCCCTGCGAATGATCCTCTTCGAAGGGGACCCACCCCCACACGACCTCACCCGGGTCGGCATCGCCGTCGAGATCAGGGGAATAACTGACCGTGATCGGACCCTCGTAGTCACCCGGATACGAACCGCCGGATCCACCGGCACCGCCCGACTGAGGGGACGGCCTCGCCGAGGTGGCCCTGGCGTCGGACCCGCCCGATCCGGAATCCTGCCCGCGGGCATCGGGTCGACCGGCCTGCGGGCGGTCGCCCTGGGGTGTGCCCCCGCTGTTCTTCTTCGACTGTGACTGGCGCAGGTAGCGCAGGCCCTCGCGGACCCCGATCCTCGCGGCACGATTGACGATTGATCTCCAATTCATGCCCTCAGCCTAATCGAGGCCGGTGAACCGGAGCAGGTGAACGCGCAATGGTGTGCAGACCGCACACACCCTCACGCGCAGACCAGCGTGCCCTCACGCGAAGGGGAGCGCATCCTCACTCGAAGTCGAGGACGGCCTCGACGGGGAAGTGGTCGGACGGGTACGTGCCGTCGACGTTGAACGTGTCGATCCTCGTCGAGAGTGTGCGCAGGCCCGCGGTGGTGAGGATCCAGTCGATGCGCGGCGCACCCGCCTGCGGACCCTTGTACCGGTGAAAGGTGCCGATGTCCTCCCCGGGGACCTCGGCGGCGGTGTCCGTCAGGCCGAGTTCGGCGCAGAAGAGGTTGTAGACGGGGGAACCGGTGGCGACGTTGAAATCGCCGGTGACCACGGAGGGGAAGGCCGCCTCGGCGATGGTCTCGGCCATGATCCGTCCCGACTCCACCCGGGCACGCTCGGACCGGTGGTCGAGGTGGGTGTTGAGCACCCGCAGGCGCCGCTTCGTGACGAGGTCGCGGACGTCGACGGTCGTCAGCGTCCGCGCATGGGAGACGCCCCACGATTCCGAGGCCACGGTCTCGGGCTGTTCGGACAGCCACGAGATGTCGACGGCATCGACGTCGAAGCGATGCGAATCGAGGATCACGGCGGTGAACTCTCCGGCGTTGCCCCCGGAATGGCCTTCACCGAGCCAGATGTACTCCTCGGGAAGCATCCCGATCAGCGACTCGAGCTGATCGAGTTCCCCTTCCTGGGTGCCGACGATGTGGGGATGGGCGCGACGGATGAGCTCGGCGGCGACCGGCAGTCGCTGCGCCACCGGGTGACCGTCCATGGCGGGGTAGCGGAGATTGAAGCTCATGACTGTGAAATCGCTCATACCCCCATCTTCCCCGATCGCGGCCCGTCATGGCGGCATCAGTATGGATTCCGAGTCCGCACACAAGTCATGAAAGAATGAGCACTCCGGTCTGTTCTCAGATCCGATCTGTCAAAGGAAGGGCGTTCATGTCACCTCAGGTGAATAAGGAAGCAATAAAGCGGATCTCACCATCCGCCACCTCACCCGAGCTGATCCGCAATTTCTGCATCATCGCTCATATCGACCACGGCAAGTCGACCCTGGCCGACCGGATGCTCCAGATCACCGGCGTCGTCGAATCCCGGGATATGCGCGCCCAGTACCTCGACCGGATGGACATCGAACGCGAACGCGGCATCACGATCAAATCCCAGGCCGTGCGCATGCCCTGGGAGCACGAGGACACCCCGTACGCGCTCAACATGATCGACACTCCCGGCCACGTCGACTTCAGCTATGAGGTCTCACGGTCACTGGCCGCGTGCGAGGGTGCACTGCTGCTCGTCGACTCCGCGCAGGGCATCGAAGCCCAGACCCTGGCCAACCTGTACCTGGCCATGGAGAACGACCTGACGATCATCCCCGTGCTCAACAAGATCGACCTGCCCGCTGCGCAGCCGGAGAAGTACGCCGAAGAGCTCGCCAACCTCATCGGCTGCGAACCCGAGGACTGCCTGCTCGTGTCCGGTAAGACCGGTGAGGGCGTCGAGGAGGTCCTCGACCGCATCATCACCGACATCCCAGCCCCCGTCGGCGACGCCGAGGCGCCTGCGAGGGCGATGATCTTCGACTCCGTCTACGACACCTACCGCGGCGTGGTCACGTATGTGCGCGTCATCGACGGTTCGCTGTCCCCGCGCGAGAAGATCGAGATGATGTCGACCGGCAGCACCCACGAACTGCTCGAGATCGGTGCCTCCTCACCTGAGCCGAAGGCGACGAAGGGCCTCGGCGTCGGCGAGGTCGGCTACCTCATCACCGGGGTCAAGGATGTGCGCCTGTCCAAGGTCGGTGACACCGTGACCGCGGCGGCAGCCCCTGCGACCCAGGCACTCGAAGGCTACCGTGAGCCCAAGCCGATGGTGTTCTCCGGACTCTTCCCCATCGACGGTTCGGACTACCCGGTGCTGCGTGATGCGCTGGACAAACTCAAACTCAACGACGCCTCCCTGGCCTACGAACCGGAGACGTCCACGGCGCTGGGCTTCGGCTTCCGCTGCGGATTCCTCGGGCTCCTCCACCTCGAGGTGCTCCGGGACCGTCTCGAACGCGAATTCGACCTCGACCTCATCTCCACCGCCCCGTCGGTCATCTACGACGTGACGATGGAGGACGGCACCGAGACCGTGGTGACGAACCCGAGCGAATACCCCACGGGCAAGATCAAGGAAGTCCGTGAGCCGATGGTCCAGGCCACGATCCTCACCCCGAGTGACTACATCGGCGCGGTGATGGAGCTGTGTCAGGAACGCCGCGGCAAACTCCAGGGCATGGACTACCTGTCCTCGGATCGAGTGGAGATCCGCTACCGCCTTCCCCTGGCCGAGATCGTCTTCGACTTCTTCGATCAGCTGAAGTCCCGCACCAAGGGCTACGCCTCCCTCGACTACTCCGACGACGGGCGGGACGCCTCCGATCTCGTCAAGGTCGACATCCTGCTCCACGGTGATCAGGTCGATGCGTTCTCCGCGATCGTCCACCGCGACAACGCCTACTCCTACGGGGTGGCGATGGCCGGGAAGCTGCGCAAGCTCATCCCGCGCCAGCAGTTCGAGGTCCCGATCCAGGCAGCCATCGGCTCACGCATCATCGCCCGCGAGACCATTCGTGCGATCCGCAAGGACGTGCTGAGCAAGTGCTACGGCGGCGACATCAGCCGCAAGCGCAAACTGCTCGAGAAGCAGAAGGAAGGCAAGAAGCGGATGAAGATGGTCGGCACCGTCGAGGTTCCGCAGGAGGCGTTCATCGCCGCCCTGTCCTCCGACGAACCGGAGAAGAAGGACGCCAAGAAGTAAGTGCCAGCACAACCGACCGGCGAGGTTCCCCCGCGTGACGGCTCACTTCCCGCGTCGGCGGGCATCGGAGCCGGTGACCGGGGCTTAAGTCTCTACGTCCACGTCCCGTACTGCCGGGTCCGCTGCGGCTACTGCGACTTCAACACCTACACAGCCGAGGATCTCGGTCCCGGAGCGTCCCGTGAGGACTACCGCGGCAATCTCGCCCGTGAGCTCGATCTGTCGGTGTCGACCCTCGCCGAGGTGGGGGCGGGCAACCGTGAGGTGTCGACGATCTTCTTCGGCGGGGGCACCCCGACGATGCTCTCAGCCGAGGTGCTCGCCGGCATCATGGACGACATTCGGTCCCGTTACCGGCTGACCGCGGAAGTCGAGGTGACCACGGAGGCCAACCCGGACACGCTCGATCCCGCCTACATCGCCACCCTCGCCGGTGCCGGATTCACCCGGATCTCGATGGGAATGCAGTCGGCCGTGCCGCATGTGCTGGCCACTCTTGATCGGACCCATGACCCCGAGAAGATCCCCGAGGTGGCGCGCTGGGTCAAGGACGCGGGACTCGAACTCAGCCTCGACCTCATCTACGGCACCCCGGGGGAGTCGACCGACGATTGGCGGCGGTCCCTCGAGGTCGCCCTGTCCAACGAGGTCGACCACATCTCCGCGTACTCCCTCATCGTCGAACCCGGAACGAAGATGGGCGCGATGGTCAGACGCGGTGAGCTGCCGATGCCCGATGAGGACGATCTGGCCGATAAGTACGAGATCGCCGATGCCGCGATGAGTGCGGCGGGCATGCACTGGTACGAGGTGAGCAACTGGTCGACGGGTCCTGACACCCGGTGTGAGCACAATATGGCGTATTGGCGCAATGCCGACTGGTGGGGCTTCGGCCCCGGTGCGCATTCGCATATCGGGGGAGTCCGGTTCTGGAACGCGAAGCACCCCCGAGCCTGGTCCGATCGACTGCTGGCTGGGGAGTCTCCGGCGATCGGCCGGGAGGTCCTCGACGATGCGACCCGAGAGATCGAACGGATCATGCTCGCCGCTCGCATCGACGACGAGCTGCGCCTCGACTCCTTGGCGGCAGGCAGCGAGCAGGCCGTGCGCACCTTCGTCAAGCAGGGACTGCTTGACCCCGGCGGTGCCGCCGAAGGTTGGTTCCGGCCCACCCTGCAGGGGCGTCTGCTCGCCGACTATATGGTGCGCATCCTCACCGAATACGTCTGAACAAGGCAAGCGCCTGAACGGCTTCGTCCGAGGGAGAGAACGAAACCGAGCCGCTCCCTGGGTTCGGAAGCGGCCCGGAGACGACGATGAGCCTGGAGGCGCTGCTCGGCTCCATCGTCGATGCTGCCATCGGCGATCGGAGCCTGAGGGGAAGTCCTATTTGACGAGCTGGATGCTCATCGGAACCTTGTAGACCTCTCCCTTGTTGGCTGCCACAGCGGCGATGATCATGAAGACGAGAGCGACGATCCAGATGACGAAGTAGAGGATCGCGCCGAATCCGAAGGTGATCACCGCGAAGATGTCCGCAACGATATAGGCGATGATCAGTGTCAACTGGAAGTTCAGCGACTGGCGGGCCTGCTCGCGGATGAACGGCGACTCGTCCTTCTTCACGAGGAAGACGATGAGCGGGACGATCCACGCGGTGAAGATCGCTCCGACCTGTGTCCACGTCGATGTGGAGCGTTCGGACGGCGACGGCTGCCAGAAGCCTGCCGAACCGGGTCCGTAGGCCTGCGGAGGTAGGGCCCGCGAATCGAACGCCCTGGTATTCGCTGCCGACCCCGGGCCGTAACCCTGCGGGCCGCGGTAACCCTGCTGGGAGCCGTACGCCTGCTGGCTGCCGTATACGGGCTGCGATCCGTAGGCAGGCTGACTGGCTGGCTGCTGTGAACCGTACTGCGGCTGGGATCCATAGGACTGCTGCGCGTTCGGCTGCTGAGACTGCGGTTGCGAACCCGGCTGCGAACCCGGCTGAATATATGGCTGCTGGGGCCCCGACTGTGCGGAGTAGTCCGGAGGCATCGGCTGTGCTCGGTTGTCGTTCGGCTGCTGGGGGTTGTCCGACATTAGCGTCCCTTCTCACGTGTGCGTCACACCACACTAGTCCAGTCACTCCGCCGGAGAGTGTCTCCGCGGTGAACGAGGGTGAGCGCTTGTGCGGTGTCACGAGCAAGATTACTTGACGAACTGGAAGACCAGGGGGATCTTGTAGCCCTCTCCGCGGTTGGCCGCGATGCCGGCGATGATGTAGAAGACCGTGTACACGAGCGGGATGACCAACGCGCCGAAGACGATGAACATGCCGAGCCCGAAGGTGATGAAGGCAAGGACGAAGCCGATGACCATGAGGACGATCATCGCCGCCGTCGTGGCGATCGTGTTCGTGATCATGGCGTTGAGGCCCTGCCGGGTGTGCTCGCTGACGAACGGCGACTCGTCCTTCTTCACGAGGAACATGATGAGAGGCAGGTATCCGAAGAGAAGGGTACCCAGATGCGACCACATCGCGGTGGTCCGCTCCCGCTCACCGGCCATCCAGAACAGCTCGGAACCCGGACCGTACGCGGCGTCGGGAAGTGCCTGAGAATCGAAGAGCGCGGGATTGACGCCAGGCTGGGGCGGACCAAAACCTGACTGCTGCCCATGATTCGGCTGTCCGTACGGCGGCGGCTGTCCATACGACGGCTGCCCATAGGGCCGCTGCGGGCCCTGTGACGGCTGGGGCCCGGCGGCTTGCCCGTAGTTCGGCGGCATGGGGCGGCCGCTGTTCGGCGGTTGGGGGTTGAACGACATGATGGTCCTTTCACTGCCTCTGTCGTTTCACACTATCCCAGCGCCGTGTGCCGAGACATGCCGAAAAGACCCGATCGTGTTCCAACTCGGCAACACGTCTGAGCAACACGTCTCAGCCGACGGTGACGAAGTCGATGAGCTCCTCGACGCGTCCGGACAGAGTCGATTCGACATCGGCGATCGTGCTCACCTTCCCGAGGATCCGCACCCACCCCCGGGCGACATCGCGATGATCGGCATGCGGCCAGCCGATGCGCCGCAGGATCCCGGTCTTCCAATCCTCCCCGCGGGGTACGACCGGCCACTCCCTGATTCCGACCACATGTGGTTTGACCGCCTGCCAGATGTCGACATACGGGTGGCCGATGATGTGGACGACGTCGCGGTAGCGGGGGTCGGCACGCACCGCCTCGGCGATCTTCGATTCCTTCGTCCCGGTCACCAGATGATCGGCGAGGACCCCCACTCGGTGATCCTTGTCGGGGCCGAAGGCCGCGAGCTTGTCGGCGACATCATCGAGACCGCCCAGCGGTTCGACGACGACGCCCTCGATGCGCAGATCGTCGCCCCAGATCTTCTCGACGAGCTCTGCATCGTGCTTGCCCTCCACCCAGATCCGGGAACCGAGGGCCACGCGGGCCTTCGCCCCTTCGACCGCACGCGATCCCGAAGCGGTACGGCCCGGCGTGGTCGGCTTCTTCTTCGCGGGCAGGCGGACGTCGACAGGCTGGCCCTCGAGCAGGAACCCCGGCCCCAGCGGAAAGGCGCGCACTTTCCCGGCTCGATCCTCGAGGTTGACGACGACTCCCGCGGTGGTCTTCTCGGCCCCGACCACCGCGCCGACGTACCCGCTCATGGCGTCTTCGAGCACCATCCCGAGCCCGAGTTCGACGGGTCGGGACTTCTTCGGTCGGTGCGAGGAGGGGGAGCTGCCGGAGAGGACGTCGGGTCCGTAGCGATCGAAAGCATTCACGCTCACCCACGATAATGGGCAGGCGGCGAATAATCCCGGCGCCCCACCGAGGCGTGCCGGACGACGGACTCCCGAGGCGTGCCGGACGGACACACTGGACGCGTGCCGGACGGCACACCCCCAGACATGAAATCGACTGACAAGAAGCGTAGAATTGGCACTCAGTGCTAACGAGTGCCAAAAGTGTGGGGAGGTCAGCGATGAACGACAGCAGGAGAGCGCAGGTGCTGCGCGCCATCGTCGAGGACTTCGTCGCCACGAACGAACCCGTCGGTTCGAAGGCCATCGTGCAGCGACACACGCTCGGGGTGTCCCCAGCGACGATCCGCAACGACATGGCCCAGCTCGAGCAGGACGGCTACATCGCCCAGCCTCACACCTCCGCCGGTCGGATCCCCACCGACCTCGGCTATCGGATGTTCGTCGACCGCATCGACGAGTTCAAACCGCTCACCCAGGCCGAACGGCGCGCGATCTTCCAGCTCATCGACGGCGACGTCGAACTCGATGAGATGCTCGACCGCACCGTGCGGGTGCTCTCGGGCCTGACCCACCAGGTCGCCCTGATCCAGTACCCGACGGTGTCCCTGGCCCGGATCAAACACATCGAGATCGTCGGGCTCGCACCGAATCGCGTCCTCGTCGTCCTCATCACCGACGCCGGTCAGGTCGAGCAGAAGACCGTGACCGTGACACAGGGACTCGACGACGACGGGGTGCGTGCGCTGCGCGACCGGATCAACGTCGAGTTCTCCGGCAAGAAGCTCTCCCGCGTCATGGCCGAGGCTGGCACTTCGTCACCGACGCCGACCGGCACCGAGGCTGCCCCCGCAGACGCCGTCGAGTCCGGCAACGCCGAGGTGGAGAAGATCCGCGCAGCAGTCGCCGACCTCGTCGCCGCGACCCGAGAGGACCGCCTCATCATGGCGGGCACCGCGAACCTCGCCCGGTCCGGACGCGAATTCGGAGAGCAGATGGCCCCGATCCTCGAGGCCTTCGAGGAACAGGTCGTGCTGCTCAGACTGCTGACCTCGATGGCTGAGGACCAAGAGGAGATCAGCGTGCGCATCGGACGTGAGAACACTCACGAATCGTTCAGTTCGACATCGGTCGTGGCCGCCGAATATGGTCATGACGCAGGTTCCTCGGCCCGCCTCGCGGTGCTGGGACCGACGCGGATGGACTACCCGACAACGATCTCGGCCGTCAGGGCAGTGGCGAAGTACGTGTCCTCGCTGCTCGATCGAGGATGAGCCGACACCGCACCGAACCGGGCTCCGGGCCCGTCACCACGAAGAACACACACCACCAGGGAGAGAGAAGTTTCTGTGGCCGATCACTATGAAACACTCGGAGTGTCCAAGGATGCTTCCGCGGCTGAGATCAAGTCGTCGTACCGGAAGCTGGCACGCAAGTACCACCCGGACGTCAATCCCGGCCACGAAGACGAATTCAAGGCCATCTCGCTGGCCTACGATGTGCTCTCCGATCCGGAGAAGCGCCGCAACTACGACATGGGCGGCGGAGAGAACGGCCAGGGCGGATTCCCCGGTGGCGGCGGATTCGGCGGGTTCGGAGACATCTTCGAGACCTTCTTCGGCGGTGGCGGCGGACAGGCCGGCGGCCCGATCCCACGCACCCAGCGCGGCAAGGACGCCCTCGTCGGCGTCAACATCGACCTCAAGACCGCGGCCTTCGGCGGCACCGTCGACCTCGACGTGACCACCGCCGTGGTGTGTGAGACCTGCTCGGGTGCCGGCACCCAGGAAGGCACCTCGGTCGAGACCTGCAGCCTGTGCCACGGAGCCGGCAGCGTCCAGCGGATGACTCGGACCCTGCTCGGGCAGATGGTCACGAACCAGACCTGCAACTCCTGCCACGGCTTCGGCACCGTCATCCCCAACCCCTGCCTCAACTGCCAGGGCGACGGGCGGGTGCGCAAGCAGCGGACGATGAAGATCCGCATCCCCGCCGGCGTCTCCGACGGAACCCGCATCCAGCTTTCCAGTCAGGGCGAGGTCGGCCCCGGCGGCGGACCCGCCGGCGACCTCTTCGTCGAGGTCATGGTCACCCGCCACGAGGTGTTCCAGCGCGACGGCGACAACCTCCGCGCCACGGTGTCCGTGCCGATGACGGCCGCCGCCCTCGGCGCGACCATTCCGTTCGAGACCTTCGACGGCACTCAGGACCTCAGCATCGCTCCCGGCACCCAGTCGGGCACGGTCGTCAAACTCTCCGGCCTCGGCGCCTCCCGCCTGCGCTCGGAGACCCGCGGCGACCTGCTCATCACCGTCGACGTGCACACGCCGGACAAGCTCGACGACGAACAGCGCGAACTGTTCGAAAAGCTCGCCGAACTGCGCGGTGAACAGGCCCCACGGGCCCAGATCACCACCGAGAAGTCCGGCATGTTCTCCCGCATGCGTGAGAGGTTCGCCGGTCGGTGAGCCTGCCCGTCTTCCACACCGCTGCCGCCGCCGAGGCGGTGCCCGGCACAGTTCTCACCGTCGGTGAGGGCGTCGCCGGGCATGCGGTGCGGGTGCGTCGGATCGGACCCGGCGAGCACATCGAGATCGTCGACGGTGAGGGCACGCGCGCCCGCGGTCAGGTCACGGCCGCCTCGGCGATGGGCATGGACCTCGACATCACCGCGGTGACGCATGAGGACGAACCCCATCCCCGACTCGTCCTCGTCCAGGCCCTGGCGAAGGGCGACCGGGACCTCCAGGCCATCGAAGCGGCCACAGAGATCGGCGTCGACGAGGTCATCCCCTGGGCCGCGGAACGCTCGATCGCCGATTGGCCGGCGAAGAAGCGGGAGAAGATGGCGGCGAAGTGGCAGCACCTGCTGCACGCGGCCTCCCTGCAGGCGCGGCGCTCCCGCTTCCCCCGACTGCACGAACTCGTCCGCGGGACCTCCCTGACGCGGCAGCTGAGCGAATCGGATGCGGTGTTCGTCCTCCACGAGACCGCGCAGAAGCGACTCTCCGCGGCACTTGCCGAACTCGGACACGGTGGCGACGATGCCGCGGCGACCAGCGGCCCCGATCCCGCGGCCGGCCCCGGCTCCGGCAGCACACCCGAACGCATCGTCCTCATCGTCGGCCCCGAAGGCGGCATCAGCGACGGCGAACTCGAAGCCCTCACCGGCATCGGCGCACAGCCGGTCCTGCTCGGGCCCACCATCCTGCGCTCCTCCTCGGCCGGATCGGCCGGCCTCGTCATGGCCCAGAATTCATTGGGCCGTTGGTGAGCCGAGCGACTACGATAGAAGCACACACAGGTGCCGTCTGAGACGGCGGCCCCGCACGCGAAGGAACATTCTGGACATCACCCCCACCACGAATTCTGTGAACACCACCGACGAGCAGGCACCCGTCGGCGACGGCGCAGCTGCCGGAGCATCCGGCAACGACAGCGTCCGCCTCGTCATCCCCGACTCCATCGACCTCGTCGAATTCTTCGGACCCGGCGAGGCGAACCTGCGTGTGCTGGAGAAGACGTTCAGCGACCTCGATATCCACGTCCGCGCCAATCAGGTCCAAGCCGCCGGCGATCCGAAGCGCCTCGAGGCCTTCGTCGGCGTGATCGGAGAGCTCAAGAAGCTCCACGCGGCAGGTCACCGCATCAACGAGGAGACGATCGAGCGCGTCACATCGTTTTCCTCGGAAGGAGCGGCGGCCTCGGCGGTTTTGGGCACGAACATCCTGTCCACACGGGGCAAGTCGATCCGGCCGAAGACGATGGGCCAGCACGACTACGTCAAGGCCATCCGCAACCACACGATCACCTTCGGCATCGGTCCCGCCGGCACCGGCAAGACCTACCTGGCCATGGCGATGGCTGTCAACGCCCTCCAGCACAAAGAGGTCTCGCGGATCATCCTCACCCGGCCCGCCGTCGAGGCCGGCGAATCGCTGGGCTACCTGCCGGGCACACTCAACGAGAAGATCGACCCCTATGTGCGCCCCCTCTACGATGCGCTCCACGACATGGTCGACCCCGAATCCATCCCGCTGCTCATCGAGACCGGCACGATCGAGGTCGCACCGCTGGCGTACATGCGCGGGCGGACCCTCAACGATGCCTTCATCATCCTCGACGAAGCGCAGAACACCACCGCCGAGCAGATGAAGATGTTCCTCACCCGGCTGGGATTCGGCTCCCGCATGGTCGTCACCGGCGACATCTCGCAGATCGACCTGCCGGGCAAGACCCGCAGCGGCCTCAAGGTCGTCCGCGACATCCTCACCGGGATCGAGGACCTGCAGTTCTGCGAACTCGGCAGCAAGGACGTCGTCAGGCATTCGCTGGTGACGAAGATCGTCGAGGCCTACGACCTGTGGGGGAGTGCCGAATGAACACCGAGCTGCTCAATGAGACCGATGCCGAGGTCGACCTCGACGAGGTCGTGGCACTGACCGAATACTTAGGCGAGGCCCTGCACATGCACGCGGGTGCCGAGCTGGCCGTGACCATGGTCGACGCCGAGACCATGTCCGAACTCCACGTGAACTGGATGGACCTCGAAGGGCCGACCGACGTGATGTCCTTCCCGATGGACCAGCTCCACCAGGGTGAGCCCGATCGTCCCACCGAAGGCCAGATGGGTGACATCATCATCTGCCCCGAGGTGGCCCGCACCCAGGCGGAGACGGCCGGGCATTCGACGATGGACGAGATCCTGCTGCTGACCGTGCACGGATTCCTCCACCTGCTCGGCTACGACCACGGCGAGGACGAAGAGCGTGAGGAGATGTTCGCACTCCAGCGGCATCTGCTGCTGACCTTCTTCGCCGCCCGCTACGACGGCCGCACCGACATTCCCACCCCCACCGAGGTCTGAGCATGTTCGCCTACTTCCTCGGAGCGGCCCTGTGTCTGGTCATCGCTGCGATCCTCTCCGCCGTCGACGCGGCCCTGCTCACCGTCTCCCACCATGCGGTGGAGGAGGCGAAGGAGGAAGGCAGCCGGGCAGCGGTGCGAGTGGAGAGGATCCTCGCCGACCTGCCGACGAACATCAACGTCATCATCTTCGTCCGCAACTTCCTCGAGGCGCTGGCCACGGTCTTCATCGCCCTGGCCTATGACTCCACGTATTCCGTGGGACCGCTCATGGTCTTCCTCACGGTGCTCACCGCCTCGGTGGCGGTCTTCATCATCGCCGGCGTCTCCCCGCGCACGATCGGCAAACGCCGTTCCCTGGCCGTGTGCCTCAACCTCAGTTGGGTCGTGCGCATCGTCCTCGTCGTCCTCAAACCCCTGACACGGATCCTCGTCGTCCTCGGCAACCTGCTGACCCCGGACAAGGTCTACAAGGACGGGCCGTTCGTCACCTCGGAACAGCTGCGCGACCTCGTCGAGCGGGCCAGCGAATCGGATATCATCGAAGACGGCGAGCGCGACATGATCCAATCCGTGTTCAACCTCTCGGACACTTCGGCGAACGAGGTCATGGTTCCACGTACGGACCTCATCACCGTCGACGCCGAGGTGGGACTGCAGAAGACGCTCAACCTGTTCTTCCGCTCCGGGTTCTCCCGCATCCCCGTGTGCGGGGAGGACCTCGACGACGTCCGCGGGGTCGCCTACCTCAAGGACGTGGCCCGCCGCCTCCACCTGCATCCGGAGGACGCAGACCGACCGATCGGCAACCTCGCCCGCAGCGTGCTGTTCGTACCCGAGACGAAGCCCGCGGATGATCTGCTGCGGCAGATGCAGCTGGATTCGACGCACCTGGCGATCCTCATCGACGAATACGGCGGCACTGCCGGGCTCGTGACCATCGAGGACATCGTCGAAGAGATCGTCGGCGAGATCGAGGACGAATACGACAGCGGCGACGACGAACTCGTCGCCGAACCGGACGGCACGTTCGTCATCAGCACCCGGATGTCGATCTCGGACTTCGCCGAATACTTCGACGTGCGCATCGACGAAGACGATGTCAACAGCGTCGGCGGACTGCTCTCGAAGCTCATCGACCGGGTGCCCATCGACGGTTCGCATGCGAGCATCGAGGGACTCAACATCGAAGCGATGGAAGGGCAGGGCCGACGCCACCGGATCACCCATGTGCGGGTCACCCGCGTGGACGACGACCAGCAGGACCCCCGCATCGTCGGCGCCGCCGGAGCCGGCCGACCAGGACCGAGCGGATTCAGTGTGAAGGCCGGTCACACGAAGGAAGAGGACTGAGATGGAATTCCGCACGGACTACCCCGAGGACTACAAGGCCGGATTCGCCTGCTTCGTCGGCCGGCCGAACACCGGCAAGTCGACCCTGACGAACGCCCTGGTGGGGGAGAAGGTCGCGATCACCTCGGCGAAGCCGCAGACGACCAGGCACACCATCCGCGGCATCGTCCATCGCGATGACCACCAGC
Organism: Brevibacterium atlanticum; assembly: GCF_011617245.1. NCBI lineage: Bacteria > Bacillati > Actinomycetota > Actinomycetes > Micrococcales > Brevibacteriaceae > Brevibacterium > Brevibacterium atlanticum. The sequence continues at coordinate 2,358,597 of NZ_CP050152.1, read as the reverse complement.
TCATCCTCATCGACACCCCGGGCCTGCACAAGCCGCGGACCCTGCTGGGATCGCGCCTGAACGACCTCGTGGCGATGACGCTCAGCGAGGTCGACGTCATCGGCTTCTGCCTGCCCGCGGATGAGCCGATCGGTCCCGGTGACCGCTACATCGCCTCCCAGCTCGAGCTCCTCGACGGCCGCACGCCGATCGTGGCGCTGGTGACGAAGGTCGATCTCGTCCCCAAGGACAAGGTCGCCGAGGCTCTGCTGGCCGTTGGTGAGCTCGCCGACTTCGCCGATGTCGTCCCCGTCTCTGCAGCAGAGGGCTTCCAGGTCGAGACCGTCGATTCGGTGTTGGCCGGTCATCTGCCCGTCTCACCTCCGCTCTACCCGGACGGTGACCTCACCGACGAACCCGAAGAGATGATGATCGCCGAACTCGTCCGCGAAGCCGCCCTCGAGGGCGTTCGCGACGAACTGCCGCATTCCCTGGCCGTGCAGGTCGAGGAGATGTACCCGCGGGAGGGGCGCAGCGAGGACAACCCGCTGTGGAACGTCCACGTCAACCTCTACGTCGAACGCCCCAGCCAGAAGGCGATCATCATCGGCAAGGGCGGCAGCAGGCTCAAGGCCATCGGATCCGAATCGAGGCAGGGCATCGAACGGCTGCTCGGCACGAAGGTCTACCTCGACCTGCACGTCAAGGTCGCCAAGGACTGGCAGCGGGACCCCAAACAGCTCGGTCGCCTCGGCTTCGACTTCAACCGGAACTGAGGGGCGGCGGAGGGGCCGTTCGTGCCTCTGTCTGAGGCGACCGTCACAGGGTGCGAGTTGAAGCGGCGGCTGATCACTGCCATAGACTAGGCCGAGTGAATGCCGAGCAGACTCTGGTCGCCCTGAGCGATCGATCCCCACAGGTTGCCCCCGAAGAGCTCATCGCAGGTCTCGTCCCGCCTCCGCAGTTCGAGGACGTGTCCTTCGACAGCTACCGCACCGACCCGGCCGAACCGTCCCAGGCTGAGGCGCGGGCCAAGCTCGAACAGTTCACCTCACAGTCGAACTCGCCGGGCTTCTTCGGCAGACTCTTCTCGAAGGGGAAGTCCGGTCCGAAGGGCGTCTACCTCGACGGCGGATACGGCGTCGGCAAGACCCACCTCCTGGCCTCGGCGTGGCATGCCAATGAGAAGCCTGCCACCTTCGGCACCTTCGTCGAATACACGAACCTCGTCGGTGCCCTCGGCTTCGCCCGGGCCCGCGACGACCTGTCGAAGATGAAGCTCGTGTGCGTCGATGAGTTCGAACTCGACGATCCCGGCGACACCGTGCTCATGTCTCGGCTCATGCGGGAACTCACCGACGCGGGAGTGAAGATCATCGCCACGTCGAATACTCTGCCCGGATCGTTGGGGGAGGGGCGCTTCGCCGCTCAGGACTTCCTCCGCGAGATCCAGGCCCTGGCCGACCAGTTCGAGGTCTATCGCATCGATGGTCAGGACTATCGCCACCGCGCCCTGAGCTCCCCGGCGGATCCGCTGTCTGCCGACGAACTCGATGCGGCTGCGGCGGAACTCGGCGGTGTCATCGCCCGCGATGACTTCTCCGAGCTCGTCAACCACCTCTCGTCCGTTCATCCGTCGCGCTACGGGCGTATGGTCGACGGCATCGACAATGCGGTGTGGGAGAACGTGGTGACCATCGAGAACGAGAGCGTGGCGCTGCGTTTCGTCGCACTCGTCGACCGGCTCTACGACCGCAACGTCCACATCATCAACTCCGGTGTCCCGCTCGACAAGGTCTTCACCGAGGAGTCGCTGGCCGGCGGCTACAAGAAGAAGTACTTGCGCTGCCTGTCCCGGCTCACCGCGCTGTCGTCCTGAGCCACTCGTCGACGTCGCCCTGAGGGATGAGCGGCTTACACAGGAGGCGGCACTGATGTTTCACGCCCGCTGCACCGACTCCCGGTGCGGCGGGCGCTGCGCATTCACCACGTGAGTTCTTCGCGCCCATCAGCGTCGACGTGGCGGGGAGAGGACTTCAGCGCAGGCTGAGCAGTTCGAAGATGGGCAGATCCGGCACCCAATCGGGCAGACCGGTCAGCTTGAGCGCACCCCAGACGACGACCGCGACGAAGGCCGCGGTGAGCGCACCGATCGTCCAGCGGACCCAGAGCCGCTGGGCCATGATCCAGCGTGTCCACTTCTCGACGTTCACCCGCACGAAATGAAGCAGTCTGCGTGCCCACTGGAACTCGCTCGAGATGATGAACAGCCCGATGATGACGATGAGCCAGCCAGGACCGGGCAGGGGGACGAGCATGAGGCCGATGAGGACGATGAGGGTGCCCAGGCCGCCGACGATGGTCCGATAGAGGCGAGCCGTGTGCGGATTCGCCAGCACCGTCTGCCGCCAGCGCAGGAAGCCCAGCCGCAGCTTCCGCCACGGTCGGGGGCCTTGCCGATGATGGCGCGAGAACCACCCGTTGGGGCGGCTGGACTGGGGATCGGGGTGCACCCAACCACTATAGGATGGCGACCCTGAAAGCTTGATCAGCGCCTGTGACGACGATCACCCGATTCCGATTTTGCGTATGCCGTCACCTGCGTATAGAGTTGTATCTCGTTGCGAGGGAAACCGAGCAGCGAGAAATGCGGATGTGGCTCAGTTGGTAGAGCATCACCTTGCCAAGGTGAGGGTCGCGGGTTCGAGTCCCGTCATCCGCTCGGAGGCGTCATGGCACTGCCTTGGCGGTGGCGTGGCCGAGAGGCGAGGCAGCGGCCTGCAAAGCCGTATACACGGGTTCGAATCCCGTCGCCACCTCGGATGGATTGACAGAAATGTCGATCAATCAGCGCGATTGGCGCAGCGGTAGCGCGCTTCCTTCACACGGAAGAGGTCACTGGTTCGATCCCAGTATCGCGCACAGGGACTTCACGGTTCCGGTGCAACAAAAGAATAGAGCGCGATTGGCGCAGCGGTAGCGCGCTTCCCTGACACGGAAGAGGTCACTGGTTCGATCCCAGTATCGCGCACAGGAGAAGCCCCGAGTGATGCACTCGGGGCTTCGTGCATGTCTGCCCGTTGTGCAGGCTCGTTCAAGGCGGAGCGCACTTGTCGAGCCGTCGGAAGCTCGTTCAAGGCGGAGCGCACTTGTCGACCGGAGCTCCGTTCCACAAGTGCGCTGCGGCTTGAACGACGATTTGGGCACGCTCGGGCGGTGCCGCCGAACACTTGCGCTGCGAGCAGAGCCTGAAGGTGAACGGTCCGGTCGTCGCCATGTGGCAGCGCTGTTGCAGGTCTGGAACGTGAAAAGCATGCGGAAGTAAGCCCGATTGCTAGTACGCTAGGCGTTGTACCTAACGACGATGACTTCGGAGCACCTATGTCTACTCCTCAGAACCCGTACGGTTCGGGCGACGGTTCGGGCGGCAACAACCCGAACGGCCAGAACCCCAACAGCCAGCCGAGCGCCCCCGGCCAGGGCGGCGACCAGAACCAGGGAGAGCAGCCTCCCCAGTACGGTTCCCAGCCGCAGCAGCCGAACTACGGCCAGGGCGGCAACGACGGTTCGCAGGGATACGGGCAACAGCCTCCGCAGTACGGTGCGTCGAACGATCAGAACCAGTACGGTTCTCAGCCGCAGTACGGTCAGAATGCCGGTGGTCAGGATCAGAACCAGTACGGCTCGCAGCCGCAGTACGGTCAGAACGCCGGTGGTCAGGATCAGAACCAGTATGGCTCCCAGCCGCAGTACGGGCAGAACCAGAACCAGGACCCCTACGGCCAGAATCAGAACCAGTACGGGCAGGGTCAGTACGGTCAGAATCCGTACGACGCGAGCGCGCAGTACGATGCCAACCAGTACGGTCAACAGCCGGCCTACGCGGGAGCTGACGGGTCCTCCGATCAGTTCATCCCAGCCAACCCGAACGCGGCCTACAGCCAGTACCCTTCGGGCTCCGGCGGCAACACCTCGAAGAACATCTGGGGCATCCTCGCCCTCATCGGCGGCATCGTCGGCATCCTCGGCGCCTTCGTCTTCGGCGGCGGCGCACTCTTCGGCATCGCTGCGATCATCTTCGGCTTCGTCGGACTCTCCGCGGTCAAGAAGGGCCTGGCCAGCAACAAGGGCCTCAACATCACCGGCATCATCCTCGGCGCCGTCTCAGTCATCATCTCGATCATCGTGATCGTGGCGACGATCATGTTCGGTGCGTTCATCTTCAAGGCCGCCGACGAGGCAGCCAGCTCGTCGGCACCGGCAGATCCCAGCCAGGGTGCCGGCCAGGACCCGGCCCAGGACCCGAGCGAGGGCTCCGGCAGCTCCGACGGTGGAGAGCCTGCCCCCGCACAAGGCAGCGACGTCACGATCGGCGACGATCTCACTGCCACTGTTTCGGTCAAACCGGGCACCGCAGATTCGAGCGCCACGGGTGCGGACTCGACGAACGGCCAGATCGCCGTGGTCACCATGACCGTCAAGAACAATTCGAGCGAAGACGTCGACCTGACCCTGTCCGATCTGAACGCGAACAACGGCGGCAGCAAGGACTACGACGATGTGTTCGACGGCTCGAACTACCGCGGTTCGCTCGCCTTCGCCGATCCTGTCCCCGCCGGAGGCGAGAAGACCTACGAGTTCGCCTTCGCCGTCGAGTCGTCCGATATCGACGCCATGCACGTCCAGCTCAAACTGAACGAGGACTACGGCAGCGGCACGGACTTCGAGTGGAAGAAGCAGTGACGCGAAGCACTCTTCGCACGCGCTGAATGCGCATGACGCGAGGCTGAACCGGCATCCGCAGAACACCTCGATGAACACAGTTGGGTGGCAGTCGACTGACTGCCACCCAACTGATTTGGCCCCGCCGAATTGGTACTAGACTCTGATGGCGGGACGTCCTGGTTCAGGACGCACTCGAACGAAGACTCAACGAACGGAGAAGATCAGTGGCAGACAGCATCGACTGCGCGGGCGAAAGCATCCCTTGGAAAGAGGGGCTGACCGGAACGGAGATCTTCTCCTCCGACCGCACGGTCGTTGCGATGTGGCTCGGCGGCGAACCCGCCGACCTCAGCCGCGAGCTGCAGCCCGGCGACCGAATCGCACCGATCACCATCGACTCCGACGCCGGACTCGACATCCTCCGCCATTCGACCGGGCACGTCACCGCCCAAGCCGTCCAGGAGCTCTTCCCCGGCACGAAGCTCGGGATCGGCCCCTACATCACCGACGGCTACTACTTCGACTTCGATGCTGCCGAGCCCTTCACCCCTGAGGATCTCAAAGCGATCCAGAAGAAGGCCGCCCAGATCGTCAAGGCCGGCCAGACCTTCAACCGCGTCGTCGTCACCGAGGACGAAGCCCGTGAGCGCATGGCGAATGAGCCCTACAAACTCGAACTCATCGACGACAAAGGCAAGGGCTCCGACGACGAATCCTCCGTCGAGGTCGGCAGCGGCGAACTCACCGTGTACGAGAACGTCGACCGCAAAGGCGAAGTCGTGTGGCAGGACCTCTGCCGCGGACCCCACCTGCCCAACACCAAACTCATCGGCAACGGCTTCGCCGTCACCCGCGCCTCTTCGGCCTACTGGCGCGGAGACCAGGCCAACGCCAGCCTGCAGCGCGTCTACGGCACCGCATGGGCCAGCAAGGACGACCTCAAGGCCTACCAGGATCGCATCGCCGAAGCCGAACGCCGCGACCACCGCAAGCTCGGTGCGGAGATGGACCTGTTCTCCTTCCCCGAAGAGCTCGGCTCCGGCCTGCCCGTCTTCCACCCCAAGGGCGGTGTGATCAAGCGGGAGATGGAGGACTACGTCCGCGCCCGCCACATCGACGAGGGCTTCGAATACGTCGGCACCCCGCACATCTCGAAGGAGACCCTCTACTACACCTCGGGCCACCTGCCTTACTACGGCGAGAACATGTTCCCGCCGATGTCCGTCGACGAGGTCCGCGACGAGGAGACCGGCGAGATCGTCAAGGAGGGCACCCCGTACCGCCTCAAGGCGATGAACTGCCCGATGCACAACCTCATCTACCGCTCCCGCGGCCGGTCCTACCGTGACCTTCCGCTGCGGCTCTTCGAGTTCGGCACCGTCTATCGCGACGAGGCCTCCGGCGTCATCCACGGCCTCACCCGCGTCCGCGCCCTGACCCAGGACGACTCTCACTCCTACGTCGCCCAGGAGGATGCGGCCAAGGAGATCCGCCATCTGCTGAACTTCGTGCTCAGCCTGCTGCGCGACTTCGGCCTCGACGACTTCTACCTCGAACTCTCCACCCGCGACGAGGACGGGAAGAAGGCCGACAAATTCATCGGCTCCGATGAACAGTGGGCCGAAGCCACCCAGGTCCTCGAAGAGGTGGCCCAGGAGACCGGGCTCGAACTCGTTCCCGACCCCGGCGGCGCCGCCTTCTACGGCCCGAAGATCTCCGTCCAGGCTCGCGACGCCATCGGCCGCACCTGGCAGATGTCGACCGTCCAGCTCGACTTCAACCAGCCCGAGCGCTTCGGCCTCGAATACGTCGCCGCCGACGGAACAAGAAAGCAACCGGTGATGATCCACTCGGCGAAGTTCGGATCCATCGAACGCTTCCTCGGCGTGCTCACCGAGCACTACGCCGGAGCGTTCCCCGTCTGGCTGGCCCCGGTCCAGGTCACCTGCATCCCCGTGGCCGAGGAGTTCAACGACTACCTCGCCGAGGTGGCCGACCAGCTGCGCAAGGCAGGTGTCCGGGTCGAGATCGACGACAGCGACGACCGTTTCCCGAAGAAGATCCGCAACGCCTCGAAGTCGAAGGTGCCCTTCACCCTCATCGCCGGCGGCGAGGACCGCGATGCCGGTGCCGTGTCCTTCCGCTTCCGCTCGGGTGAGCAGGACAACGGAGTGCCCGTCGCCGAGGCAGTGCGCCGAATCCTCGACGCGATCGAGACCAAGGCCCAGGTATGAGCCAGGACGCTGACCCGACGGCACAGGACCAATCCGGCGGCAGCCTCGGCGAAGGGATCCCCTTCCCCGAGGCGGCCGCCGGGTTCCCCGGCGAACCCGACGGCTTCCAACGTCTGTGGACCCCGCACCGGATGGTCTACATCGACGGTCAGGACAAACCGAAGGACGACGGCGAGGAGGAATGCCCGTTCTGCACCGCTCCCGGCAAGGATGATGCCGAAGGGCTCATCGTCGCCCGCGGTGAGACCGTGTATGCGGTCCTCAACCTCTACCCGTACAACCCGGGCCACCTGCTCATCTGCCCGTACCGCCACGTGGCCGACTACACCGAGCTGAGCGAGGACGAGACGATCGAAGTCGCCCACTTCACCCAGAAGGCGATGCGCGTCATCCGTGCCGTGTCCGGACCCCACGGATTCAACCTGGGAATGAACCAGGGTCCCGTCGCGGGCGCCGGCATCGCCGCTCACCTGCACCAGCACGTCGTCCCACGCTGGGGCGGAGACTCGAACTTCCTGCCCGTGATCGCCCAGACCAAGGCCCTGCCGCAAGTGCACGCCGATGTGCAGGCACGCCTGTCGAAAGAATGGAATCGATGAATCCCGAAGACCTCGACACCCTCGCCGAGTACTCGACCCCCGTGCTGCGCGGCGATGAGGCCGTCATCACGATCCGCCGCCCCGACCTCGAGTCGAACACCTACCTGTCACAGCTGTTCGCGCTCACCGAGAATGGCTCCCGCCGGCTCACCCACGCGTGGAACGACTCCGCGCCGCAGGTGGGGCGGAACTGGTCGGGCTACCTCGGGGCGGAGAAGAAGGCCCCCGCTCAGCTCTTCGCCGGCCCCACTCTGGAGTCGGCACATCAGATCACGGACAATCACCTCGGCGTGTCCGAATTCGCCCTCGACGATGCCGGGGGCCGCGCCCTCTACACCGCACGGGTGGCCGAACCCGGTCGCTACGGCTCTGATGACGACATCCCCGCCGCCGAGGAGGCTCCGCGACGGATTTCGTCCTCGACTTACCTCGCCAACGGCCTCGGCTACACCACCGACCGCCCCTCACGGGCGTTCCTCGTTGACCTCGCCGAGCCCGGACTCGGGAAGGCCGGGCTGCGGGGTGCGGGAGAAGTGCCGCTCTCGACCCTGCTGCGGACCCCGGAGTCCGACGTCCACGACCCTCAGTTCTCCCCGGGCGGACATTGGGCGAGCGTGATCAGCGCAGTCGAGCCCGATCGCGGTCAGCCCGACCTGCGCAGCACCGTGTGGCTGCTCGGCCGCGAGGAGTCCCGCCCGCTCGACCTGCCGTCGATGGACGTGAGCCTGCACGTGTGGATCGACGAGGACACCGTGCTGCTGCTCGGCAACACCCTGGACCGCGACGAACTCGACTTCGTCGGGCAGATGCCCGGACTCTTCGTCCACGACCTCCACACCGGATCGACGAGGCGGCTGACCGATCCGGAGACCGTGGCCCTTGCTCCGATCCGCCCGCAGATCAGCGGGGGAGAGGCGATCGCCGTCGTCGACGCCGACGGGGCATCCAGGCTCGTGCGCATCGACCTCGGGGCCGAGGGGCTCGGCCTCGACGAACTGACGTTCCTCAGCGATGACACGACCGTCGTCACCGGCTTCGACGTTGCCGGCTTCGAGACAGCCGCTGACGACGGTGCCGGCACAGATGCCGGCACCCTCGTCTTCACCGGGTCCACCCCGGAGTCCCCGGCAGTGTTCGGACGTGTCGACCTCGGCGCCACCTCGGCGGCGGGAGTCCCCGTCATCGACCTGCAGCATCCTGCGCCGGCGAACTCCGTGCTGCCCGAGGTGCTGCGCGTGCCCGGCGAGGGCGGCACGATCACCGGCTGGCTGGCGAAGCCGGAGGGGGAGGGGCCGTTCCCTGTCATCCTCAACATCCACGGCGGACCCTTCGCGCAGTACGCCCACTCCTGGTTCGACGAGACGCAGGTGCTCACCTCGGCGGGATACGCCGTCGTGTATTCGAATCCGCGCGGCTCGGGCGGCCGCACCCGCAGCTGGGGGACCGCCGTGCAGGGTGATATGGCGGCTCCGGCGATGGCCGACGTGCTCGCCGTACTCGACCACGCACTGGAGACGAATCCGGACCTCGACGCCGACCGACTCGGCATCCAGGGCGGATCCTACGGCGGCTACCTCACGGCGATGACCATCGCCGCGGATCACCGCTTCCGTGCCGCCATCGTCGAACGCGGATACCTCGATCCCGTGAGCTTCGTGGGCACCTCGGACATCGGGCGCTTCTTCACCGAGGAGTACACGAGCCGCAGCCAGGCAGCGATCGAGCGGCAGTCGCCGCTGGCACATGCCGACCAGGTGGGAACACCGACTCTGGTGATGCATTCGGAACTCGACCTGCGCTGCCCCTTCGAACAGGCCCAGCAGTACTATGCGGCTCTGCAGCGCGCCGGCGTGGAGACCGAGATGCTCGTCTTCCCCGGAGAGAACCATGAACTCTCCCGGTCCGGGCAGCCTCGCCATCGCCGCCAGCGCTTCGAAGCGATCCTCGACTGGTGGGACCGACATCTCTCCGGCGCAGAGACCGACCCGGACGATACCGCTGCGGGCGAGGGCGCTGCGGGCGAGGGTGCTGCCCCCGGTACTGCAGGCTCCGCACCCACCGACTGAGGTCATGAACACCCTCAGCGCCGCCATGGCGATCAACCGACCCCACTGTGCGTCTCCGTTCGAGAGCCTTCCCGACTTGGACGGACGACCACGATGCCGATATCGTTCTCTGGGCCCTCTTCGGGCTCTTGCCGAAAACCCCCAGCATCACTATTCTGCAAACACTTGCCTCCCCTCGCCCCCGACCACTGGAGAACCATGAAACCTCGTAAAGCCTCACGGGTCGTATTACTCAATGAGCGCGACGAGGTTCTCCTGATTCGAGCCCAGGACCTGCTCACGCCCAGCCACCAGTGGTGGATGACGTGCGGCGGCGGTTCCGAACTCGGCGAATCCGCTGCACAGACCGCCGCCCGCGAACTCGCCGAAGAGACCGGGATCGAATGCGAACCACACGAACTCATCGGCCCCTTGGCCACACGCGACGAAGTCTTCGAGTTCACCGAGAAGAAGCTGCGGCAGCTCGAGACCTACTTCGCCTTCCGCACGTCCGAGGACATCGAACTCGAGGACGCGGTATGGACGGACATCGAGAAGCGCAGTCTCCTCGAATTCCGCTGGTGGTCGCGCGAGGACCTGATGTCGACGACGGAGACGATCTACCCGAAGAACCTGCTCAGCCTCATCGATCTGGCCACCACGGGCTCCGTGCCCGAGGTTCCGCTGGTCATCGACTGAGCGCCCACGATCCCCGGCAGCCGCCGGCGACGACGGGCAGGGAGCGGAGAGCCTCTGCGAACATATAGACTTGAGAGGCTGAACTACAGGAAGGAACACCAGTGTCAGGTCATTCCAAATGGGCAACGACTAAACACAAGAAAGCTGCCATCGATGCCAAGCGCGGCAAACTCTTTGCCAAGCTGATCAAGAACATCGAGGTTGCCGCTCGCAACGGTGGACCTGATCCCGACGGCAACCCGACGCTCTTCGATGCGATCCAGAAGGCGAAGAAGAACTCGGTTCCCGCCGACAACATCACCCGCGCGGTCAAGCGCGGCGGCGGACTCGACGGCTCGGCAGTCAACTACGAGACGATCATGTACGAAGGCTACGCCCAGGGCGGCGTGGCACTGCTCATCGAATGCCTCACGGACAACCGCAATCGTGCGGCCTCCGAAGTGCGCGTGGCCGTGACCCGCAACGGCGGCTCGATGGCCGATCCGGGATCGGTGACGTACAACTTCAACCGCAAGGGCGTCATCACCGTCAATGCGGAGGAGACCGACGAAGAGGCCGTGCTGCTGGCGACGATGGACGCCGGCGCCGAAGAGGTCAAGGAATCGGGCGACAAGTTCGAGATCATCTGCGAGGCCACCGACCTCGTCGCCGTGCGTACGGCCCTCGTCGACGCCGGAATCGACTACGACTCTGCCGAGGCCTCGTTCGTCCCAGAGCTCGAGGTCAGCCTTGACGCGGCGACCGCGCAGAAGGTCTTCAACCTCATCGACGCACTCGAGGACAGCGACGAAGTCCAGAACGTGTACTCGAACGCCGACGTCAGCGACGAGGTCCTCGCCGAACTCGATGCCTGATGCGCATCCTCGGCGTTGACCCCGGCCTGACCCGCTGCGGGCTGGGTGTCATCGACACCCTGCCCGCGCGGAAGGCGACGATGGTCGCCGTCGACGTCCTGCGGACCCCGTCTGCGGATTCCGTCGACCTCCGCCTCGGTGCCATCGCCGAGGCGTTCGACACCTGGCTGGACGACTACCGTCCGGACATGGTCGCCATCGAGCGGGTCTTCGCTCGCAACGACGTCTCGACGATCATGGGCACCGCCCAGGTCTCGGGGCTGACGATGGGGCTGGCCGCCCGCCGCGGACTGCCCGTGGCCATGCACACCCCCTCGGAGGTCAAGGCTGCGATCACCGGCTCCGGGCGTGCCGACAAGAAGCAGGTGACGACGATGGTCACGCGGATCCTCGGACTCGACGCACCGCCGAAGCCCGCCGATGCCGCCGACGCCCTGGCGATCGCCATCTGCCACTCCTGGAGAGGGGCGCTGTCGGCTCAATCCACCCCTGGACGGAACAAGGACCTCACCCAGCGCAAATCCGCCGGTCGGGAAGGATCGGGGCTGACGAAGGCCCAACAGCAGTGGGCCGAGGCGATGCGCCGAGCCACCTAGCCGCGGGCGTGCCGCACCCGGCGGGACATGGTGCTCCTGCTAGGGTGTATTCGTACACGTGTTCCCACTCGAAAGGCAGTTCGTGATCAGTTTCCTCAGCGGTACGGCGCATCGGATCGCAGCTGACCACCTCGTCGTCCTCACATACGGCGTCGGCCGCAAGGTCCACGTCACCCCGGACACCCTCACGCACACCCGCCACGGAGCGGAGATCGAACTCGTCACCAGCCTCGTGGTCCGTGAGGACTCGCTGACCCTCTACGGGTTCGCCACCGAGGACGAGAACCACACCTTCGAAGTCCTCCTGTCCATCTCCGGAATCGGCCCCCGACTGGCGATGGCCATCCTGTCGGTGATGGGACCCGACGAGCTCTCCGCGGCGATCGCCTCGCAGGATGCGAACGCCCTGACCAAGGTGCCGGGAATCGGAAAGAAGGGCGCCTCGCGGATCATCCTCGAACTCGAGAACAAGCTGCCGAAGCTCTCCGCCTCCACACCCGGACCGACTCTGTCCTTCGGCGGCGGGAACCAGCAGGTCGTCGATGCCCTCGTCGGACTCGGCTGGAAGGAAGCCCAAGCCGAGGAGGTCGTGGCCGAGGTCGTCAAGGAGACCGGAGCTGAGGCCGGCACGTCCGTCATCCTCAAGGCCGCGCTCAAGGTCCTGGGAGCTCGCAGATGACCTCCGGACCCGAGCACGCAGGTGAGTTCGACGCCGAGTCCTATGAGATGGACTTCGGTGATCAGGCGATGACCGGCGCCGAACGCGACCGACTCGTCTCCGGTCGTGCCGAAACCGCCGAACGTGACGCCGAGGCGGCGCTGCGTCCGAAGGGCCTGGCCGACTTCATCGGCCAGCCGCAGGTGCGCGAGCAGCTCTCCCTCGTCCTCGATGCTGCGAAGGCCAGGCAGAAGGCACCCGACCACGTTCTGCTCTCCGGGCCTCCCGGGCTCGGCAAGACCACCCTGGCGATGATCATCGCCCACGAGATGAACTCGAGCCTGCGCGTGACCTCCGGCCCCGCCGTGCAGCACGCCGGCGACCTCGCGGCGATCCTCTCCTCCCTCGAGGAGGGCGAAGTCCTCTTCATCGACGAGATCCACCGGATGGCCCGAGCTGCCGAGGAGATGCTCTACGTGGCGATGGAGGACTTCCGCGTCGACGTCATCGTCGGCAAGGGTCCCGGCGCCACCGCGATCCCGCTCGACCTGCCGCAGTTCACCCTCGTCGGGGCCACCACCCGCTCCGGTCTGCTGCCGGCACCGCTGCGCGATCGCTTCGGCTTCACCGCGCTGCTCGACTTCTACTCGAGCGCCGATCTGCTCACCGTGCTCCACCGTTCGGCACGCATGCTCGGCATCGATGCCGAACCTGCCGGGCTCAAAGAGATCTCCACCCGCTCCCGCGGCACCCCGCGCATCGCCAACCGGCTGCTCCGCCGAGTCCGCGACTGGGCCCAGGTGCGCGGCAGCGGCGTCATCGACCTCGACGCCGCCGTCAACGCGTTGGAGGTCTACGAAGTCGACGCGCTCGGCCTCGACCGCCTCGACCGCTCGGTCCTGCATGTGCTGTGCAAACGCTTCGGCGGGGGACCGGTGGGCCTGGGAACTCTCGCGGTCTCCGTCGGGGAAGAGGCCGATACCGTCGAAACCGTGTCCGAGCCCTACCTCGTGCGGGAGGGGCTCATCAGTCGCACTCCACGGGGGCGAGTGGCAACTACGGCCGCCTGGAAGCACCTGGAAATGCAGATCCCAGCAAACTATGAGTACTGAACCCGGCAATTGAGTTCGCCATGGGCAGTGAGGACGCACTAAGCTGGATCACTGGTTCATTCCTATGAAAGGCTGATATCTGTGGATTTGCTGATCCCTCTTGCGCTTGCCGCGCTGCTGATCTTTTTCCTGTTCAATTCTCGGCGTAAGCAGAAAGCGCGTGCGGAGCAGATCAAATCGGGCCTCGTGCCCGGCGCGACCGTGATGACGACCTTCGGTGTCTTCGGTACGGTCCTCTCGATCGATGAGGAGAACAACCAGGTGACCATCGAATCGGGTCCCGGCACGGTTCTGCGCGTCCACCGTCAGGCGATCGGCCAGATCGACAACCCCGAGGCAGCGACTGCCGTCGATGCACCCGTTGCCGACGCCCCTGCCGCCGATACCTCTGCTGCCGAGACGTCCGCAGCGGAGACCGATGGCGAGAAGCCGGCGATCACCGACGCCGAACTCGACGCCATGAACGCTCGCAAGCGTGCCGAAAAGGACTCCGACGCCGATTCCGAGAGCACAGACGTCGCCGAATCGGCCGACTCGGCAGTCGAGCCGACCGATGTCGACTCCGCTGTCGATGCTGACTCCACTGTCGTCGACGAGTCCGTTGCCGAGGCCGACGGAGCCGATGACGCCGCCGAGATCGATTCGGACGTCGACGAGGCCGATTCGACCGAGTCGGACACCGACAAGAAGAACTGATCCGACCGCGCACTCTGCTCCCGATCGAAAGCTGAAACGTGTCCGATATCGAAGAAAAGCCACGCCCTGGTCTGCGCTTCCTGTGGCTGGTGATCGTCACCCTCGTCCTCGCCGGCGTCATCGCTGCGGGCGTCATCTGGTCGAATGCCACGGCGAGTCCCAAACTCGCCCTCGACCTCGAAGGCGGAACATCGATCATCCTCGAACCGCAGGTGTCGAAGGATACGGACATCAGCAAGGAGCAGCTCGACCAGGCCGTGGCGATCATTCGCCAGCGCGTCGACTCCACCGGTGTCTCGGAAGCGGAGATCACGACGCAGGGTGATCGCAACATCGTCGTCAACCTCCCGGGCAACCCCGATGAGGAGACCCGCAACCTCGTGCGTTCGTCGGCACAGCTCGTCTTCCGACGGGTCGCACTCGTCGGAGACCCGCGTTCCCAGGAGCAGATCCAGAAGGAGCAGGAGAAGAGCGGCGAGAGCAGCGACTCAGGCGATTCCTCAGGTTCCGATGACGGACTGAGCGACGAAGAGCGCAAGCGCATCGAAGACCTCACCGGTGGCGACTCCGGGTCGCAGGGCGACGCGCAGGACTCTGAGGGCGACGCGCAGGGACAGGACCAGGCTCCGTCCGGCGGCGGCGAGGTCGCCAAGCCGGGCGGAACCACCTCGGCGAAGGATGCGGACAAGAAGTCATCGACGGGCGAGGAGTCCTCGGGATCGGCGAGCGAACCCGCTTCGGAGAAGACCGAGGGCAGCGGATCGAGCGACGACACGAAGGTCACCGACTCGACCCCTCGGCCACTGTTCGACCCGGAGAAGGACGCCAGCGAATGGCAGACCGAGTCGATCATCAAGAAGTACAGCGAGCTCGACTGCACGAACAAGAAGAACCGCACCGGCGGCCAGCAGCAGCCGGCCGACGAGCCGGTTGTCGCATGTTCCGAAGACGGCCAGGCGAAGTACATCCTCGGTCCCGTCGAACTCTCCGGCGACCACCTCGCCGACGCCAGCGCCGGCTACGCCGCGGGAGCCAATGGCGTCCAGACCAACCAGCCCGCGGTCAACCTGTCCTTCGACTCCACTGGTCGAGAGATCTTCAAGCAGATCACCGCGGACATCACCGGAAAGCAGCAGCCGTACAACCAGTTCGCCATCGAACTCGACGGTCTTGTTCTCTCCGCACCGACGTCGAACGCCACGATCACCGACGGCAACGCGGAGATCTCAGGAAACTTCACCCTGGACTCGGCGCAGACCCTGGCCGATCAGCTCAAGAACGGTTCTCTGCCGCTGAGCTTCCAGGTCCAGAGCGAAGAGCAGATCTCACCGACTCTGGGCTCGAACTACCTGCAGATCGGCATCTTCACCGGTCTTGCGGGCCTCATCCTCGTCGTCATCTACTCGCTGCTGCAGTACCGGGTGCTCGGCCTCGTCACGGTATCGAGCCTCGTGGTCGTCGGCGTGCTGACCTATCTGCTGCTGCTCCTGTCGTCGTGGAGATACGGCTACCGGCTCTCGTTGGCCGGCCTCGCCGGTATCATCATCGGCATCGGCATGGCCGCGGACTCGTTCATCGTCTACTTCGAACGCGTCAGAGACGAACTGCGCAGCGGCCGCAATCTGCTCTCGGCGGTCGAAGTCGGTTGGGATCGGGCCAAGCGCACCATCTACGCCTCGAAGGGCGTGAACATGCTTGCCGCGATCATCCTCTACATCCTGGCCGTCGGCTCGGTGCGCGGATTCGCGTTCACCTTCGGCCTGGCCGTGGTCGTCGACGTCATCGTCGTCTTCCTCTTCACGCACCCGATGCTCGAGGTCCTCGCCCGGACGAAGTTCTTCGGCGAGGGGCATCCCCTCTCGGGTATGGATCCCAGGCTCCTCGGCGTCAAACCTGCCGCCTATCGCGGGGCACTCGGACTGTCCATCGACGACAGTGACAAGTCCCCGGAGGCCAGGCGACGGGAGAAGGCGCGCCTGCGCAAGGCCGGACTCACCGCCGACGACACATCGGCCGAGACGAGTACGACTGCGGATGCGAAACCGGCGAAGAAGACGAAGAAGCGTGGGTCGACCGCCGGGGCGGCTGCCGCGGGGACGACGATTGCCGAACGCAAGCGTGGGAAGCAGGCCGAGGAGTCCGAGGACGATTCGGCTGCCGAGTCCTCGACCGAGGACACATCCGAGTCCGACGGCCCGACCGCCTCGGCGAATGAGACGGCTGCGCAGTCCCGGCTCAACGGCGGATCGATCGCCGAACGGAAGGCGGCCCGACGCGCCGCCGAGAAGAAGGCGGCCGAAGAGGGCAAGGAGGCAGACAAGTGAAACGGTTCTTTGCCTGGGGCAACCGCCTCCACAACGGTGAGACCTCGATCCCCTTCGTCGGCAAGGCGAAGCTGTGGCTGAGCATCGCCGGGGTCCTCGCGATCCTGTCCCTGCTCGTGCCCCTCATCGCCGGATTCAACTTCGGCATCGCCTTCAAGGGCGGTTCGCAGTTCCAGATCGACCACGTCAGCGACACCTCGGCGCCCAAGGGAGAGGACATCGTCAACGATGCCGTCTCGGGTTCCGAACCGAGGCTGACGCCGACCGGGGACACCGCGGTGCAGATCGAGACGAACCAGCTCTCGGACGACCAGATGCAGCAGGTCCGCGAGGCCCTCGTCGACGGCTATGACGTCGAGACTGCAGACGTCACCTCGACTTTCGTCGGCCCCGAATGGGGCCAGGACGTCACCGAGAAGATGGTCCGCGCGCTCGTGATCTTCGTGGCGATCGCGATGATCGTCATGGCGCTGTACTTCCGCACGTGGAAGATGTCGCTGGCTGCGATCATCGGACTCGTCGTCGTCATGATCGTGACCATGGGCATCTACTCGGCCACCGGCATCGAGGTCACACCCGAAGCGATCATCGGCTTCCTCACCGTCTTGAGCTTCTCGCTCTATGACACGGTCGTCGTCTTCGACAAGATCCGCGAGAACACGGCCCGGTTCAAGGACAAACGCAATCTCAAGTTCTCCGAACTCGTCAACCTCGGCGTCAATCAGACGACCGTGCGCTCGATCAACACGACCGTGGTGTCCGTGCTGCCTGTGGCGTCGATCCTCTTCATCGGTGCGCTGGCGCTCAATGCGGGAACGCTCATCGACATCTCGTTGTCCCTGTTCATCGGTATGATTGTGGCAGCGTCGTCGACCCTGTTCGTCGCCAGCCCGCTCTACGCTCTGCTCCGTGCCAACGAACCGGCCGTCAAGGAGCAGGAAGAGGCCGTGCGTGAACTACGCTTGAGGAACGGGGAAGCAGACGTCCCACCGGTGATTCACGCCGAAGTCTGACCCGCAGAGAGGAGATGTGATGGCTTCTTCAGCCGATTCGCGCCGTCCGCGAGGCATCTCCCGACTGGCCTGGTGGGCGGCCAGGGCGCAGAACAACCCTGGCTACCCACGTGTCCTCGGGCCGATGATCCGAGCCCTGCAGTCGAACCATCCGAAGGCCGACATCGACCTCGTCGTGCGTGCCTACAAAGTCGCCGAGGAGGCCCACCGCGGGCAGACCCGGAAGTCCGGGGACGCCTATATCACCCACCCGATCGCGGTGGCGACGATCCTCGCCGAGATCGGCATGCTCCCGGTCACTCTGGCCGCGGCCCTGCTCCACGACACCGTCGAGGACACGTCCTATTCTCTTGACGCACTGACCGAGGAGTTCGGCTCCGAGGTCGCGGCGATGGTCGACGGAGTGACGAAGCTCGACAAGCTCACCTATGGGCAGGCCGCGCAGTCGGAGACGGTGCGCAAGATGATCGTCGCGATGGCCAAGGACATCCGCGTCCTCGTCATCAAGCTCGCCGACCGTCTCCACAATGCCCGCACCTGGCGGTTCGTGCCTGCTTCCTCGAGTACGAAGAAGGCCAGAGAGACCCTCGACATCTACGCTCCGCTGGCTCACCGGCTGGGTATGAACACGATCAAATGGGAACTCGAGGACCTCTCGTTCCAGGTCCTCCATCCCAAGGTCTACGACGAGGTCGTCAGGCTCGTCGCCGATCGTGCTCCCGAACGCGAGAAGTACCTGGCCACGGTGTCGAGCGAGCTGCAGAGCGAACTGCGCGAATCCGGCATCGAGGCGGCGATCACGGGACGGCCGAAGCACTACTACTCGATCTATCAGAAGATGGTCGTGCGCGGACACGAGTTCGCCGACATCTACGACCTCGTCGGCGTCCGTGTGCTCGTCGAATCCGTGCGGGAATGCTACGCGACCCTCGGCATCGTCCACGCGCGGTGGAACCCGGTTCCCGGGCGGTTCAAGGATTACATCGCGATGCCGAAGTACAACATGTACCAGAGCCTGCACACCACGGTGATCGGGCCCGCCGGCAAACCCGTCGAGATCCAGATCCGGACCCATGAGATGGACCGGAGGGCAGAGTTCGGCGTCGCCGCCCACTGGAAGTACAAGGACCTGAACAAATCGTCGAAGGCCGTGACCTCGAACACCGCACGCTCGGTGAAGGTCTCCGATGCCGGAGCGGTCGACGACGCGGCATGGCTGCGGCAGCTGCTCGACTGGCAGCGTGAGGTCAGCGACCCCGACGAGTTCCTCGACAATCTGCGCTACGAGGTGAATTCGAAGGAGGTCTACGTCTTCACCCCCAAGGGCGATGTGATGAGTCTGCCCTCGGGTGCTACCCCCATCGACTTCGCGTATGCCGTGCACACCGAGGTCGGTCACAAGACGATGGGTGCCCGCGTGAACGGGCGCCTGGTGGCCCTGGACACGGAGTTGAAGAACGGCGACTCCGTCGAGGTCTTCACCTCCAAGGACGAGAACGCCGGGCCCAGCCGCGACTGGCTCGGATTCGTCAGGAGCCCCCGCGCACGCAGCAAGATCCGCCAGTGGTTCTCCAAGGAGCGCCGCGAAGAGGCGATCGAGAACGGCCGCGAACAGCTGGCCCGGGCGATGCGCCGGCACTCCATCTCGGCCGCGTCTCTGATGAGTCAGGAAGCCCTCCAGGTCGTGGCGACCGAGCTGCGACTGCCCGATGTCAGCGCCCTGTATGCGGCCATCGGCAACGGCGTGACCTCCGCCCAGCACGTCGTCGACCTGCTCGCGAAAGAGGTCGGGGACGACGATGAAGAGGTCGTGCTGCCGCCGGAGCCGCGCAACCGCACCGGACAGTCCTCGGGTCACCACTCCTCGTCGGAGGGTGTGAGCGTCAAGGGCGTCGACGATGTGCTCGTCAAGCTCGCCCGCTGCTGCACCCCAGTGCCGGGAGACGAGATCGTCGGCTTCGTCACCCGCGGTTCCGGAGTCTCCGTCCACCGCGTCGACTGCCCGAACGTCGTGTCCCTCGAACGCGAACCCGAACGGATGGTCGAGGTCGAGTGGGGGGAGAAGACCAGCGGTGTCTACCTCGTGCAGATCCAGGTCGAGGCCCTCGACCGGTCCGGATTGCTCTCCGACATCACGAAGGTGCTCACGGAGACCCACGTCAACATCCTCTCCGCCTCCGTCGGCACTTCACGCGCCCGCGTCGCCCAGTCGAAGTTCGTCTTCGAGATGAGCGACGCCAGCCACCTCGACACCGTGCTCTCGGCCGTCCGCAAGGTCGAGGGCGTCTTCGACGTCTACCGCATCTCCGGGGGCTGATCCCGCCCCGTTGGGTGGGCACAATGGTCGGTCGCTGCCGAGATTCTTCTGACCAGAACGCCCATCTAAGCCTCGATCAGCGATCTCATCTGAGCGACGAAGGGCCTACGGGAGACCACTGAGAGATAGAGCCCGAATCGACGACGCAGACCCGCAGGGATCTCATCGACGATTCCGCGCAGCGCCTGGGCGGATTGGTCGTCGGGATGGTGGAAGTGGGGGAGGAGCAGATCGTAGAGAGTCCTCTCCTCCCTGGTGATCGGCAGGGATCCGATGCGCTGCCACTCGTCGTCGGCGAGAGCGATCTCATGGACTGAGAAGCCGTCATCGGCGATCCACCGTCGACGTGGCAGCGTGATGAAGCTCAGCGGGGTCGGCACCCGTCCCAGTCCGCGGTGGACCCACCAGGCACTGTCATGAGAGAGCACGAGCCCGGGCGGAACGAGCGAATGCAGCGCCTCCATCCGGTCCTCCGGTGAGAGGATCGCCCCCTTGCGCACCCACGTGGTCTCGGTCAGACGGATGAGCAGACCGTCGAGAGTGAGCTCGGTGAGATGCTCGTACCCGTAGTCACGCAGATGAAACAACGCCTCCATACACCGACTATCGCCGGGTACGGAGGCGTTGGCAAGGGTGCGCTGAGAGCCTGTGGACAACCACCGACTCGAACGCCGCCAGCTGTGGATTCAGTCGAGTTCCGCCGCAGTCTGTGCGAGCTGATCCCTCCATGCGCGACGGGCATCGAGGGCCGCCTGGGCATCGGCGACGGCCTTCTCATCACCGGAGGCCTGGGCGGTCTCAAGCTTCTTCTCGAGTTCGAGGATCGAATCGTCGAGCTGACTCAGCGCACCGGAGGTGCGGGCCTTCGTCTCCGGGTTGCTGCGCTGCCATGCGGCCTCCTCGGCCTCCGACAGTGCCCGCTCGACCTCGCGCAGACCGTACTCCATCCGCGAGACGTCGGCGCGGGGAACCTTCCCGGCGTCCTCCCATTCGTCCTGAATGGTGCGCAGGTCCCGCTTCGCGGCCACCGGGTCGGTGATCGGCAGCAGCGCCTGCGCCTTCTTCAGCAGCTCCTCCTTGACGACGAGGTTGCCCTTGTACTCTTCGTCGAGCGCGGCGTTCTCCGCGTCCCTGGCTGAGAAGAACACGTCCTGTGCCGCACGGAACCGCGCCCACAGTGCGTCATCGTCCTTCCGGGAAGCGCGCGGGGCACGCTTCCACTGAGTCATGAGGTCTTTGTACTTCTGCGACACCGTGCGGAAATCGGTCGAGGCGGACAACGACTCCGCCTCGGCGACGATCTTCTCCTTGATCCGCTTGCCCTCGGCATTGACCTTGTCGAGCTCAGCGAAGAACTCCTTGCGCTTGTGCTCGAAGGTGTTCCGGGCCTGGGAGAACCGGCCCCACAGCTCCTGATCGACCGAACGCGGCAGACGCGGTCCGGTGCGCTGCATGTCCTTCCACTGGGCGAAGAGCTCACGCAGACGCGCACCCGACTGCTTCCACTGGATCTTCGACGGGTCCTGCTTGGCCAAGGACTCCGCCTCGGTGACGAGTTCTTCCCGCTTCTCTGCGGCGGCGAGCTTCGCCGCCTGAGCCTGCGCGGCCTGGCGGGACTCGGTGGATTCGGCATCCGAGATGAGAGTGTCCAGCGTCGCGCTCAGACCCTTGAGGTCGCCGACGACATTTGCCTCCGGCAGCGACTCCTTGAGCGTCGTGGCCGCGGCCACGATCTCGCGTCCCGGGGCACCGGCCGAGAGCCGATTGCGCAGCAGAGCCGCGCTCTCGACGAGCTCGACGTACTTCTTCGCAAAGTACTCGAGCGCCTCTTCGGGAGTGGCATCCGGGTACTGTCCGACAGCACGCTCACCCTCGGTCGTCGTGACGAACACGCTGCCGTCTGCATCGGCACGACCGTGCGTCACCGCGCGCGCCACCTCGGCATCGTGGTCGATATGGCTGGCATTGACCACCTGGGCCGCCTGCGGGCGGGGCAGAGACGACGGGCGGGGGGTCGGCTTCGGTGTCGGGGTCGACATGGTTCTCACCTTGTTTCCATCGGTCGAACCGGCGGGTCTTCA
Source organism: Brevibacterium atlanticum (assembly GCF_011617245.1). NCBI lineage: Bacteria > Bacillati > Actinomycetota > Actinomycetes > Micrococcales > Brevibacteriaceae > Brevibacterium > Brevibacterium atlanticum. Next base: position 2,336,665 of record NZ_CP050152.1, on the reverse strand, counting down.
CACCCGCCGATCACTCGATTGTGGGATAGACGTTATCCCAGCATAACCATCAGGAAGCCGGCGGATAGACTTTGCACATGGATGTATTCACCACCCACGCCGAATTCCTCGACGTCAACTGCTATGCCGTGCGGGCCGAGGGCCGCAGCGACTGCATCCTCATCGACTCCGGATACGACTGCGCACCGGGTCTCGAACGCCTCCTGGCCGAAGAGGAACTGGACCCGCAGGCGATCTTCCTCACCCACGGCCATCCCGACCACATCCTGGGCCTGACCAATGTACTCGCACGCTGGGACGTCCCCGTCCACCTCGGCGGGGCCGATCGGTACCGGCTCGACGATCCGGCGTCGACGCTCAGCCCCCAGTTCACCCCGCTGCTCGCTCCACTCGTCGCCGACTGGACGGCACCGGACGTCATCGACGTCAGCGACGGACAGAGCTTCGAGATCGCGGGACTGACCATCACGGCCGTCTCCGCACCGGGACACACCGAGGGATCGACACTGCTGCGCGTGAGCGACGGCGACGAGGAGATCATCTTCACCGGCGACGTCGTCTTCGCCGGGGCCATCGGCCGCGTCGACCTGCCCGGGGGAGACGCCGAGGCGATGCAGGACTCACTGCGGGCGTTCGCCGAACTGCCCGACGTGCCCATCTATCCTGGACACGGTCCGGCCTCCCGCGTCGGTCGGGAACTGGACTCGAATCCCTTCTTCTGACCGCGAGCGCGCCCACGGACCAGCGCGGACCCGACCCGGCACCAACAACCACTGTCCACCATCCCAAGAACCACATCGCACCGAAAGCAAGGAGCACCATGGCGAAGTCAGCCCGTCTGTCCGGATTCCCGGAACGGCTACCGGCCGAACGCGTGATCGAAAAGGCCATCATCGACACGCTCGAACACACCTTCGCCCTGCACGGGTTCTCCGCACTCAACCACCGCGCCGTCGAACCGATCAGCCAGCTGGCCAAAGACGGGGAGATCGACAAGGAGATCTTCGCCGTCTCCCGGCTTCACTCCGACGGTGCCGAACGCAATCCGCTGGGTCTGCACTTCGACCTCACCGTGCCGCTGGCCCGCTACATCGCCGATAACGCGAACGAGCTGAGCTTCCCGTTCAAGGCCGCCCGCGTCCAGCCGGTGTGGCGTGGGGAACGCCCCCAGGCCGGTCGCTACCGCGAATTCATCCAGGCCGATATCGATGTCATCGCCGATGGTGAGCTGCCCGGTCACTTCGAGGTCGAGATCCCCCTGGCCGTCGCCGACGCGTTCACTCGCCTCGCACCACTGGGTGTGCCGGGCATCAAGATCGTCGTCAACGATCGTCGTCTGCTCGAAGGCTTCGCCCGCGGCATCGGACTGACGAACATCCAAGCCGTGCTGCGGTGCCTGGACAAATACGACAAGATCGGCGCCGACGAGGTGGCGAAGCTGCTCGCCGCCGAGGCCGGCGCCGATGAGCAGCAGCAGCAGCTGTGCCTGCAGCTGGCCGCCATCGAATCCGACTCACCGGACTTCGCCGACGAGGTCCGCGCCCTCGGAGTGGAGCACCCGCTGCTCGAGGCCGGCCTCGAATCGCTGACGACGATGCTGCGCGCCGCCCACGAGCGGGCGCCGGGTGTCGTCGTCGCCCAGCTGAAGATCGCTCGCGGACTCGACTACTACACGGGTGCCGTCTACGAGACGCAGCTGATCGGGCACGAGGAACTCGGCTCCGTCTCCTCCGGCGGCCGGTACGACTCCCTGGTCACGGTCGGGAAGAAGAACTATCCGGGCGTGGGCATGTCCATCGGCGTCTCCCGCCTCATGGCGTTCATCCTCGGCGAGGACTCGACCATCCGCGCCACCCGCGGCACGCCCTCGGCGGTCGTCGTGGCGGTCACCGATGATGCCCGTCGCACCGAGGCCGACGCCGTGGCCACCGAGCTGCGTGCCCGGGACATCCCCTGCGAGGTGTCCCCGAACGCGGCGAAGTTCGGCAAGCAGATCCGCTATGCGGAACGCCGCGACATCCCGTTCGTGTGGTTCACCGACGGAGAGTCCGGTCACGAGGTCAAGGACATCCGCTCCGGTGAGCAGTCCCCGGCCGACCCGGCGACCTGGACGCCGTCCGAGGACGACCTCTGGCCACGGGTCTACGGAGCCTGAACACGTTCACCGGCAGTGCCCGCACCCGGCGTCGAGGCGTGTGCGGGCCGCCGGTCGTGAGCGACTATCATTGGTCACGCGCTGAACATCAACATCACTAAGGAGCCCTAGGTGCTGCGAAGCCACGAAGCCGGAAGCCTGCGAGCCGCGGACGCAGGAGAAACCGTCACCCTCACCGGGTGGGTCGATCGTCGTCGCGATCACGGAGGTGTGGCCTTCATCGATCTGCGTGACGCTTCTGGAATCGTGCAGATCGTCGTCCGTGAGGACGATGCCCACCAGCTGCGCAATGAGACCGTCGTCAAGGCCACCGGCACCGTGTCCGCCCGCCCCGAGGGCAACACGAACCCGAACCTGCCCACCGGCGAGATCGAGATCGTCGACACCGCCGTCGAGGTGCTCTCCGAGGCCGCGGCGCTGCCGTTCCAGGTCTCGGATCACGCTGAGGAGTCCGGCACCGTCGGTGAGGAGACTCGCCTGCGCTACCGCTACCTGGACCTGCGCCGCTCGGGCCCGGCGAAGACGATCCGTCTGCGCTCCGATGTCAACAAGGCGGCGCGCTCGGTCCTTGATGCCCATGACTTCGTCGAGATCGAAACCCCGACGCTGACGAAGTCGACTCCGGAAGGTGCCCGGGACTTCCTTGTCCCGGCCCGCCTCAAGCCAGGTTCCTGGTACGCCCTGCCGCAGTCGCCGCAGCTGTTCAAGCAGCTGCTCCAGGTCGCCGGCATGGAACGCTACTACCAGATCGCCCGCTGCTACCGCGACGAGGACTTCCGCGCCGACCGCCAGCCCGAGTTCACCCAGCTCGACATCGAGGCCTCCTTCGTCGAGCAGGACGACATCATCGCCCTGGCCGAGGAGATCCTCACGGCGCTGTGGAAGCTCATCGGCTACGACATCAGCACGCCGATCCCGCACATCACCTACCACGAGGCGATGGAGAAGTACGGTTCGGACAAGCCCGACCTGCGTTTCGGCCTCGAGCTGAGCAACCTCACAGAGTTCTTCGCAGACACCCCGTTCCGCGTCTTCCAGTCCGAATACGTCGGCTCCGTCGTCTACCCGGGCGGCGGCTCGCTGCCCCGCCGCCAGCTCGACGCCTGGCAGGACTGGGCGAAGCAGCGCGGCGCGAAGGGCCTGGCCTACGTGCTCATCGGAGAGGACGGCACCCTGTCGGGCCCCGTGGCCAAGAACATCTCCGATGCCGAGAAGGCCGGACTCGCCGAGGCGGCCGGAGCGAATCCGGGCGACGCGATCTTCTTCGCCGCCGGATCCCCCAACGACTCCCGCGCACTCCTCGGTGCCGCCCGCAATGAGATCGCCGAACGCACGGGACTCATCAAGGACGGCGACTGGGCCTTCGTGTGGGTCGTCGACGCACCGCTCTTCGAATCCGCCGCCGATGCGCAGGCCGCCGGTGACGTGGCCGTCGGCGGGGGACAGTGGACTGCCGTCCACCACGCCTTCACCGCGCCGAAGCCCGAATTCCTCGACACCCTCGAATCCGATCCCGGTGCCGCCCTGGCCTACGCCTACGACATCGTGTGCAACGGCAACGAGATCGGCGGAGGCTCGATCCGCATCCACCGCAAGGATGTTCAGGAGCGCGTGTTCTCGATCATGGGCATCACCGAGGAAGAGGCGCAGGAGAAGTTCGGCTTCCTCCTCGAAGCCTTCAAGTTCGGTGCACCCCCGCACGGCGGCATCGCCTTCGGCTGGGACCGCATCGTGTCCCTGCTGGCCGGGGTCGACTCCATCCGTGAGGTCATCGCGTTCCCGAAGTCCGGCGGCGGCTATGACCCGCTGACCCAGGCTCCGGCTCCGATCACCGACGCCCAGAGGGCCGAGGCCGGCGTCGACTACGAACCGGAAGACGACGACACCGAGTCCTGATGAGCCAGGAACCGAATCTGTTCTCCGACGGCCCGGACCAGGAATCACCTGGTCCGGGCTTCGCCGGTTCCTCCGGGGCATCGTCGACCGGGCGGGCGCTCGATCCGCTGGCGGTGCGGATGCGTCCGCGCACCATCGCCGAGGTGGTCGGACAGGAACATCTGACGTTCCCCGGATCCCCGCTCAACCAACTCGTCGAAGCCAGCGGGGGAGACCGGGCGGGAGCCTCCTCGGTGATTCTGTGGGGTCCTCCCGGGGTCGGGAAGACGACGCTCGCGCACGTGATCTCGCACGCACCGGGACGTACCTTCGTCGAACTCTCGGCGATCACCGCCGGAGTCAAGGACGTCCGCCAGGTCATCGAGAACGCCCGCCGCGAACGCGAGATGTACGGCAGAACGACCGTGCTCTTCCTCGATGAGATCCACCGCTTCTCCAAGGCCCAACAGGACGCACTGCTTCCGGCGGTGGAGAACCGCCTGGTGGTGTTGGTGGCGGCGACGACGGAGAACCCGTCGTTCTCTGTCATCTCCCCGCTGCTGTCCCGTTCGCTGCTGCTCACCCTGCGGCCGCTCGATGACGAGGCGATCGGCAACCTCCTCGATCGTGCCGTCGAATCCGACCGAGGCCTGGCCGGCGGCTTCGAACTCAGCGACGAAGCGCGGGCCTTCATCGTCCGCATCGCCGGTGCCGACGCCAGGCGGTCCCTGACAGTGCTCGAGGCCGCCGCCGGCATCGCCGCCGCTCAGGCCGAGGACGACACTCCGCCGATCCGCATCACCGAGGAGGCCTGCGCCGAGGCAAGCAGTGAGACGGTGCTGCGGTACGACAAGAACGGCGATCAGCACTACGACGTCGTCTCTGCGTTCATCAAATCCATCCGCGGCTCGGATGTCGACGCCGCACTGCACTATCTGGCGCGGATGATCGTCGCCGGTGAGGACCCGCGCTTCATCGCCCGCCGCGTCGTCATCTCCGCCGCCGAGGACATCGGCATGGCCGACCCGCAGGCGCTGCCCATCGCGGTGGCCGCCTCGACGGCGGTACAGAACATCGGCATGCCCGAAGGCCGCATACCCCTCGCCGAGGCAGTCACCTACCTCGCGCTGGCCCCGAAGTCGAACGCGAGCTACCGGGCGCTGGACACTGCGATCGCCGATGTCAAGAACGGTCTCGCCGGTCAGGTGCCGACCCATCTGCGCGATGCCCACTATCCAGGGGCGAAGGAACTCGGCCACGGCGAAGGCTACAAGTACTCCCACGACTATCCGCATGGGGTCGCGGATCAGGAGTACCTGCCCGAAACGCTGCGCGGCAAGCGCTACTACACCCCGACGGGCAACGGCATGGAGAGGTCCATGGCAGAAAGGCTGGAGAATCTGCGGCGCCTGCTCCGGCCCGAGAGCTGATCAGCTGAGAGCGGGCACTCACCGGAATTCGGGCCCGTGGAGTCGTCACTCATCCTGTTCCAGCTTTGTTCGGTGAATCAGCTCAAGAGCCGTACGCAGCGCTCCGACACGGTTCCTCATCAGTGTCGTCTTTGACTGGCTGAGCGTCGAGCCCTGGAGAACTGCTTCGCACTTGTGCAGGAGCGAACTCAGTTCCTTTTCTGCGCTGTCCAAGTCGCCGGTGTCCATGACACCCATCTTCACACAACCACCCTCAGCCCGACCGACCCTTCGATCGAACCGCCCTCCTGATCGTCGGCGAGCGTTCTTTCGCGTTCCTGGTCAAAAAGGTAGTTTTGACTGAGACGCGGCGGCGAAGACGCCCGCTGAGAAAGCGGCCGAGCGAGGAGGACGGGATGGCAGACATCGTCATCACCATCGCGGCGGCCCTGGCCTTCGGGATCCTCGCCCACGAGGTCCGCATCCCACCTCTCGTCGGATTCCTCGCCGCCGGATTCTGCCTCCACCTCTTCGGAATCACTGCCTTCGCCGGTCTGCAGGAGATCTCCGACCTCGGCGTCGTGCTTCTCCTGTTCACGATCGGGCTGAAATTCGACCTGCGCTCCCTGCTCCAACCCGAGGCCCACGGGACCGCGCTGCTGCACATGGTCACGGTCGTCCTCCTCGGCGCCGGGACCATCGGCTTCGCCACCGTCATCGGTGTCGTCAGCGTCGGCGGGGGCCTCGGCACGCTGGCCCTGCTGGGATTCGCACTCTCGTTCTCCTCGACCGTGCTCGTGGTCAAGGTCCTCGAGGACCGTTCGGACGACGGCTCCTACTACGGGCAGATCGCCATCGCCATCCTCGTCCTGCAGGACCTCGCCGCCGTCGCCTTCATCACCATCGCCGGTGAGGAACCGCCCAGCCCCTGGGCCTTGGCGCTGCTCCTGCTCATCCCCGGGGTGTGGGTGCTGCGGCGGATCCTCGACCGCGTCGGCCGAGGCGAACTCCTCGTGCTCTTCGGCGTGGTCATGGCCCTGGGGCCGGGATACGTCGCCTTCGAATCCGTGGGCATCCACGGCGACCTCGGTGCTCTGGTCCTCGGTCTGCTCTTCTCCACCCATCCGCGCGCCGTCGAGATGTCGAAGTCGCTCTTCAGCGTCAAGGAGCTCTTCCTCGTCGGCTTCTTCGTCGTCATCGGCCTGCAGGCGGTCCCGACCTGGTCGGACCTGCTCATGGCGATCCTCCTCTGCGCTGTCCTGCTGCCGTTCAACTTCGTCAGCTTCTTCCTCATGGGCCGGCTCTTCGGACTGCGCAACCGCACGAGCGTGCGCACCAGCCTGGCACTGAGCAACTTCTCCGAATTCGCCCTCATCGTCGTCGCCGTCGGCATCGACAACGGGCTGTTCGCCGATGACTGGCTGACCATCACCGCACTGGCCGTGGCCCTGGGCATGATCATCTCCTCTCTGGCCAACGCGTACAGTCTGCAGATCGTGGCGAAGCTCGACAAGGTCCTGCCGGATGAGAACGAAGCCCGGCTGCGGAAGAACGACCGACCGCTCGACACCGGCCCCGCCGAGGTGGTCGTCCTCGGGATGGGCCGAATCGGCCGAGGTGCCTACGAGCGGTTCGTCGAACGCGGAGACAGCGACGTCATCGGCATCGACAACGACCACCTCGTCATCGAAGCACTGCGCGAGGACGGCTTCACCGTCCTCGAAGGCGACGCCACCGACCACGAATTCTGGCACCGCCTCGTCGTCGGCGGCACCGCGCACACCGTGGTGCTGGCCATGGCGCTGCACGACTCGAACACCTTCGCCCTCGAACAGCTGCGCATCGCCGGATTCCCGGGCACCATCGCCGCCGTCGTCCAACGTCCCGACCAGGCAGACCACTTCGACAAAGCCGGAGTGCACGCGGTGATCAACATCTACAGCGGGTCCGGCGCAGCCGTGGCCGACGCCGCGATCGACTGCCACGACCGGTGAGCCGCCGTCCGCGGAAGGGTCGGCAACATCACACCGGCAGCCGCGTCGATCGGCTTTGCGGCGCGGGCCGTGCACCCGCTAAGATAGTTAGCTGTTGTGCCTGCACGCTAAAGGCGGTCGGTGCGAGCGGATCTCGACGCTCAATCCCTCTTTCCCATCCGGGGAAACAACAGTCGCGTTCGGGGCGAGAACCTCAAGGGCCCTTCGTGACAGAACACATTGATGAAAGGTAATACAGTGCCAGCACCAGCACGTAATCGCCGCATGACGCGCCTCTCGCGCGCCCTCGGCATTGCTCTGACACCCAAGGCCGAGAAGTACTTCGAGCGTCGCCCGTACCCTCCAGGCGAGCACGGACGCGCCCGTCGTCGCAACGACAGCGACTACTCGGTCCGCCTCAAGGAGAAGCAGCGTCTGCGCGCGCAGTACGGCATCCGTGAGGCCCAGATGCTCAAGACCTACAAGGAAGCCAACCGTCTCCCCGGCCTGACCGGTGAGACCATGGTCGAGCTCCTCGAATCGCGTCTGGACGCCCTCGTCCTGCGTTCGGGCTTCGCCCGCACCATGGCCCAGGCCCGTCAGTTCGTCGTCCACCGTCACATCACGGTCGACGGACAGCGCGTCGACCGTCCCTCCTTCCGCGTGAAGGAAGGCCAGACCATCCAGGTGCACGAGCGTTCGGCATCGATGGATCCGTTCCAGGTCGCCGCCGCCGGTGGTCACAAGGACGTCCTGCCCGCAGTTCCGGGCTACCTCAACGTCAACCTCGAGGGCCTGCAGGCGACTCTGCTGCGCACCCCGAAGCGCGAAGAGGTGCCGATCACCTGCGACGTTCAGCTCGTCGTCGAGTTCTACTCGCGCTGATCGCCTGAACACTGGCCATCACGCCACCACGACTGCCCGGGACCGCTGGTTCCGGGCAGTCGTGTATTCACCACCCGCAGCGCAGATGCGGCCGCCCCGCGGACCGGCATCGGCGTCGATCAAGGCGGAGCGCGAACGTCGAATGGCGCACGGGTCGACGGATGCGCTGCGGCTTGATCGAGGGGAAACGGGCCGCAGCTAAGGTCGGGTGCGGCGGGTCTGCTCCGGCAACCCGTCCCAGCACGCCGCGCCACCTCGCATATTGCGGCGGAGCCATTAAACTAGTCCCTGGTAAGTGCGGATACGCATGAGTAAGTGCGGTGACGCACCGGCAATACGCGAAAGGTCTTGGATTGAAGACGGCAGAGATCAAACAACGCTGGTTGGACTACTTCGAAGCGAACGGGCACACCGTGGTCCCCTCGGCGTCGGTGATCAGCTCCGATCCGTCCATCCTGTTCAACATCGCAGGCATGGTCCAGTTCATCCCGTACCTCACCGGGCGCGAACCCGCCCCCTTCAGCCGTGCCACGAGCGTGCAGAAGTGCGTGCGCACCGGAGACATCGAAGAGGTCGGCAAGACCACCCGCCACGGCACGTTCTTCCAGATGAACGGCAACTTCTCCTTCGGCGACTACTTCAAGCGCGACGCCATCAAGTTCGCCTGGGGGCTGCTGACGAACTCCGTCGACGACGGCGGACTCGGCTTCGACCCGGAGCTGCTGTGGGCGACCGTGCACGAGGACGACACCGAGACCATCGACATGTGGCTCGAAGAGACGTCCGTCCCGCGTGAGCGCATCCAGCTGCGTGACAACGAGGACAACTACTGGCACACCGGTCAGCCCGGTCCCGGCGGCTACTGCTCGGAGATCTACTTCGACCGCGGCCCCGCCTACGGCGTCGACGGCGGCCCGGTCGCCGACGAGGACCGCTACATCGAGATCTGGAACCTCGTGTTCATGGAGTTCGAACTCTCCGAGGTCCGCTCAAAGGTCGACTTCGACGTGGCCGGCGAACTGCCCGCGAAGAACATCGACACCGGCATGGGGCTCGAACGTGTGGCGTTCCTGCTCCAGGGTGTGGAGAACATGTACGAGATCGACGAGGTGTTCCCCGTCATCGAGGCCGCGAGCCGGCTGGCCGGTCGGGCCTACGGCGAGGACGAACACTCCGATGTGCAGATGCGCGTCGTCGCCGACCATGTCCGCTCCTCGCTCATCATCATCGGCGACGGAGTCCGCCCCGGCAACGAAGGCCGCGGCTACATCCTCCGCCGTCTGCTCCGCCGCGCCGTGCGCGCAATGCGCCTGCTCGGCGTCAAGGACGAAGTCCTGCCCGAACTGCTCCCCGTCTCGATGCAGGCGATGAAGCTGTCCTACCCGGAGCTCGAAACCGACTTCGACCGGATCTCGCGCATCGCCTACGCCGAGGAGAAGGCGTTCCTGCGCACCCTCGAATCCGGCACCCAGCTGTTCGAGAACGCCGCCGGATCCCTGTCCGGAACGAACACGACCATCAGCGGCGACGTCGCCTTCGCCCTCCATGACACGCACGGATTCCCCATCGACCTCACCCTCGAAATGGCCTCCGAGGCGGGACTGAACGTCGACGAATCCGGCTTCCGCTCCCTCATGGACGAACAGCGCACCCGCGCCAAGGCCGATGCGAAGGCGAAGAAGGGCGGCGGCCACGCCGACCTCTCCGCCTACTCGGCCCTCCTCGACGAGGGTCGGAGCGAATTCGTCGGCTACGACCAGCTCGAAGCCGATTCCCGCGTGCGCGGAATCGTCACCGACGGCGTCGCCACCGAGGTGCTCACGACCGGCCAGAGCGGCGACGTCATCCTCGACCTCACCCCGTTCTACGCCGAATCCGGCGGCCAGCGCGCCGATGTCGGCCTCATCAAGGGTCACGGCTTCACCGCCCGCGTCACCGATGTGCAGAACCCCATCAAGGGACTGCCTGCCCACCATGTCGAGGTCACCGACGGTGAGCTCCACGTCGGCGACGAAGTGCTCGCGAGCGTCGACCACGATCACCGCTTCCAGGGATCCCAGGCCCACACCGCCACCCACCTCGTCCACGCCGCCCTGCGGGAGATCCTCGGCAGCCACGCCGTCCAGGCCGGTTCGCTCAACCAGCCCGGCTACATGCGCTTCGATTACTCGTTCCCCGAGGCCCCGAGCACCCAGATGCGCGGCGAGATCGAAGAGGTCGCTAACCTCGCGGTGCGGTCGAACTACGAGGTCGGAACCGAGTACATGCCCTTCGACGACGCCCGGAAGTCCGGGGCCATGGCACTGTTCGGAGAGAAGTACCCGAACGTGGTGCGCGTCGTCGACATCGGCGGGCCCTTCTCCCGCGAACTCTGCGGAGGTACCCATGTGGGAGCCTCGTCCGAGGTCGGCCCGATCTCCGTGCTCTCCGAAGCCTCCGTCGGCTCGGGAGTCCGTCGCATCGAAGCCGCCGTCGGCATGGACGCGTTCCGCTCCCTGGCCGCCGAACGCACCATCGTGTCCAACCTCTCCGAGATGCTCAAGGTTCCCGGCGCCGATGTGCCGGGCCGGGTCTCCGATCTGATGACCAGGCTCAAGGACGCGGAGAAGGAGATCTCCCGCCTGGGCGCACAGCAGCTGCTCGCCGGCGCGGGCAAGTTCCTCGACGATGCACAGACCGTGGGGGAGACCCTCTTCGTCGTCGCCGACCTCGGCGAGGTCGGCAACGCGGGAGACGTCCGCACCGTCGTGACCGATCTGCGCGGACGGGTAAGCGACCGTCAGGGCGTGGTCCTCGGCCTCGGCGTGACGGGCGGCAAACCCGTCGTCGTCATCGCCGTCACTGAGGCCGCCCGCACCGCTGGTCTGCAGGCCGGCAAGCTCGTGTCCCTGGCCTGCGGCGAGCTCGGCGGCGGAGGCGGCGGCAAGCCCGACCTCGCCCAGGGCGGCGGCAGCGACCCGGCAGCGATCCCGGCCGCCATCTCGGCCGTCAAGGCGGCCATCCAGTGACATTCCGCCGAGGTCGTCGCTTGGGCCTCGACATCGGTTCGGTGCGGATCGGGGTCGCCGCCAGCGACCCCGAAGGGATCCTCGCGACCCCGCTGACCGTCGTCCGCCGCAAGGACGAACCGGCGGCGCTGCGAGAGCTGAGCGAGATCGTCGCGGAATACGAACCGATCGAACTCCTCGCCGGCGACCCGAAGTCCCTCGACGGGGCCGCTCGCGCGGCAGCCGCCTCGGCGCTGGAATTCGCCCGCAAGGTCGCCTCGGCGACCGACACACCCATCCGCCTCGTCGACGAACGCTTCACCACCGTCGAAGCCCACCACGCCCTCGCCGCGGCTGGGAAATCCTCCCGCCAACGGCGGGAGATCGTCGACGCACAGGCCGCTGTCATCATCCTCCAGAACGCCCTCGAGTTCGAACACAACACCGGTGTCCCCGCCGGACGCGAGATGCCCGACGAGGAGAGTGAACAATGAGCCCGCTTCCCACTGAGTTCTCAGCAGACGAAGGCCTGAGCCGATCCGAGGTGCGCGCGAAGAAACGGCGCCGGATGCTGCGCCGGCGCCGGATGACGACCATCATCGTCATCTGCGTCCTCATCTTCGGCATCGGCGGCTTCTTCGGCGTCAAGGCCGCCGGGGGAGTCGTCGACGACCTGTTCGGTCCCAAGGGCGACTACGAGGGGCAGGGCACCAACGAGGTGTCCATCGACATCGCTCCCGGCTCCTCGGCCCGCACCGTGGCCAACCAGCTCGTCGAGGAGGGTGTCATCATGAACTCCGAACCCTTCCTCGACGAGGTCGAACGCCGTGAGGCGACCATCCAGGCCGGCACGTGGACGATGCGGGAGAAGATGAGCTCGAAGGCTGCCGTCGAGGCGCTCATCAACCCCATCGCGCCCCCGCGGATCACCGTGGCCGAAGGCAAACAGGTCGAAGAGATCAAAGCGATCATGATCGAATCCGGGATGAACGCCGACGAAGTCGACAAGGCCATCGACGACAAGACCCCGAAGGACTACGGACTCGACATCGATGCCCCCAGCCTCGAGGGCTACCTCTACCCGGCGACCTACGATCTGGACAAGACGAAGACAGCCGAGGACGTCGTCCAGGAGATGGTGGACAAGACCGAGTCCGAACTCGACGAACTGGGCATCGAGGACAAGGACGCCAACCGCATCCTCACCCTCGCCAGCCTCGTGGAGAAGGAGTCCCCGGGCGACGAAGAAGTGCGCAAGAAGGTCGCTCGCGTCTTCCTCAACCGGATCTCCGATCACTCGAAGACCGGGGGACTGCTGCAGTCGGATGCGACGGTCGCCTACATCCACGGAGCCCGTTCGGACCTGACGACGACGAAGAAGGAACGCCAGTCCGATTCGCCGTACAACACGTACAAGAAGAAGGGCCTGCCGCCCGGACCCATCAACGCGCCGAGCTCCGGTGCGGTGGAAGCGGCGCTCAAACCGTCGAAGGGCGACTGGCAGTTCTTCGTTGCGACGAACCCGGACACCGGTGAGACGAAGTTCGCGAACACCTACGACGAACACCAGAAGAACGTCGAGATCTACCGCAAGTGGCTCAAGGAGCACAACGGGAACGGCGACGAGGAGTGAGGATCCTCGCCGCGGTGCTCGGGCGGCCCATCGACCATTCGAAGTCGCCCCTGCTCCACCGTGCCGCCTTCGCCGCCCTCGGGCTGACGACGAGCGAATACGGCCGCGTCGACCTCGGCGCCGATGAGCTCGAGGACTTCCTCGACTCGCACCCTGACGAGACCGGATTCTCCCTGACCATGCCGCTCAAGGACCGCCTCGTCGAGCTGGCCGCAGAACGCGGCTGGTCGATCGACGACACCGCCGCACTGACCGGTGCGGGCAACACCGTCGCGCGTTCGGGTGAGCAGGTGCAGGTGGCGAACACCGATGTGCGCGGCATCGTCCGCGCGATCGCCCCTCACCTGGGCCCCGCCGCAGGGGAGGAGTCCCGCAGTGCGGGAGCCGGACGGGCGACGATCCTCGGGGCGGGGGCCACCGCCGCCTCGGCGCTCGTGGCCTGCCGTGACCTCGGCATCACTGCGGTCGAATTCCTCGTCCGCAGCCCCGACCGGGCCCGGCGAGTGGTCGAACTGAGCGAACGGATCGGCCTCACCGCTACGGTCGCCCCGCTTGAGCGGATCGGTCCCTCGGCGGTCGTCATCTCCACCCTCCCCGCCGAGGCGGCCCCGGACCTCGAATGGGACGTGTCCTTCACCGCCGGCCGAGACCACAGCAGCGGTGAGAACCTCAGCGGCGTCGCCCTCGACGTCGCGTACGCCGACGCCTCGTCCTTCCTCGCCGCCGCGGCCGCACACGGACTGCGTCCCGTCGACGGGACCGCGATGCTCGTCGAACAGGCCGTCGCCCAATCCGAGATGTTCGTCGCGGCGGCCGCCACCTCGACGTCGCTCGCCCTGCCGACCGGGCAGGAGCTGCGGGACCGGATCTCTGAGGCCATGTACTCCGCGCTGCGGGACACCGCGGCAGCCGTCCGGGACTGAGCCGAGGCAGGGACTGTGGACTCCGGGGTGCTGCACGCAATGGTCATCGGCCTCACTGTGCTCATCGCCCTCGCCGTGGCACTGGTGCTTGCCAGAACCACCCGATTCTGGCTCAACGACGACACCCAGCTCGAGCGGCTGGAGAACTCGACACTCTCTCCGGCCTGGGTTCCCGTGCTGGCGGGCCTCGTGCTCGCCGCCGTCGCTGCGTGGGCCTTCCCTGCCCACCAGATCGTCGTCGGGAACGGCGGATGGAGTGCCTACGCACCGCTGAGCGGGGCCACATTCACCCCGCCGCAGCCGAACTCTGCCGACCGCATCGGCACCGCCTGCTTCCTCGGACTCGGCGCCGGAACCACCCCGGTCCTCTTCACCACCGACGTCGTCGTGCGTCGACTGCCCGATCGGATCGTGCTCCCGACCACCCTCCTCGGACTCGCTGTGATCATCATCGGCTCCGTTCTCGGGGCCTCCCACATGTGGTTCACGGCCTTCTTCTCCGGCACCATCGCCCTCATCGCCTTCGGGCTCCTCCACCTGCTCGGTCGGCTGCTGCGCCGACGGACGATGGGTCTGGGCGATGTCAAGCTGTCCTTCATCGTCTTCGCCACCGCCGGGCTCTACGACCCGTGGGCACCGGCTCTCGTGCTCGTGGCGATGATGGTCATCGCCGGGGTCTGGGCGCTTGTCGGAGTGGTCCGGGCTCGCCGCCTGCGTGGGGTGACGATCGCCTTCGGGCCCGCGATGCTATCCGGAATGTGGCTGGGGTCGGTGACCGCCCCATTCGTTTTGTAGAATCGGTGGAATGTTGAGATGGCTGACTGCAGGCGAATCCCACGGCGAGGCGCTGACCGGGATCATTGAGGGGCTTCCCGCCCATGTACCGATCACCAGGGACGATATTCGAGCAAGCCTGGCCAGGCGTCGCCTCGGCTACGGCCGCGGCGCACGGATGAAGTTCGAAGCCGACGAGGTGCGACTGCTCGGCGGCGTCCGCCACGGCGCCACGCTCGGCTCACCCGTGGCCATCGAGGTCGGCAACACCGAATGGCCCAAATGGGAGACCGTGATGAGCGCGGACCCCATCGACGAATCCGAGCTCGAGGGACTTGCCCGCAATGCTCCGCTGACGCGGCCCCGACCCGGACATGCCGACGTCGTCGGCATGCAGAAGTACGGCTTCGACGAGGCCCGACCCGTGCTCGAACGCGCCTCGGCACGTGAGACCGCGATGCGGGTGGCCCTGGGCACCGTGGCCGCGAAGTTCCTCGGCGAACTCGGCATCACACTGGTCTCCCACACCGTGGCCATCGGCACCGCCGAACACGCCGCCGATGCCGCACCCGAGCTGCCGACCGCCGCCGACGTCGACGCCCTCGACGCCGATCCCGTACGCTGCTTCGACGCCGAGCTCTCGGCTGCGATGGTCGCCGAGATCGATGCGGCGAAGAAGGCCGGGGACACCCTCGGCGGAGTCGTCGAGATCCTCGCCTACGATCTGCCCCCGGGACTCGGCTCCCACGTCCACTGGGACCGTCGTCTCGACTCCCGCCTGGCAGGCGCCCTCATGGGCATCCAGGCCATCAAGGGCGTCGAGGTCGGTGACGGTTTCCTCACCACGAAACGACCGGGTTCGCAGGCGCATGACGAACTCGAGGTCGGACCCGACGGATTCCGCCGCACGAGCAACCGCGCCGGCGGCACCGAAGGCGGCATGTCCACGGGCGGTCCGCTGCGGGTGCGCGCCGGGATGAAGCCCATCGCCACGGTGCCCCGGGCACTGTCCACCGTCGACGTCACCATCGGCGAGGCGGCGAAGGCCAACCACCAGCGCTCCGACGTGTGCGCGGTCCCGGCCTCCGGCGTCGTCGCCGAGGCGATGGTCGCCCTCGTCCTCGCCGAAGCCGTCGTCGAGAAGTTCGGCGGAGACTCGGTTGCCGAGACGAAGCGGAACCTGGACGCCTACGTCGCGGCCATCCCGGAGAACCTCCGCATCGGACGATGAACGAGACCCCGATCCCGAAACCGGTTCCGCCTCTGGAACCGGTCCCCGCCGCGCTCTCACGCATCGTGCTCTCCGGTCCTCCCGCCGCAGGCAAGTCGACCATCGGGCGACTGCTCGCCGACCGCTTGGGCCTGCCGCTCATCGACACCGACGCGAACATCGTCGACCAGTACGGGGCCATCGGTGAACTGTTCGTCGAGCGTGGTGAGGACTATTTCCGGCGCATCGAACGCGAGGTCGTGCGCAAGGCGCTGCGCCGCCTGCTCGACCGGCCGGGCATCGTGTCCCTGGGCGGGGGAGCGATCCTCAACCCCGGCACCCGCGCCCAGCTCAAACACCCCGCGATCAAGGTCGTGCACATCGACATCGACGTCGACACCGTCGCGCAGCGGATCAACGCCCCGCACCGCCCTCTGCTGCGCGGAGCAGGCTCCGCCGTGGAGAACTGGATGGCGCTGGTCGCCGAACGGGAACCGCTGTACGAACAGGTCGCGACCTTCCGCGTCCAAGCCTCGAACTCACCGCCGTCGACCGTGGTCAACCGCGTCGTCGACGTACTCACAGGACTGCGGCGGGCTGAGGAGTACGCGAAGTACGCCCATCTCGACGAGGGTGAACCCGGCCCCCGCCTGTGAGACGGTTCCGCCCACGTCAGGTGGGCGTTTCGTCGCCGCCGGTCCGGCAGGGCTAGGCTGGGTCGGGGCTGTGCCTCACCTGCACGAGAATCACCCCGAAAGACGCGCAACGATCAGGAAGACGGACGAATGAGCACCACACGCATCGATGTCGACGCCGGCGGGACCTACCCGGTCCTCGTCGGTCAGGGACTGCTGGGCGAACTGCCCGAACTGCTCGGCAACCGGGTGGAGAAGGTCCTCGTCATCCACCCGCGGGCCCTGCGCACCACCGGTGAGGCCGTCCGCGACGACCTCGCGGCGACCGGACTCGAAGCCGTGGCCGCCGAGATCCCCGACGCCGAAGAGGCCAAACACATCCAGGTCGCCGCTTTCTGCTGGCAGGTGCTCGGACAGTCCGACTTCACCCGCACCGACGCCATCGTCACCGTCGGCGGAGGCGCCGTGAGCGACCTCGGCGGATTCGTCGCCGCCACCTGGCTGCGCGGCATCCGCGTCATCCACATCCCCACCACGGTCCTCGGCATGGTCGACGCCGCCGTGGGCGGCAAGACCGGCATCAACACCGCCGAGGGCAAGAACCTCGTCGGCTCCTTCCACGCCCCGGCCGGCGTCCTCGTCGACCTCGACACGCTGGCGACCCTGCCGGAGAACGAACTCTTCACCGGCCTCGCCGAAGTGGTCAAAACCGGCTTCATCGCCGACCCCGCCATCCTCGACCTCATCTCCGCCCATTCGAAGGAGCAGATCGGCGACGTCGGCGGACCCGTCCTGCGAGAACTCATCGAACGATCCATCCGCGTCAAAGCCGACGTCGTCTCCGACGACTTCGAAGAGTCCGGTCGACGCGAGATCCTCAACTACGGGCACACACTGGCCCACGCGATCGAACACAAGGAGCGCTACCAGTGGCGCCACGGAGCAGCCGTATCCGTGGGGATGGTCTTCGCCGCCGAGGTGGCCTCCATGGTCAAGAGCCTCCCGTACGAGACCGTCGACCTCCATCGCGAACTGCTGAGCAAGCTCGGCCTGCCCACCGGCTACCGCTCCGATGTGTGGCCGCAGCTGCTGGACACGATGAAGCGGGACAAGAAGGCCCGCGGAGCGATGCTGCGGATGGTGCTGCTGACCGACATCGGCGAACCCTCGACCGTCGAGATCCCCGATGCCTCGATCCTCCACACCGCCTACCAGGAGATCGGCGAGACCTCGCCGACGGTGCCGCTGCTCACCGAACTCGGCTGACGCACCACTCAGCACGCTGACACAGCACTCGACACACGCGGATGCACGGCGCTGGACGGGCTTGCTAGAATCGTCCAGGAATGCCTCACGCCTGCCCTCTCACAGGGCGGCGGTGATGCCTGACCAATCGGCGATCATCGATCGATGATCCGAACGTGACGCGAAGAAGGACGAATTAGTGGCGACAACCAACGACCTGAAGAACGGCCTTGTGCTCAACATCGACAACCAGCTGTGGCAGGTGCTCGAGTTCCAGCACGTCAAGCCCGGCAAGGGACCGGCGTTCGTCCGCACCAAGATGAAGAACGTCACCTCCGGGAAGATCATCGACAAGACCTTCAACGCCGGCACCAAGGTCGAGACCGCCAACGTCGACCGTCGCGACATGCAGTACCTCTACCATGACGGCACCGACTACGTGTTCATGGACTCGAAGGACTACGACCAGGTCAACATCTCCGCTGAGCTCGTCGGCGACGCCGCGAACTACATGCTCGAGAACCAGGACCTGCAGATCTCCTTCCACGAGGGCACCGCGCTGTCCGTCGAGCTGCCGCCCTCGGTCGAACTGACCATCACCCACACCGAACCCGGCCTGCAGGGCGACCGCTCGACCGGCGGATCGAAGCCCGCGACGCTCGAGACCGGCTACGAGATCCAGGTGCCGCTGTTCCTCGAAGAGGGCACCAAGGTCAAGGTCGACACCCGCAGCGGCGACTACCTCGGACGCGTCAAGTAAGTGGCCTCGGCACGCACACGAGCCCGGCGCCGGGCTCTCGAGCTGCTCTTCGAAGCCGGGCAGCGACGACTCGCGATCGACGAGCTCGTCACCATGCGGTCGAACGATCCCGACTACCCGATGAAGGAATACGCGGTCGAGATCGTCACGGGCATCACCGAGAAGCAGGAGGAGATCGACGAGATCATCTCCACCTACTCCGAGGGCTGGCCGCTCGACCGGATGCCCGCCGTCGATCGGTCCCTGCTCGAGATCGGCACGTGGGAGATCCTGTTCAACGACGAGGTGCCCGACAAGGTCGCCATCGACGAGGCGGTCTCACTGGCCCGGCAGTTCTCCACCGATGACTCGCCCGGCTTCGTCTCGGGCCTGCTCTCACGCATCCTCGACGTCAAACCGACGCTCATCTGACGCCGGCGGGTCCGCACTCCGGACCCGCCTGCGAGCGCGTCTCGCACGAGGTCTACAATCGAATCGAACCACTCCTTTAACCACCGTCCGGAGAGGCGGAGAAGGGGAACTATGACACAGCGAACAGTGCTGGACGCACCCGATGTCTCACGCGCGGTCACCCGCATCGCCCACGAGATCATCGAATCCAACAAGGGCAGCGAGGGCATCGTCCTCCTCGGGATACCGCGCCGCGGAGTCCCCCTTGCCCATAGACTCGCCGAGGCGATCGCCGCGATCGAAGGCACCCCCGCCTCCGCCGGCGAACTGGCCGGAAGCCTCGACATCACCATGTACCGCGATGATCTGCGCGGCGGCTCCTACCGGGCTCCCGAGCCCACCTCGATCCCCGCCGCGGGCATCGACGCGAAGACCGTCGTCCTCGTCGATGACGTGCTCTTCTCCGGACGCACCATCCGCGCGGCGCTCGACGCCCTGGCCGATCTCGGCCGCCCGTCGAAGGTGAGACTCGCGGTCCTCGTCGACCGCGGCCACCGAGACCTGCCGATCCGGGCCGACCACGTCGGCAAGAACCTCCCGACATCGAGCAGCGAACGCGTCAACGTCTCTCTGTCCGAGATCGACGGAACCGATGCCGTGACCATCTCGGGAGGTCGCGAATGAAGCACCTGCTCGACACCGCATCACTGTCCCGCGCAGACGCCATCGGCATCCTCGATATCGCCGAGGAGATGGCGTCGGTCTCCCAGCGCGAGGTCAAGAAGCTGCCCGTGCTGCGCGGTCGCACCGTGGTCAACCTCTTCTTCGAGGACTCGACCCGCACCCGGCTGTCCTTCGAAGCCGCGGCGAAGCGCCTCTCCGCCGACGTGCTCAACTTCTCCGCAAAGGGCTCGTCGGTGTCCAAGGGCGAGAGCCTGCAGGACACCATCCAGACGATCTCGGCGATGGGCGCCGACGCGATCGTCGTCCGCCACTCCGGAGCCGGCACCGCCCATCGCCTCGCCCACACCGGGTGGATCGACGTGCCCGTCGTCAACGCCGGAGACGGCACCCACGAACACCCCACCCAGGCCCTCCTCGACGCCTTCACCCTGCGCCGGGCACTGGCCGGGGTCCCCGCCTCGGGGCCGGTGTCCGGCGGACCCCGCGGGGCCGGCCTCGACGGGGCGAAGGTCGCCATCGTCGGTGACGTCCTCCACTCACGGGTGGCACGGTCGAATGTGCACCTGCTCGACCGCCTCGGCGCCGACGTCCACCTCATCGCCCCGCCCACGCTGCTGCCGTGGGGAGTGGAGAACTGGCCGGTGACCGTCCACTACGACTTCGATGCCGCACTGGCCGCCGCAGACTTCGCGGCGGTGATGATGCTGCGCGTCCAACACGAACGCATGCACGAATCGTTCTTCCCCAACGCCCGCGAATACGCGCGGCTGTGGGGACTGAGCCCCGCCCGCCTCGAGACCCTGCCCGAGAGCACCTTCATCATGCACCCGGGCCCCATGAACCGCGGATTCGAGATCTCCGCAGCCGCAGCCGACTCACCCCGCGCCCTCGTCCTCGACCAGGTCGAGAACGGTGTGAGCGTGCGCATGGCGGTCCTCTACCGCCTGCTGACCGGTCAGGAGGAGACCAATGACTGACTACATCATCCGCGGAGCGAATGTGCTCGGACGCGGAACCGCCGATCTGGCCATCCGCGACGGACGCATCGTCGATCCCGAGCTCCTCGACGGTGCGGCCGCCGAGGTCGTCGACGCCGCCGGACTCATCGCCCTGCCCGGCCTCGTGGACATGCACACCCACCTGCGCGAACCCGGCAAGGAAGACGCCGAGACCGTGCTCACCGGATCCCGCTCGGCCGCGGCCGGCGGCTACACGTGCGTCCACGCGATGGCGAACACCGCCCCCGTGGCCGACACCGCCGGGGTCGTCGAACAGGTCCACCGGCTGGGCCGCTCGGCCGGTTTCACCGAAGTCGTGCCTGTCGGCGCCGTGACCATCGGGCTCGAAGGCCGACAGCTGGCCGAACTCGGTGCCATGGCCCGATCGGCGGCACGGGTGCGGATGTTCTCCGATGACGGCATCTGCGTCTCCGACCCACTGCTCATGCGCCGCGCCCTCGAATACGTCAAGACGTTCGACGGCATCATCGCCCAGCACGCGCAGGAACCGCGGCTGACCGAAGGCGCGCAGATGAACGAGGGAGAGGTCTCGGCCGAACTCGGACTGCCCGGCTGGCCCGCGGTCGCCGAGGAGTCGATCATCGCCCGCGACGTCCTGCTCGCCGAGCACGTCGGCTCCCGACTGCACGTCTGCCACGTCTCGACCGCCGGCAGCGTCGACCTCATCCGCTGGGCCAAGGCCAGGGGAGTGGCTGTCACCGCCGAGGTGACCCCGCACCACCTCATGCTCACCGACGAACTCGTGCGCACCTTCGACCCCGTCTACAAGGTCAACCCGCCGCTGCGCACCGACGCCGATGTGCGGGCGCTGCGTGAGGCGCTGGCCGACGGCACCATCGACGTCGTCGGCACCGACCACGCCCCGCACACCGCCGAACACAAGTGCAGCGAATGGACCGCGGCGGCCATGGGCATGGTCGGCATGGAATCGGCCCTGTCCATCGTCGTCGAGGCGATGAAGGGCCACGACTTCGACTTCGGCGACGTGGCCCGTGTGATGTCCGCGGCCCCGGCCAGGATCACCGGCGCCTCCGGGCACGGCAGCCTCGAGATCGGGGCGAGCGCGAACATCGTGCTCATCGACCCGAACCGACCGCACCGCATCGAACCCGCAGATCACGCTACGAAGGGACGCAACAACCCCTTCGCGGGCATCACAGTGAGCGCTGCGGTCACCGACACCTTCTTCTACGGCCACCGGGTACTGGCCGCAGGGGCACTGACAACACCCCACCCGGCAGGAGCAACATGGACCGATCAGTAGGCACCCTCATCGTCGCAGTCGTCATCCTTCTGGTGATCATCGCGATCGCCTGGGGGTGGAGCCGACGCAAACGGGCACAGTCCGATGTCGCCACCCCGCCGAAGCCGCATCTGGGGATCACCCCCGTGGCCGATCCCGTCGAAGGCTCCTATGTCTCGACGACGAAGGCCGGGCACCCGCTCGAACGCGTCGCCGTGCACGGGCTGGGCATCCGCACCACAGGAGAACTCGTCATCACCGACGGGGGAGTGATCATGGACCTCGCCGGACGAGAGGACTTCCTCATCCCGCGCCGTGACATCGTCTCCGTCGACACCACCTCGGGGATGATCGGCAAGTTCGTCGAACGCGGCGGCATCGTCCGCATCACCTGGCGACTCGGCGACACCCTCGTCGACACCGGCTTCCGCGCCCGCTATGCCGCATCCACCGCCCCCACCGTCGACCGCATCCGTGAAATGATCGAAGAGGCACAATGAGCTTTTCCACCACCCCCGCCGTCCTCATCCTCGAAGACGGACGCACCTTCTCAGGCTCCGCATACGGCAGCGTCGGTGAGACCACGGGTGAGGCCGTGTTCGTCACCGCCATGACCGGCTACCAGGAGACCCTGACCGACCCGTCCTACCACCGGCAGATCATCATCCAGGCCGCCCCGCACATCGGCAACACCGGCGTCAACCGCACCGACGACGAATCGGGGCGGATCTGGGCCGCCGGCTACGTCGTCCGCGACGCCTCGCGGATCTCCTCGAACTGGCGTTCGGAAGGCGACCTCGCCGACTGGCTGAGCGAGTCCGGCATCGTCGGCATCAGCGACGTCGACACCCGCGCCCTGACCCGACACCTGCGCGACAAGGGTGCGATGCGCATGGGCATCTTCTCCGGACCGGCCGCCGAGGCCCCCGTCGACGAACTGCTCGCACGTGTGCAGGCCGCACCCGAGATGGCCGGGGCCAACCTCGTCGACGAGGTCACCACCAGCCAGACTAGGCTCATCCCCGCCGAGGGGCAGAAGCGCTTCAGCGTCGCCGCCGTCGACCTCGGCATCAAATCGATGACACCCGAGAGGATGGCCGAACGCGGCATCGACGTCCACCTCGTTCCCGCCTCGATCACCCTCGAGGAGCTCCAGACACTGGGCGTCGACGGAGTCTTCTTCTCCAACGGGCCCGGGGATCCCGCCGCCGCCGACGACCAGGTGGAGCTGCTGCGCGGCGTCCTCGACGCACGCCTGCCGTTCTTCGGCATCTGCTTCGGCAACCAGCTGCTCGGTCGGGCGCTGGGCTTCGGCACGTACAAACTGCCCTTCGGCCACCGCGGCATCAACGTGCCCGTGATGGACCGCACGACGGACAAGGTCGAGATCACCTCGCAGAACCACGGATTCGCCGTCGACGCACCGCTGGAGGGGGAGACGACCGCCCCGCACAGCCCCGACTACGGGCGCGTCATCGTCTCACACGTGTGCCTCAACGATGATGTCGTCGAAGGGCTTGCCTGCCTCGACATCCCTGCATTCTCCGTCCAGTTCCATCCCGAGGCCGCGGCCGGGCCGCACGATTCGAGCTACCTGTTCGATCGCTTCATCGACCTCATGACCGCTTCCCAGGCCGATTCGGCTGCCCAGGCCTAAGGAGAGACCGCCACCATGCCACTGAGACACGACCTCAAATCCGTCCTCGTCATCGGCTCCGGCCCGATCGTCATCGGCCAGGCCTGCGAATTCGACTACTCGGGCACCCAGGCCTGCCGCGTGCTGCGGTCCGAGGGCCTGCGCGTCATCCTCATCAACTCGAACCCGGCGACGATCATGACCGATCCCGACATCGCCGACGCCACCTATGTCGAGCCCATCGACCCGCAGGTGATCGAGACCATCATCGAGAAGGAACGCCCCGACGCGCTGTTGCCGACCCTCGGCGGTCAGACCGCGCTCAACGCGGCCATCGCCCTCCACGACGCGGGTGTGCTCGAGAAATACGGGGTCGAACTCATCGGTGCCGACGTCGACGCCATCCAGCGCGGTGAGGACCGGCAGAAGTTCAAGGACATCGCCGAGGAATGCGGCGCCGAGGTGGCCCGCTCCGCGATCTGCCACACCCTCGACGAGGCGATCGCCGCCGCCGAGGAGCTCAGCTACCCCGTCGTCGTCCGCCCCTCGTTCACGATGGGCGGCCTCGGCTCGGGCATGGCCTACGACGAAGCCGACCTGCGCCGCATCGCCGGCGCCGGCCTGTCCGACTCCATCACCCACGAGGTCCTCCTCGAGGAGTCCATCCTCGGGTGGAAGGAGTACGAGCTCGAACTCATGCGCGACAACAAGGACAACGTCGTCGTCGTGTGCTCGATCGAGAACGTCGACCCCGTCGGCGTGCACACCGGTGACTCGATCACCGTGGCACCCGCCCTGACCCTGACTGACCGCGAATACCAGGAGATGCGCGACATCGGCATCGCCATCATCCGCGCCGTGGGCGTCGACACCGGCGGCTGCAACATCCAGTTCGCCGTCGACCCGGCAACCGGTCGCATCGTCACCATCGAGATGAACCCGCGCGTCTCCCGCTCCTCGGCACTGGCCTCGAAGGCCACTGGCTTCCCGATCGCGAAGATGGCTGCGAAGCTCGCGGTGGGATACTCCCTCGACGAGATCCCCAACGACATCACGAAGGTTACCCCGGCCAGCTTCGAACCGACCCTGGACTATGTGGTCGTGAAGATCCCGCGCTTCACCTTCGAGAAGTTCCCCGCCGCCGACCCGACGCTGACGACGACGATGAAATCCGTCGGCGAGGTCATGGCCTTGGGCCGCAACTTCACCACCGCGCTGCAGAAGGCGATGCGCTCTCTCGAACAGAAGGACTCCTCGTTCGGGTGGGACGACCTGCCCGACGTCAGCGACGAGGATGTGCGCGAATCCGTCCTCGAGGCGATCTCCCATGCCACCGCGGACCGCCTCCACTCCGTGCAGCGGGGACTGGCCGCCGGGCTGAGCCCCGCCGAGGTCTTCGACGCCTGCGAGATCGACCCCTGGTACCTCGACCAGATCCAGCTCATCAACGAGGCCGCCGCCCACGTCCGCGATGCCGAGGAACTCGACGCGCAGCTGCTGCGCATCGCGAAGCGCCACGGCTTCTCCGATGAGCAGATCGCCCGACTGCGCAGCCTGGACACGGACGTCGTCACCGGCATCCGCCGCGCCCTGCGCGTGCGTCCGGTGTTCAAGACCGTCGACACCTGCGCGGGAGAGTTCGAGGCCCACACCCCTTACCACTACTCGAGCTACGACGACGAGACCGAGGTCGCTCCGCGAACGCGACCGGCCGTGATCATCCTCGGCTCCGGACCCAATCGGATCGGCCAGGGAATCGAGTTCGACTACTCGTGTGTGCACGCGACCATGGCGATCGCCTCGGCGGACTTCGAGACGGTCATGGTCAACTGCAACCCGGAGACCGTCTCGACCGACTACGACACCGCCGACCGCCTCTACTTCGAACCCCTGACGTTCGAAGACGTCATGGAGGTCTACCACGCCGAGCTCGCCGCCGGTGAGGTCCTCGGCGTCGTGTGCACCCTGGGCGGACAGACGCCGCTGGGGCTCGCGGACAAGCTCAAGGCCGCCGGCGTGCCCGTCCTCGGCACCCAGCCCGAGGCCATCGACCTGGCCGAGGACCGCGGCGAGTTCGGAGCGGTCCTCGACCGCGCCGGACTCACCGCACCGAAGCACGGCACCGGCGTGACCGCCGCCGAGGCCGCGGACATCGCCGAGTCCATCGGCTACCCCGTGCTCGTGCGCCCCTCCTATGTCCTCGGCGGACGTGGAATGCAGATCGTCTACGACCGCACACAGCTCTTCGACTACATGGCCACGGCCACGGAGATCTCCGTCGACCGCCCCGTCCTCGTCGACAGGTTCTTGGAAGACGCCATCGAGATCGATGTCGACGCCCTCTACGACGGATCGGAGGTCTACATCGGCGGCATCATGGAGCACATCGAGGAAGCCGGCATCCACTCCGGCGACTCGGCCTGCGTGCTGCCCTCGCTGACCCTGGGCGAGGACGTGCTCGAACGCGTCCGGCAGGCCACCGCGGCCATCGCCGAAGGTGTGAGCGTGCGCGGTCTGCTCAACATCCAGTTCGCCATCGCCGCCGACGTCCTCCACGTCATCGAGGCCAACCCGCGGGCCTCCCGCACCGTGCCCTTCGTCTCGAAGGCCACCTCGACCCAGTTGGCGAAGGCGGCCGCGCTCATCGCCGTGGGTCGGACGATCGAGGATCTGCGCGGTCATCTGCTGGCGGCCTCGGGCGACGGCTCCACCCTGGGCCTCGAGCAGCCCATCGCCGTCAAGGAGGCGGTTCTGCCGTTCCGCCGGTTCACCACCGTCGAAGGCAAGATCGTCGACTCGGTGCTCGGCCCGGAGATGCGCTCGACCGGTGAGGTCATGGGCATCGACCGCGACTTCCCGACCGCTTTCGCCAAGGGCCTGCTCGGGGCGTCGGTGAAGCTGCCGACCTCGGGCACCGTGTTCGTGTCCGTGGCCGACCGGGACAAGCGGGCCATGGTCCTGCCGGTCAAACGCCTCGTCGACATGGGCTTCGACGTCGTCGCCACCACCGGCACCGCGGCCGTGCTCTCCCGCTACGGGATTCCGACCACCCAGGTGCACAAGCACTTCGAGGCCGACGCCGAGGACCGCACGGTCATCGACTACCTCACCGCGGGCACCATCGACATGGTCATCAACGTGCCCTCGGGCCGCCAGGAGCGTGCCGACGGCTACGAGATCCGTGCCGCCGCCACCGCGAACTCCGTGCCGCTGATCACCACCCTCGCCGAGTTCGCGGCCGCCGTGACCTCGCTCGAAGTGGTCAGGGACGAGAAGTTCGACGTCCGCAGCCTCCAGGATTGGAGCGCCTGATGTTCGGTGAGCGCTTGGCAGCCGCGATGGCCGCACACGGTCCGCTGTGCGTGGGCATCGACCCCCACGAGCACCTGCTCGAGTCCTGGGGTCTGCCGGCGACGGCGGCCGGGGTGCGGGAGTTCGCCCTCCGCGCGATCAGCGAGCTGAAAGGACGCGTCGCCGCGGTCAAACCTCAGTCGGCATTCTTCGAACAGTACGGTTCGGCCGGGGTCGCAGCGCTCGAAGAGACCCTGGCCGCGGCCGCGGACGCGGGAATCCTCACCGTCCTCGACATCAAGCGCGGGGACATCGGATCGACGATGGGGGCCTACGCGAAGGCGTACCTCGATCCCGCCTCGGCGCTGGCGGCGGATTCGATCACCGTCTCACCGTTCCTCGGCCTCGGTGCGCTCGAACCCGCGTTCGAACTCGCCGCCGCCCACGAACGGGGAGTGTTCGTCCTCGCGCTGACCTCGAATCCGGAGGGCAGGCAGGTCCAGCACGCCGGGGGGTCCGGCGACTCCGTGGCCGGGCAGATCGTCTCCCAGGTCGCCGACCGCAATGCCGCCGCCCTCGCCGAGGCGGGCCGGGAGTCGGCAGGGCTCGGCCCGTTCGGCCTCGTCGTCGGTGCGACCATCGGCTCGGCCGCCCGTGACCTCGGGGTCGATCTCGGCGCCTGCGGCGGTCCGATCCTGGCTCCCGGCGTCGGGGCACAGGGAGCGGGGGTCCACGAGTTGAGAGACGTCTTCGGGCAGGCGGCGCTGGCCTCCGGGCAGGTGCTCGCCACCGCATCCCGGGCGGTCCTCGGGGCCGGGCCCGAGGGACTGGCTGCAGCCGCGGACGAACTCAACCGCGCGCTGACCGCGGAGAGTTGAGTCCGGGTCGACCGGGGTGAATTTCCGGTGCATCGGGAGTTTTATTCTCCTCATTGCCCATCTCTGCGGGGATTGTGTCTTAGACTGAGACAACTTCCCTACCTGCCCGTTCATGGTGACAGAGGAGATAATGTGGCACTCGAACCGTTGACCCCGCAACAGCGTTCCGCTGCTCTGGACAAAGCGTTCCAGGCACGTCAGGCGCGAGCCGAAGTCAAGACGGCGCTGAAGAACGGTCAAACCGATCTCGCCGCCGTGCTCAAGAAGGCCGCAGACGATGAGGCACTCGCAAAGATGCGCGTGATCGATCTGCTGCGGGCCCTGCCCGGTGTCGGAGACCGTCGAGCCGAAGCCGCGATGGACGAGGTCGGCATCGCCACCTCGCGGCGGATCAAGGGCTTGGGCGTGCATCAGAAGTCCGCCCTGTTGGAGAAATACTCCTGAGTGTGACAACCTCGGGTCTGTGAACAATCGACTCACTGTCCTCGCGGGTCCGACCGCCGTCGGAAAAGGCACCATCAGCAGCTACATACGGCAGAACCACCCCGAGGTCTGGTTCTCCGTGTCTGCAACGACGCGGCCGAGGCGGCCCGGCGAGGTCGATGGTGTCCACTATCACTTCCTCACCGATGACGCCTTCGACGCCCTCATCGCCGACGGTGAGCTGCTCGAATACGCGGTCGTGCACGGACGACACCGCTACGGCACCCCGGCCGCGCCGGTGCGGGAGCGACTCGCCGAGGGGGTCCCGAGCCTGCTCGAGATCGATCTGCAGGGCGCCCGCCAGGTCAAAGAGAAGATGCCGGATGCCCTGTTCGTCTTCCTCGCCCCTCCCAGCTGGGCGGAACTCGTGTCCCGACTCACTGGACGCGGGACCGAAACCGAGGAGGAACAGCAGCGGCGACTGGCCACGGCGAAGCGCGAACTCGCTGCCGAATCCGAGTTCGACGTCACCATCGTCAACGACCACGT
The DNA here is from genome assembly GCF_011617245.1 of Brevibacterium atlanticum. Taxonomy (NCBI): domain Bacteria; kingdom Bacillati; phylum Actinomycetota; class Actinomycetes; order Micrococcales; family Brevibacteriaceae; genus Brevibacterium; species Brevibacterium atlanticum. The sequence goes on along the minus strand of NZ_CP050152.1, from coordinate 2,308,088 downwards.
TCGCACTGCGGCCGAAGAACTCCTATCATTGATGGGTATCTCCACCTCCGATTAGATGGGAATCTCCTTGCCCGCACAGCCCGAAGGCATCACCAATCCTCCGATCGACGATCTGCTCAGCGTCACCGGATCGAAGTACGAACTCGTCTCGATCGCGGCCAAGCGTGCCCGCCAGATCAACTCCTACTACGCCCAGCTGCAGGAGGGACTGCTCGAGAACGTCGGTCCGCTCGTGACGCCCGGCACCAACGAGAAGCCGCTGTCGATCGCTCTGCGTGAGGTCAACGAGTCGAAGATCGTCGCCCGTGAGCTCTCCGAGGCCGACTTCGTCCGGGCCGCACCCGAGGCCGAGCAGCCTGCACCCGTGAGCAACGACGGCGCGATCGACTTCAGCGACCAGTGAGAATCGTACTCGGCGTCGCCGGTGGGATCGCCGCCTACAAGGCCGCGCACATCATCCGGCGACTCCGGGAACTCGACCACAGCGTCAAGGTCGTGCCCACGGCCCATGCTCTCGACTTCGTCGGCGCACCCACGTTCGAAGCCCTCTCCGGTCAGTCCGTGAGCACCGACGTCTTCGACGAGGTCGAATCGGTCAACCATGTCCGCATCGGGCAGGAGGCCGAACTCGTCATTATCGCTCCGGCGACCGCGAACATCCTCGCGAAGATCACCGCCGGAATCGCCGATGATCTGCTCACCGCCACCGTGCTCACCACCACCGCCGAGGTGGTCGTGGCCCCGGCCATGCACACCGAGATGTGGCTCAACCCTGCCACACAGTCCAATGTCGCCACGCTGCGCTCCCGCGGCATCCACGTCCTCGACCCCGCTGTCGGACGCCTGACCGGACCCGATTCCGGCCCTGGCCGTCTGCCCGAACCCGAGGACATCGTCGACTTCGCTCTGTCCGTCAAGGACGGCAGCCTCGGCGAGGACCCGAGCGCATCCGCACGCCGCGTCTCAGACACCCCGGTCTCGTCGGCAGGGGATCTGTCCGGTCGGCGCATCGTCATCAGCGCCGGCGGCACCCGTGAGGCCATCGATCCGGTGCGTTTCCTCGGCAACCGCTCCTCGGGCAAGCAGGGCATCGCTCTGGCCAAGGCCGCCCACGCCGCCGGAGCGGACGTCGAACTCGTCGCGGCCAACATCGACTCCGGTCTGCTCACCGGACTGCCGGAGAGCATTGTCGTCACCCCGGTCGAGTCAACGCACGAGCTCCAGGCGGCGATGCGCCGGGCACAGCCCGACGCCGACGCCCTCATCATGGCCGCGGCCGTGGCCGACTACCGTCCGGTGGAGGCCACCGACTCGAAGCTGAAGAAGACCGGGCACGAGGGACTGACCCTGCAGCTGCAGCAGAACCCCGACGTCCTCCGAGGACTCGTCGACGACCGCAGCGGCACCCAGCTCATCGTCGGTTTCGCCGCCGAGACCGGGGATCGGACCACCTCGGCGCTCGACTATGCCAAGGCGAAGTTCGAGCGCAAGGGCGCCGACCTGCTGGTGTTCAACGACGTCTCGGACGACCGCGCCTTCGGCCACGACGACACCGCCATCCGGATCATCGCCTCCAGCGACGGCCGAACGAACGTCGGGGAGGAATTCCGCGGCACGAAGGACCATGTTTCACAAAAGGTCATCGCCGCCCTGACCGACCAGTTCGCCCACGTAGAATCGACGACGTGACTCAAAAAAATCTCCGCTACTTCTCATCCGAGTCCGTCACCGAGGGACACCCCGACAAGATCTGCGACCAGATCAGCGATGCGGTGCTCGATGACCTGCTCTCCCAGGACCCCAACGCGAAGGTGGCCGTCGAGACGATGGTCACCACCGGACTCGTCCACGTCGCCGGTGAGGTCAACACCGCCGCCTATGCCGATGTCGCCGGCATCGTGCGCAGCCTCATCACCGGCATCGGCTACGACTCCTCGGACACCGGCTTCGACGGCCACTCCTGCGGCGTCTCCGTGTCCATCGGCAGCCAGTCCACTGACATCCACTCCGGAGTGACGAACCCGCTGGACTTCCGCGAGGCCGTCGCATCCGAGGACCACGGCACCAGCCTCGGCGCCGGGGACCAGGGTCTGATGTTCGGCTACGCGGACAACTCCACCGATGTGCTCATGCCGCTGCCGATCCACCTGGCCTCGCGGATGGCCGAGCAGCTCTCCGCGGTCCGCAAGTCCGGTCGACTGGACTATCTGCGGCCCGACGGGAAGACGCAGCTGACGCTGGGCTACGACGGCAACGAAGCAGTCTCGATCGAGAACGTCGTCGTCTCCACCCAGCATTCGGCCGATGTCAGCCAGTCGCAGCTGCACACCGAGATCAGGGAACTCGTCATCGACCCGGTGATCTCGGGCTCCGGTCTCGACACGTCCGGGACGAACGTCCACATCAATCCGGCCGGTCCGTTCGTCACGGGCGGGCCGATGGGCGACGCGGGCCTGACCGGACGCAAGATCATCGTCGACACCTACGGCGGATTCTCCCGTCACGGCGGCGGCGCCTTCTCCGGCAAGGATCCCTCGAAGGTCGACCGGTCGGCCGCCTATGCGATGCGCTGGGTGGCGAAGAACATCGTCGCCGCCGGACTCGCCGACCGAGCCGAGGTGCAGGTGTCCTACGCCATCGGCCGCGTCGATCCGATGGGCCTCTACGTCGAGACCTTCGGCACTGAGAAGGTCGACCCCAACGCGATCTCCGCGGCCATCCGCGAGGTCTTCGACCTCCGTCCGGCCATGATCATCCAGGAACTCGACCTGCTCCGACCCATCTACCTGCAGACAGCGACCTACGGTCACTTCGGGCGGGAGCTGCCGGCCTTCACCTGGGAGGCCACGGACCGCACCGACGACCTCGTGCGCGCCGTGTCCTCGCACTGAGCTCGGGTCGCCTGCGTGGACGAACCCCTCCCGATCGACACCGGCACCTCCGCCGAGGGGCAGGTCCCGGTCGCGGCGAACGCCCCCGTCGCCCGCGTGCTCATCGACCATCCGGTGCCGCACCTCGCGCGTGTGTTCGACTACGCCGTGCCGGAGAAGCTCGCCGAGGCAGCCCTGCCCGGAGTGCGGGTGCGGGTGAGATTCGCCGGCCGGCTGCGTGACGGGTACCTGCTCGAACGCGTCGAGTCCTCCGACCATCTCGGACCCCTCGCGACGCTCCAGCGGGTGAGCGGCCCGGTCCAGGTGCTCGGCTCCGATCTGCTCGCACTGTGCGAGGCCACCGCCCGCCGCTACGGCGGAACCCTGGCCGACGTCCTCCGACTCGCCGTTCCTCCCCGCCACGCCCGCGGCGAGAAGGCCGTGCTCAAGGCTGAGAAGGCACGCGCCGAAGTCGGCGACCCCGGCGCCGAAGACACCTCGGATGTCGACGGCCCAGCCGACGAGGACATCTCTGCCGACGGGAACGAACCCCTGCTCGAACGCTTCGGGCAGTGGATCGCCGACGCGGACACCGACGTCGACCACGGCACCGCACCGCCGCCTCGGCGCCGCGCCCTGGCAGTCACCCCCGGAATCACGCCCGGGCTGAGCTGGATCCGGGCCGGCCTGAGCGCGGCTCGGCCCCATCTGGAGGCCGGACGCGGCGTGCTCTGGCTCGTGCCCGACCATCGGGAACTGAGCGTGCTGCGCGCCGGCCTCACCGCCGCGGGCATCGCCGAAGTGGGCGTACTCAGCGCCGACCAGTCACCCGAGCAGCGTTGGCAGTCCTGGCTGCGCGGACTCTACGGCCACACCCGGATCACCATCGGCACCCGGGCCGCGGCCTTCGCGCCGGTGAAGGATCTGGGCCTCATCATCTGCACCGACGATGCCAACCGGAACTACCTCGACCAGCACGCGCCGTACCCGCACGCACGCGAGGTCAGCCTGCTGCGGTCGACGATCGAGGACACCGAGCTGCTCTTCGTCTCCACCGACCGCAGCGCCGAGGTGCAGCGACTCGTCGAGATCGGCTGGCTGGCCGACCTCACCCCTGGAGGCCCCCTCCGCCGCCGCGCGGCCCCCGTCGTCTTCGTCCCCGACGAAGACCGCGACCCCTTCGCCTGGCAGCGGATCCCGAGCCGGGCATGGCAGATCATGCGCACAGCGCTGCACCCGCGACCCCGCGACGGCGGGGTGCCCGGACCCGTCCTCGTCCAGGTTCCCCGATCCGGGTACTACCCGGTCTTCGCCTGTGCACGCTGCCAGGAGGTGGCCCGCTGCCCCCGCTGCCAAGCGACGCTGACCACCCAGTCCGAGGTCGGGCCCTTCGCCTGCCGCTCCTGCGGCTACCACGCTGAGGAATTCACCTGCTCGAGGTGCCGCTCGCACCAGGTGCGCTCGATCGTGCGCGGCCGCGCACGCACAGTCGAAGAGCTGCGCCGTGCGCTGCCGGACACCGAGATCGTCGAATCCGGTGGCGACGACATTGCCACCGTCCTCGACGAGACGCCGCGCCTCGTCGTCGCCACCACCGGGGCCGAACCCTATGTGCTCGGCGGCTACGCCGCCGCGATCCTGCTCGACTCCCTGTGGCCGGGACCCTGGATGCGCTCGATCGACGACAGCGTCGTCCGCCGGCTCCGCGCGGCCGCCCTCGTCCGCTCACGGGAGCAGGGCGGGGTCGTCTACCTCGGCGACGAGGACGAACTCATCCGCTCCACGCTCACCGCCTTCGACCCCGTCACATTCATGTCCCGTCAGCTCGCCGACCGCCGGGCGCTGGGCTTCCCGCCCTACCGGCGCATCATCGAACTCACCGGGACCGGGGCCGACATCGATACGGTGCTGAGCGAACTCGGTGAGGTCGAGGAGCTGCTGCGCGACGAGACGGAGGGCGGTCAGCGATGCGTCGGGGCCTACCCGATCTCGGCCGGGGACCGCGTCGGCGTCAGGGCCGCGGAGATCACCGCCGCACGGTCGGCGAAGAAGCAGCCGCAGGTCCGCATCCGCATCGACGATCCCCGGTCACTGTGAGCGCTGCGCGAACCAGTAGAATCCGTGGGGTGGATATCGTCTTCGCCGGAACCCCGGATGTCGCAGTGCCGGCCCTTGAGGCCCTGGCCGAATCCGAGCACCGCATCCGTGCGGTCCTCACCCGCCCCGATGCGCCGGTGGGTCGCAAGCGCATCCTCACGCCCTCACCGGTGAAGACCCGCGCCCTCGAACTCGGACTCGACGTCATCGAAGCCGACCGACTGCGCGGAGACGTCATCACCACACTGCGCGGACTCGACATCGACGCCGTGGCCGTCGTCGCCTTCGGCGCCATCGCCGGACCCGCGGCACTGGCCACCGCCCGACTCGGCTGGTTCAACCTCCACTTCTCACTGCTGCCGCACTACCGCGGCGCGGCCCCCGTCCAACGCGCCCTCATCGACGGCGTGACCCGCAGCGGAGTGAGCGTGTTCAGGATCGACGAAGGCATGGACACCGGCCCCGTGCTGCGCCGCCGCGAATTCGAGCTCGACCACCCGGATGTCGCCGCCGCCCTCGACGACTACGCACGTCGCGGCGCCCCCGAACTCGTCACCGCGCTCGACGAACTCGCTGCGGGAACCGCGACGGAGACTCCGCAGACCGGGGAGGCGAGCCACGCGGAGAAGATCACCGTCGCCGACGCCCGCCTCGACTTCACCGAACCCGCCGGCCGCGTCATCGACCGCGCCCGCGGCACCAGCCCGAGCCCGGGCCCGTGGGCGGAACTCGACGGCAGACGAACGAAGCTCTTCGGCCTCACCCCGGCCCCCGAGATCACCGCGGACGCGGAACCCGGCACGCTGCGGACTGAGCACACCGCGGCCGTCCTGCGCTGCGGAGACGGCTGGGTGCACGTCGCCTGGATCCAGCCCTTCGGCAAACCCCGGATGTCCGCAGCGGACTATCTGCGCGGACACGGCGAGATCCGCTTCGACCAGATCACCGACCAGGGAGCATGACACGCATGGCTGAGACACCAGGCGCCGGCGCAGGCCGTGGAGGCCAGTCGCACAAAGGCAAGAATCTGCCGCGCCGCATCGCCTGGGAGGTGCTGCTCGACGTGGCGACGAAGGACGCGTACGCCAACCTCCTGCTGCCGGCGAAGCTCGCCCGCACCCGGCTGAACGCCCAAGACGCCGCCTTCACCACCGAACTCACCTACGGTGCGCTGCGCCGCCAGAAGTTCTACGACGCCGTCATCGCCACCGCAGCGAAACGACCGGTGGAGAAGATCGACGCCGAACCGCTGGCCGCGATGCGCCTCGGCGCGCACCAGCTGCTGTCCATGCGCGTGCCCGACCATGCGGCACTCTCCGAGACCGTCTCCGTGGTCAAACGTTCGGCGCCGAAGACCGCCGGATTCGTCAACGCGGTGCTCCGACGCATCTCCGAGACGACACCCGAGGAATGGCTCGACCGGGTCACCGTCGGAACCTCCGACATCCAACGCCTGGCCATCGAACACTCCCACCCGGACTGGATCGTGCGCGCCCTGACCCAGGCGCTGCGCGGGCACGAACGCAACGCCGGCGAACTCGAGGACCTGCTCATCGCCGACAATGCCGCGGCCAAGGTCGGCGTCAGCGCGCTGCCCGGACTCATCGATCGCACCGACCTGCCCGGGGAGGCGACTCCGCTCTCACCCATCGGCGTCACCCTGGAGACCGCAGTCCCACGGGACGTCCCGGCCGTCGCCGACGGGCGCGCCCGCGTCCAGGACGAAGGTTCGGCACTCGTCGCCCTGGCGCTGTCGCAGGTCGACGCCCCCGCGGGCACCTGGGCCGACCTGTGCGCCGGCCCCGGAGGCAAGGCCGCCGTCCTCGGCGCCGCGGCAGCGCAGGCGTCGACACAGCTCGCCGCATTCGACTCGAGCGAACACCGTGTCGACCTCGTCCGCGACTCCACCCAGGCACTGCACAACGTCACCGCCGAGGTCCGCGATGGCCGGTCGGCCCAGGGGCCCTACACCAAGGTGCTCGTCGACGTGCCGTGTTCCGGGCTCGGTGCGCTGCGCCGCCGCCCCGAGGCCCGCTACCGTCGGCAGCCCTCGGACATCACCGCGCTGACCGGTCTGCAGCGCGAACTGCTCACCTCAGCCCTCGATGCCTGCGCACCCGGGGGAGTGGTGGCCTACTCGACCTGCTCACCGCACTATGCCGAGACCGTACTCATCGTCGACGAGGTGCTGCGCACCCGGACGAAAGCCGGCGGCGGAGAGGTCGAGGTCCTCGACGCCCCGGGCGTGCTCGAGACGATCACCGGTGCCTCGGCGGCCGACTTCGCCTCGGTGACCCGCGGCGAAGGACGCTTCGCCCAGCTCTGGCCCCACCTGCACAACACCGACGGAATGTTCCTGGCTCTCCTGAGAAAGGCGAAATGACCCCATGGCGATCGACATCAACCCCTCCATCCTGTCCTCGGACTTCTCCGACCTGCGCGGAGAGCTGGAGAAGATCAGCACCGCCGATATGGCCCACATCGACGTGATGGACAACCACTTCGTGCCGAACCTCACCTTCGGCCCGCCGGTGGTCGAACGCATCCAGGCGATCTCCCCGATCCCGCTCGACGCCCACCTCATGATCGCCGACGCCGACCGCAACGCCCCCGTGTACGCGGAGATCGGCTGCGCGTCGGTGACCTTCCACGCCGAGGCGGCCGCCGCACCTGTGCGCCTGGCCCGGGAACTGCGGAAGCTCGGTGCCAAGGCCAGCCTCGCGCTCAAGCCTGCGACCCCGATCGAACCCTTCGTCGACCTCCTCGGCGAGTTCGACCAGATCCTCATCATGACCGTCGAGCCCGGCTTCGGCGGACAGAAGTTCCTCGACGTGTGCCTGCCGAAGATCGCTCGGACCAGGGAAGCCATCTCCGCCTCGGGCCTCGAGATCCGCCTCCAGGTCGACGGCGGGGTCTCCGCCGCAACGATCGACCGGGTCGTCGACGCCGGCGCCGACGTCCTCGTCGCCGGCTCCGCCGTCTACGGCGCCGAGGACGCCGCGTCAGCGATCGCGCAGCTGCGCGAACTCGCCGCCGCCCACACCCACTGACCGTCCCGGCGTCGAGACCGTCGACCCGCTGACCGAAATGAGCCGCCGATGGAACTGCTCGACTGGTTGAACACTCCCGCTTTCGAGCTGCTGGGCAAGCCCGTGCCGTACTCCGACCTGTTCGGCAATATCTGCGCCCTGGCCACGGTGGTGCTCGCCCTGCGCCGGAACATCCTGTCCTGGCCGGTGCAGATCCTCGGCTCGATCCTCCTCTTCTCCGCCAGCGTGTCCGCCGGACTCGGCGGCAACGCCTCCCGGCAGGTCGTCATCATCGTCGCCGCGGTCTGGGGCTGGACCCAGTGGAAGAAGTCGCAGGAGACCTCCGGTGAGGTCATCGTCCGGTGGGCCACCTGGAAGGAGCGGGGTCTGCTGCTCGCGGCCCTGCTCATCGGCACAGGCATCTTCGGATGGATCCTCGCCCTCGGCGGCTGGTCGTGGAACCCGTACCCGGACGCCTACATCTTCATCGGCTCCCTCGTAGCCATGTACGCCCAGGGTCGGGCCATCGTCGAGTTCTGGTTCGTCTGGCTGGCCGTCGATCTCGTCGGGATCCCCCTGGCCGTGGCCGGGGGACTCGTGTTCTCCGGAGTCGTCTACCTCATCTTCCTCGTCATGGTCGTCCTCGGACTCCTCGACTGGTCGAAGCGATCCAAGCAGACGATCTCGGCCCCGCACCGCTCGGCCACCGAGATCGGCCGCGACCCCGACGACTGAGACCGGTGCCCGGCGACTGAGGCCAGTGCGCAGCGACTGAGTCCGCACTGCCCGTCGACCGTTCGGAACATGAGACCCCACATGCCTCGGTTCGGACAGATGCATTAGGCTGGTCGGGTGAAGACCTTTGAGACTCTCTACGCCGAACTCCTGCAGAAATCCCACGATCGACCGACCGGTTCGAAGACCGTGGCCGAACTCGATGCCGGAGTCCATGCGATCGGCAAGAAGGTCGTCGAGGAAGCCGCCGAGGTGTGGATGGCCGCCGAATACGAATCCCGCGAGGAACTCGCCTCCGAGATCTCCCAGCTCCTCTACCACGTACAGGTGATGATGATCGCCAAGGGGCTCAGCCTCGACGACGTCAACACCCATCTCTGAGACCTCCGCGACACCCGCCCGAACCTTCAGCCCCACAACTCACAAGGGACCCCATGCTGCGTGTAGCCGTGCCCAATAAGGGCGCACTCTCCGAAGCCGCCTCCGACATGCTCAGCGAGGCCGGATACTCCACTCGACGCGGAACCAAGACGCTCGTCCATCAGGATGAGGTCAATGGGGTCGAATTCTTCTACCTGCGGCCCCGCGACATCGCCGTCTACGTCGGATCGGGCATCCTCGACGCCGGCATCACCGGCCGGGACCTGCTGCTCGAGTCGCAGGTCGAAGCACAGGAAGTGCTCGGCCTCGGATTCGGCGCCTCCCGGTTCTTCTACGCCGGCACCGCCGGCACGTTCAGCTCTCCCGACGAACTCGCCGGGGCCCGCATCGCCACGAGCTTCCCGAACCTCGTCGCCGCCGACATCGAACGTCGCGGCATCGACGCGAAGACCGTCCAGCTCGACGGGGCCATCGAGGTCTCGATCCAGCTCGGCGTCGCCGACGCCATCGCCGACGTCGTCGAGACCGGTTCGACGCTGCGCGCCGCCGGGCTCGAGACCTTCGGTGAGCCGCTGCTCGAATCCGAAGGCGTGCTCATCCAACGCGAGGGTGCCGAGGACCGCATCAGCGTCCTCCGCCGCCGCCTCGAATCCGTCATGGTCGCCCGGCAGTACGTGCTCGTCGACTACAACATCGAAGAGCGGCTCGTGCCCGAGGCGATCTCCCTGACCCCGGGACTCGAGTCCCCGACGGTCTCACCCCTGCAGGAGACCGGCTGGGTCGCCGTGCGGGTGATGGTCGAGGCCAAGGAGGTCAACAACGTCATGGACCGCCTCTACGGAGTCGGAGCTCGTGCGATCCTGGTGACGAACATTGGCGCCTGCCGAATCTGATCTGCGGATCTTCCGGCCCCGACAGGTGCGTGTGATCAGCCTCGTCGGCGCCGTCGTCGTGTTCGCCGGCTTCGCCATCCTGTCCGTGGCGCTCTTCGCCGTGGACTGGGAACCCTGGACCGTGCTCGACATGATATGGATGAACCTGCTGGGCATCCTGTTCGGAGCGGCGCTGCTGCGCATCGCCGACATCCATGCCAGGCCGAGCGAGACCGGGCTGGTGGTGCGGAACATGGTGCGCACACGGCGCTTCGAATGGGGACAGATCCTCGGGGTGACGTTCTCATCCGAGGGCGACGATCCCTGGCCGCTGCTCGACCTCGCCGACGGCACCACGTACCCGGTGATGGCGATCCAGCATGCCGACGGCCCCCGCGCCCACGCGGAGGTCGCACGATTGCGTATGCTCGTGAGCAGACGCACCCACTTCAAGGAGGACTAGGAATGGCGAACGAGACACCGACGGGGCCGCTGACCGGATACACCGTCGTCGATCTCTCCCGTGCCCTCGCCGGACCCCACGCGGGAATGATGTTCGGCGACCTCGGTGCCCGAGTGATCAAGGTCGAGAACCCGGGCAGGGGCGATGACACGCGCTCCTGGGGACCGCCCTTCGTCGGACCCGAGGACGATCCCCAGGCCACCTACTTCTTCTCGTGCAACCGCAATAAAGAATCGATCGCCCTCGACCTCAAATCCGAGACTGGATCGGACACGCTGACCGCGCTCATCGCCCGTGCCGATGTGCTCATCGAGAACTTCCGCTCCGGCGTCCTCGACCGGCTCGGCTTCTCCACCGCTCGGTGCCTGGAGATCAACCCCCGCCTCGTCATCCTCTCGATCACCGGCTTCGGCCATGACGGCCCCGAGGCCGGGCGTGCCGGCTATGACCAGATCGCCCAGGGCGAGGCCGGGCTGATGTCCCTGACCGGATCCGGGCCTGAGGACATGCAGCGCGTGGGAGTGCCGATCGCCGACCTTCTCGCCGGCATCTACGGCTCCTACGGAGTCCTCGCGGCTCTGCTCGAACGCGAACGCACCGGCAAGGGCAAGGTGGTGCGCACCTCGCTCATCGCCGGCATGGTCGGCGTCCACGCCTTCCAGGGCACCCGGGCCACCGTGGCCGGGCAGGAACCCCAGCCCGGCGGCAACCACCACCCGTCCCTGTCTCCCTACGGACTCTTCGCCTGCCGCGACGGTGCTGTGCAGATCTCCGTGGGCAACGAGAACCTGTGGCAGAAGTTCTGTGCGGCCTTCGACATCGACCCAGCCGCAGACGGATTCGCCGACAATGCCTCCCGCGTGGCCAACCGCCCCGCGCTCATCGAGGTCATCGAAGATCGCTTCGGAGCCTTCGACTCCGCGGAGCTGCTGGAGAAGCTCACCGCAGCAGGCATCCCCGCCGGGACCGTGCGCACCCTGCCCGAGGTCTACGAATGGGACCAGGCACTGAGCCAGGGGCTCAAGGTCTCCGTCGACCACCCGGTCCTCGGCGACATCGATCTGCCCGGACCGCCGCTGCGCTTCTTCGACGCCGACGCCGACGGAGAGGTCGAGACGACCCGCACCGCCCACGACGCCCCGCCGCTGCTGGATGAGGACGCCGAATCCATCGCCGCGTGGCTCGCCGACGGAAACTGAGCAGGTCGACATGGCACGTCTCAACGCACACGAACTCGTCGACATCGTCCTCGACGAGGGCTCCTACGTCTCCTGGGACACCGACCCCATCGCACCCGCAGGAGGGATCTCGGAGGGCTACGCCGCCGAACTCGCCGCCGCCCGGGAGAAGTCCGGGGTCGACGAGGCCATCATCACCGGTGAGGGCACGATCGCCGGCCGTCGGGTCGCCGTGGTCGCCGGGGAGTTCCGGTTCCTCGCCGGCTCGATCGGCGTCGCCGCCGCCGAACGTCTCGTCGACGCCATCGAACGCGCCACCCTCGAGGGTCTGCCGCTGCTGGCCGGCCCGGCCTCCGGCGGCACGCGGATGCAGGAGGGCACGATCGCCTTCCTGTCGATGGTCAAGATCACGAATGCCGTCGTCGCCCACCGCCGCGCCGGTCTGCCCTACCTCGTCTACCTTCGCCACCCCACGACCGGTGGGGTCTTCGCCTCCTGGGGATCGCTGGGACACGTCACCGTGGCCGAACCCGGATCGCTCATCGGGTTCCTCGGACCCCGTGTCTTCGAAGCCATCTACGAGGAGAAGTTCCCGGAGAATGTGCAGACCGGGGAGAACCTCCACAAGATGGGCATCATCGATGCCGTCATCGGCCCCGAACGGATCACCGCGACCGTCGCTCGAGTCCTCGACGTGCTCATGGGTGCCAAGGAGGTGCCCGCACCAGTCCCGAACCCGGACACCGCTCCCGCCGAGGTCGACCCGGACTCCGACGCGTGGTCGGCGATCACGAGCTCCCGCCGCCCCGAACGGCCCGGAGTGCGCGACCTGCTGCGCACCGCCGCGAACACCGTGCTCCCGCTCAACGGCACCGGCGAGGGGGAGAAGGACCCCGGACTGCTCCTGGCCCTGGCGAAGTTCGGTTCGGCTCCGTGCATCGTGCTCGGTCAGGACCGGTTCCGGCAGGACTCCCGCGCCCCGCTGGGACCGGCCGCGCTGCGTGAGGCACGCCGCGGAATGCGCCTGGCCGCCGAGCTGCACCTGCCGCTGGTGACCGTCATCGACACTCCCGGGGCCGCCCTGTCGAAGGAAGCCGAAGAAGGCGGCATCGCCGGTGAGATCGCCCGCAGCCTCGCCGACCTCGCCAACCTCGACGCGCCCTCGGTGTCCCTCATCCTCGGTGAGGGGTCCGGCGGAGGGGCGCTGGCACTGATCCCGACCGACCGAGTGCTCAGCGCCGAACACGGCTGGCTCTCACCGCTGCCGCCCGAGGGCGCCTCGGCGATCGTGCACCGGACCGTGGACAGGGCGCCGGAGATGGCTCAGCGCCAGGGGGTGCATGCCCCCATGCTCAAGGCCACGGGCGTCGTCGACCGGATCATCGCCGAAGCCCCCGATGCCAGCGACGAGCCGCTGGACTTCGTCGCCCGGGTCGGTGCCACACTCGAATACGAACTCATCTCGCTCATGCGCGAACCCTCGGCGAGGCGACTGGCCCGCAGGATGGATCGCTATCGGGGCCTGGGAATCTAGGAGGACTGAGTGGTAGCTGTCAGAGTCATCCCCTGCCTCGACGTCGACGGCGGACGTGTCGTCAAGGGGGTCAAGTTCGCCGATCTCAAGGATGCCGGAGACCCTGTCGAACTCGCACACCGCTACGGCGAATCCGGGGCCGATGAACTCACCTTCCTCGACGTCACCGCGAGCAGCGGAGACCGTGAAACCGTCCACGACGTGGTCCGCTCCTGCGCGGAACAGGTGTTCATCCCGCTGACCGTCGGCGGGGGAGTGCGCAGCGTCTCCGACGTCGACCGGCTGCTGCGCGACGGTGCGGACAAGGTGTCCGTCAACACCTCGGCGGTGGTGAGGCCCGAACTCATCAGCGAGATCTCCCATCATTTCGGCAACCAGGTCCTCGTCCTCTCACTCGACGCCCGGCGCACTCAGGGGGCGAGCACTCAGTCGGGATTCGAGGTCACCACCCGCGGCGGACGCGAAGGCACCGGCCGCTGTGCGATCGACTGGATCCGAGAGGCCGCCGACCGCGGAGTCGGTGAGATCCTGCTCAACTCCATCGACGCCGACGGCACCCGGGAGGGCTTCGACCTCGAACTCATCTCGGCCGCCCGCGCCGCCGTCGACGTCCCGCTCATCGCCTCCGGGGGAGCCGGCCGGGTCGAACACTTCGCCCCTGCCGTCGCCGCCGGTGCCGATGCGCTCCTGGCCGCGAGCGTCTTCCACTTCGGGACGCTGAGCATCGCCGAGGTCAAGGCGGCGCTGGCCGCCGAAGGGATCGAAGTCCGATGAGCCGTGATGCCGACGCGACCCCCGAGAACTGGCAGGAACTCATCCGCCCCAATGCGGACGGGCTCGTGCCCGTCGTCGTCCAGGAAGCCACGAGCCGCGAGGTGCTCATGCTCGCCTGGATGGACGTCGAGGCGATCCGGCGCACCCTGGACACGCGACGGGCCACCTACTGGTCGCGCTCCCGCCAGGAGTACTGGGTCAAGGGCGAGACCTCGGGGCATGTCCAGCATGTGCGCTCACTCAGCCTCGACTGCGACGCCGACACCCTGCTGCTCAGCGTCGACCAGACCGGCCCCGCCTGCCACACGAACACACCGACCTGCTTCACCGGAAGGACCATCAGTGCCGACTGACTACTCGGCGACCGACAGCGAGCTGCCGATCCGACCCAGCCTCGAAGAATTCCGCTCGCTCGGGGCCGGGCACCGGCTCGTGCCCGTCCACACCCAGGTGCTCGCGGACTCCGAGACTCCGCTGAGCCTCTACCGCAAACTCACCGACGGCGGTCCCGGCAGCTTCCTCTTCGAATCCGCCGTCGCCGGCTCCTGGGCGCGGTATTCCTTCATCGGCTCAGCCCCGGTCGCCACCCTGCTCTCGACCGCTGACGGGTTCAGATGGACCGGCACCCCGCCGGTGGGGATCCCGACCGAGGGCGATGTCCTCGACGCCGTCACAGCAACACTCGAACTGCTCGCCGTCGGCTCTGACGAGTCGACTCTGCCGCCGATGGTCTCGAGTCTCGTCGGCTACTTCGGCTGGGACATCATCCGCCGTTTCGAACGGCTCGGACCACCCCGCCCCAACGAACACCACCTGCCCACCGTGCAGCTGATGATCCCCGGCGACATCGCCGTCTACGATCACTACGCGAGCACGGTCACGCTCGTGGCGAACGTCTTCAACGTCAACGGCGCCGACACCGGCATCGACGAAGCGCATGCCTCAGGAGTCGCACGCATCAGCGCGATGCTCGATCGCCTGCGCAGACCCAGCCCGGCCGACATCCTCGACGTCCGCCCCACCGAACCCGAGGTGACCACCCGGACACCCAGGCAGGTCTACCTCGACGGGGTGAACCAGGTGAAGCAGGAGATCGTCGACGGGGAGGCCTTCCAGGTCGTCCTCGGCCAGCGCTTCGACACCCCGTGCGCGGCCGAGCCGCTGAGCGTCTACCGCATGCTGAGGCACTCGAACCCGAGCCCGTTCATGTACCTGCTCAATCTTCACGACGATGAGGGCGAGCCGGCGAGCATCATCGGCTCCTCACCCGAAGCGCTCGTCACCGTCCGCTCCGGCGACGTGGTCACGCATCCGATCGCCGGGTCCCGGCCCCGCGGGGCCACTCCCGAGGCCGACGACTCCCTGGCCCGAGAACTGCTGGCCGATGAGAAGGAACGCGCCGAGCACCTCATGCTCGTCGACCTCGCCCGCAACGACCTCGCGAAGGTCTGCGCCGCTGGCACCATCGACGTCAGCGAGTTCATGGACATCGTCCGCTACAGCCACATCATGCACATCTCCTCGACGGTGCGCGGGGAGCTCACCCCCGGGACCACGGCCGTCGACGTCCTGCGGGCGACGTTCCCCGCCGGCACCCTGTCCGGAGCGCCTAAGCCCCGCGCCCTGCAGATCATCGACGAGCTCGAACCCATCGGCCGCGGCATCTACGGGGGAGTCGTCGGCTACATGTCCTTCACCGGCGACCTCGATCTGGCGATCGCCATCCGCACCGGTGTTCTCAGAGACGGAACGATGAGCGTCTATGCAGGAGGCGGACTCGTCGCGGACTCGGTGCCCGAGACCGAGTACCGGGAATCGGAGAACAAGGCCGCAGCCGTGCTGCGGGCGGCTGCCGTCGCGAACGCCGCAGCGGTCGCCGCGGAAGGTCAGGAGTGATCCGGATGACCAAATCGCGCGGGGTGCTCATCGTCCTCGTCATCGCCGCCGCCCTGTGGGCGCTGACGATCTCGGCCTGGCAGGCGGGAGCCGTCGGCGACACGCTCGGCCCGAGCGGTGTGGCCGAGGTCACCGACGATGCGAATTCTCAGGCCTCGCCGGTGGCCACAGCGTGTGTGGCGATCATCGCCGTGACCGGCCTGCTCGCCGCGATGCTCGGCAGGATCGGACGCTTCGTCGTGCTCGGGCTCGCCGCCGTCGCCGCCGTGGGGTACGGCATCACCGCACTCACCGCCGCCGGCGCACCGGGCGCCACCTCATGGCCGATCATCGCCGCCGTGGCGGCCGGGATCGGGGTCATCGGGATCATCTGGGTGGCGACCGCCTCGGCGAGATGGACGAACTCGAACCGCTACGCTCGCACCGCTGAGGCCGCCGACGGCGAGTTCGACTCCGCTGCAGCCTGGGATGCTCTCTCCCGTGGAGAGGACCTCCCGGGCGAACCCGACGCGAACGATGCGGGAGACTCCGGGGCCGACGACGGCGCCGACGGCCCCGAGGCCGACGACGCGCCCGATTCGAAATGACCTTGTGACCGGGCCGGTGCCCGGTCCGCGCACGAAGCGTGACACAATGGAGGAAAGAATCCCACCAGCGTGCCACGCAGCCACACTAAGGAGCACCATGTCGCAGTCCCTCGCCCGCAACGGGGCCTCTGATCTCGACAAATCCACGATCGACTACGCAGCGATCGCCGATCCCGGCCACGGCAACTCCGTCGCCGGATGGACCGGCGTCATCATCATGCTCGTGGGCGTCTGCGTCGGCTGTGTGGGCTTCACGATCCACAATCCGATGATCACCTACATCTCCATCGGGATCGTCGCCCTCGGCCTCGTCGTCGGCATGATCCTGCGCGCCGTCGGACTGGGCAACAAGCCGAAGCGCAAATGACGGTTCTCAACGACATCGTCGCCGGTGTGCGTGAGGACCTGCAGGCACGCCGGAACGCGGTCCCGCTGCCGGAGATCGTCGCGGCAGCGCAGGCTGCAGCACCGGCCCGCACCTTCGACCTCCACTCCGACTTCGGCGTCATCGCCGAGGTGAAGCGCAAGTCCCCGTCCCGCGGAGACCTCGCGCACATCCCCGACCCGGGCACCCTGGCAGGCCTGTATGCCGCCGGCGGAGCCCGCGCGATCAGTGTGCTCACGGAGTCCCGACGCTTCTCCGGCAGCCTCGACGACCTCGATGCGGTGCGCGCGGCCGTCGACATCCCGGTCCTGCGCAAGGACTTCATGGTCGACGAATACCAGTTCCACGAAGCCCGCGCCCACGGCGCCGACATCGTGCTCCTCATCGTGGCGGCACTCGACTCCGCACAGCTGAGCGAGTTCCACGCCCTGGCGACGGAACTGGGCATGACCGCACTCGTCGAGACCCACAACCGGGACGAACTCGAGACCGCCGTCGACCTCGGCGCCGAACTCATCGGAGTCAACACCCGCAACCTCAAGGACCTCAGCGTCGACACCGACCGCTTCGCTCCGCTGGCGGAACTGGCACCGGCCGGGGTCACCTTGGTCGCCGAATCCGGTGTCGCCGGGTCTGCCGAGGTCGCGAAGTACGCCGATTCAGGAGCCGATCTCGTGCTCGTCGGCGAAGCCCTCGTCACCGGCGGCCGTCCGCAGGCAGCCGTCGAAGAGTACACAGCGGTCGGTCGGGAACGCCGCCGAGTGTCCGCATCCTGAACCCCGACCGCTCCCACCGGTCCCTGTGACCGACCATGAGCGAAGACCGGCACCCATCCGGCCGACGTCCGGGCACGAGGCACAGCCTCGACCGCACACGGCCACGAGGAGATCGAGAAGGACCGCAATGACCGATGTGAGCGAGGAGACCGGACCGTACTTCGGTGCGTTCGGCGGCAGGTTCATCCCTGAGGCGCTGATCCCGGCGCTCGACGAGATCGAGGAGACCTGGCGCAAGTCCCAGGTCGACCCTGCCTTCACCGATGAGCTCCTGGACTACCAGCGCAACTACATCGGCAGGCCCTCCCTGCTCACCGAAGCGACCCGCTTCGCGAAGCACTGCGGCGGAGCACGCGTGTTCCTCAAGCGCGAAGACCTCAACCACACGGGCAGCCACAAGATCAACAACGCCCTCGGTCAGGCTCTGCTGGCCAAGCGGATGGGCAAGACCCGGCTGATCGCCGAGACCGGTGCCGGACAGCACGGCGTCGCCACCGCGACCGTCGCCGCACTGCTGGACATGGAGTGCGAGGTCTACATGGGCGAGGAGGACACCCAGCGACAGGCCCTCAACGTCGCCCGGATGCGACTGCTCGGAGCGAAGGTCAACGCCGTGACCAACGGCACCCGCACCCTCAAGGATGCGATGAACGAAGCGATGCGCGACTGGGTGGCCAACGTCGCCGCCACCCACTATGTCATCGGCACCGTCGCCGGGCCCCACCCGTTCCCTGCGATGGTCCGTTCCTTCCAGAACGTCATCGGCGTCGAGGCCCGCGAGCAGATCCTCGAGGCGGCAGGCCGACTGCCCGACGTCGTGTGCGCCTGCGTGGGCGGAGGATCGAACGCCATGGGCCTCTTCGCGGCCTTCCTCGGCGATGAACAGGTGAAGATCTACGGTTTCGAAGCCGGCGGCGAAGGCATCGAATCCGGTCGTCACGCCGCCCGCTTCTCCGGCGGACGCCCCGGCGTCCTCCACGGATCCGCGACCTACATCCTCCAGGACGCCGACGGCCAGACGCGTGCCTCGCACTCCGTCTCGGCGGGACTCGACTACCCGTCGGTCGGTCCCGAGCACTCGCACCTGCACGACACCGGCCGCGTGACCTACGAACCCGTCGGCGACGATGAGGCGATGGAGGCCATGCGCCTGCTCTCGCGCACCGAAGGCATCATCCCGGCCATCGAATCCGCCCACGCCCTGGCCGGAGCGATGCGCATCGGCCGCGAGCTCGGCCCCGACGCGGTCCTGCTCGTGAACCTCTCCGGTCGCGGCGACAAGGATATGACCACAGCAGCGACATGGTTCGACTACATCGATGAAGGGGCGGTGCAGGTATGACGCACTCAGGTCCACGCACAGGCACGACGCTGGACTCCGTCGCCGAGGCGGGACGCAGCGCCGCCCTCATCGGCTACCTGCCCGTCGGATTCCCGAGCGTCGACGGATCCGTCGAGGCGATGGTCGAACTCGTCCGCGCGGGCGTCGACATCATCGAAGTCGGTCTGCCCTACTCGGACCCCGGCATGGACGGTCCGGTCATCCAGCACGCCGCCGAAGCGGCACTCGAATCCGGAGTGCGCACGACTGACGTCTTCACTGCCGTCGAGGCCATCGCCTCGGCCGGCGGGACCGCCGTGGTCATGAGCTACTGGAACCTCGTGCTCCAATACGGCGTTGCGGACTTCGCCCGCGACCTCGATTCCGCCGGCGGAGGGGGGATCATCACCCCCGACCTCATTCCCGATGAGGCCGGCGACTGGTTGACCGCCTCCGACGACTACGACCTCGACAGGATCTTCCTGGCCGCACCCTCCTCGACGCCCGAACGGCTCGACCGGATCGTCGGGGCCAGCCGCGGCTTCGTCTACGCCGCTTCGACCATGGGCGTCACCGGTGTCCGCTCCGAGGTCGACGACCACGCCCGCGGACTCGTCTCCCGACTGGGGGAGGCCGGCGCCGAACGCGTCTGCGTCGGACTCGGAGTCTCGACCCGTGAGCAGGCCGCCGAGGTCGCCGCATACGCCGACGGCGTCATCGTCGGCTCCGCACTGGTCAGAGCACTGGACTCCGACGGCGTGGCCGGACTCGGCCGCCTCGCCGCCGAGCTCGCCGAAGGGTGTGCATGAGCTTCAGCCCTGCCTGGGTCGTCTTCATCGCTCTCGGCCTCGGACTCGCCCTGTGGATGACGAGCATTCAGTGGCAGTCTCGCGGCGGCCACCGCGGAGACATGTGGGCGATCGCGGTCGTCAGTGTGCCCGCCGCCGTCATCGGCGGCCGGATCGGTCATCTCCTGTCCGCGCCCGACACCTATTTCGGTCCCTCCAGTCGCCCCCTGCAGGCCCTTGCGCTGTGGGACGGCGGCTTCAGCTTCTGGGGCGCGAGCCTCATCGGACTGCTCGCCGTCTGGCTGCTCACCCGCTTCCAGGGCATCCGCTTCCTGCCGCTGCTCGACTCCGTCGCACCCGGCCTCATCCTCGGCCATGTCGCCGGAGCCTTCAGCGACTGGTTCGCCGGACGCACGGAGTTCGTGACGGTGTTGGCGGAGTCGATCTGGAACCTTCTGGCCTGCATCGTCCTCATCGTCGTCGCCAAGCGCCTGCGTCTGGGCTACGGCCAGGTCTTCGCCCTCTACCTGTGCCTGTTCAGCCTCGGCCGCGTCCTCCTCGAAGGCGTGCGGCTGGGCACACCCGAGGCGGAGGACGCCCGCCTGCTGCTCGGTCTGCCCGTCAACCTCTGGACGGCTGCTCTCTCCCTGCTCATCGGCGTCGTCTGGCTCATCGTCTCCCGGATGCGCCATCGCACCCAGGAGACCGGCGTCTACACCCACGGGGCCCGCACGCTGGCACGTCGTCACCGGCGCGGCAAACACACCTACGAGATCAATGCCCCGTACATCCCCGGGGCAGTCCCGTCGCCGACGTCTGCGGACTCCAGGACCTCCTCGGCTCCGCTGCCCTCGGTGTCCCGGATCCCCGAACCCGCGGACACACAGGAGGCGAGCACGGACCCGCGCGGGACCTCCCCTGAGTCCGCCGTGCCGGAGGACGGCGAGGCGGTCGCGCAGCTCGCCGGTCGGCACAGCTTCGGATTCTTCGGAGCGGTCACCTCGGCGATCTCGATCGTGCCCGACGTGAGGGGAACCTCCACGCCGTCGGTCCGCGACGATGATCGTGGTTCGTCCGAAGACTGAGACGAATTGGTTCACCTTTCGCTCCTTTCCTGACTTTGGCATCCACTGGCCCGGGGTGTAAGTTGTTATACCGGCTGTGAGAGCCATTTCACAGCCGCCGCCCGGTTGGCCACGCCTCCGGGCTTGCCCAAGCCGCAGAGGACAGCGTCGTCTTTTCGGAGACCGTCACAACCCCGAGAAGGCCCCATATGAATCACAGGACTTCGCCGAGCCAGAAAACTCCGGCCCCGCCAGGCCGGGCAGGACTCTACGATCCGGCCCTTGAACATGACGCCTGCGGACTCGCTCTCATCGTCCGCTACCGCGGAGACGCCGACCACGAGGTCGTCGATCAGGCGCTGACCGCGCTGCGCAAGCTCGAACACCGCGGCGGCATCGGCTCGGACGAGGGCACCGGCGACGGAGCAGGCATCACCCTGCAGATCCCGCATGACTACTTCGCCGAGGAGCTCTCGGCACAGGGCATCACCCTTCCGGAGCCGGGGCAGTACGCAGCCGGCATCGGATTCTTCTCCCAGGACTACCGGGCCGACCTCGTCGGTCGGAAAGCCGCCGTGAGTCCTGCGGCCACGAGCGAGCTGCCGCAGGTCGGCCACAGCAATGCTGACGCCGAAGAGGCCACCGTCAGCCGCATCGCCGCCGAGGAAGGACTGAGTGTTCTCGGATACCGGGATGTTCCCCGCGACGACTCGGTGCTCGGTGACATCGCTCTTGATACTCAGCCGCGGATGCGTCAGGTCTTCTTCGGCCTCGACGTACGGTACCCCGCTCGCGACGACGCCGACCTGCGCAGGCGCGCGTTCATCGTCCGCAAGCGCCTCGACCATGAGGGCATCTACTTCCCGTCCCTGTCTCCGAGCACGATCACCTACAAAGGCATGCTCTCGACCGGGCAGCTCGCCAGCTACTACACCGAGCTCAGCGATGAGCGCCTGACCTCGCGGATCGCACTCGTCCACTCTCGGTTCTCGACGAACACGTTCCCGTCGTGGCAGCTCGCACAGCCCTTCGGCACGATCGCCCACAACGGCGAGATCAACACCGTGCGCGGCAACCGCAACTGGATGCAGGCCAGGGAGTCCCAGCTGAGCTCCGAACTGCTCACCTCCCCGGTGCCGACGACGAGTACGAGCGTGGACCGACTGTGTCCCATCATCTCTCCCGGCGCCTCCGACTCGGCGTCGTTCAACGCCGTCGTCGAACTGCTCGAGGCCTCCGGCCGATCGCTGCCGCAGGCGATGCTGATGATGATCCCTGAGGCGTGGGAGAACAACCCTGGTATGGGCGAGTCCCGCCGTGCCTTCTACGAATACCACTCGCTGCTCATGGAGCCGTGGGACGGTCCCGCCTGCGTGGCATTCACCGACGGCCGCCTTGCCGGCGCTGTGCTCGACCGCAACGGCCTGCGCCCGGCGCGCTACGTGATGACCGAGGACACCGTGGTCCTCGCCAGCGAGACCGGGGTCGTCGACCTGCCCGAGGAGAACGTCGTCGCCCGTGGTCGTCTGACCCCGGGCCGGATGTTCCTCGTCGATACCGAGACCGAACGGATCATCTCGGACACCGAGATCAAGAACCAGCTGTCGACCCAGCATCCCTACGAGGAGTGGGTCAAGCAGAGCTCGAAGCGTCTCGAGGAGCTGCCCACACGCGTCCACGTCACGCACCCGCAGGCTTCGGTGCGCCGTCGTCAGCGGACCTTCGGCTACACCGAGGAGGAGCTGCGTGTGCTCATCTCCCCGATGGCCGAGAACGGTGCCGAACCGCTCGGAGCGATGGGCACCGACACGGCGATCGCCGGACTGTCCACGCGACCGCGGCTGCTCTTCGACTACTTCCACCAGAACTTCGCGCAGGTGACGAATCCTCCGCTCGACTCGATCCGCGAGCACATCGTCACGTCCATGGCCGCCGGACTCGGCCGCGAGGGCAACCTGCTCAACAACGATCATCCGGATTCTGCGCACATCGTGCTGCGCCGGCCGGTCATCGACAACGACGAACTCGCCGCGATCGCCCACATCCGCGGGGAGCACCTGGGCACAGAGAATCCGCGTCCGGCGGTGACCTTGTCGGGTCTCTACTCGGTCAACGCGGGACCCGATGCGATGGAGACGAGGATCGAGGCGCTGTGCGCCGAGGCGAGCGCCGCTGTCGAGGCGGGTGTGGTCTTCATCGTGCTCAGCGACCGTGGGTCGACGGCCGACCTCGCGCCCATCCCGTCGCTTCTGCTCACCTCGGCACTGCATCACCATCTCGTGCGTGAGCGGACACGGACCCGGGTGAGCATCGTCGTCGAGGCCGGAGACGTCCGCGAGGTCCACCATGCGGCCACCCTGGTGTCCTTCGGCGCTTCGGCGGTCAACCCGTACCTGCTCATGGAGACCGCCGAGGCACTCGTGCGCGCCGACCGTCTGCGCGGAGTCAGTGAGACCGCGGCCGTGGCGAACGTGCTGTCCGCACTCAACAAGGGCATGCTGAAGATCATGTCGAAGATGGGCATCTCGACCGTCCAGTCCTACCACGGCGCGCAGACCTTCGAAGCCGTCGGACTCGCGGACGATCTCATCGAGCGCTATTTCACCTCGACCCCGCACCAGCTCGGGGGCAAGACTCTCGCCGACATCGCCGCGGACACCTCGGCCCGGCATGCCGACGCCTACCGCGACGATCACCCGAAGCCGTCTCACCGTCCGCTGCGGGTCGGCGGCGAGTACCAGTGGCGCCGCGAAGGTCCTGGTCACCTGTTCAGCCCGGAGACGATCTTCAAGCTCCAGCACGCGACCGCGACGAAGCGCTTCGACATCTTCTCCGAGTACACGTCGATGATCGACGAGCAGTCGCGGGAGCTGATGACCCTGCGCGGACTCTTCGACCTCGTCCCCGACGAGCAGGGCCCGATCGACATCTCCGAGGTCGAACCGGCCGAGGCGATCATGCGTCGCTTCTCGACCGGGGCGATGAGCTACGGCTCGATCTCGAAGGAGGCCCACGAGACCCTGGCGATCGCGATGAACCGGATCGGCGGGAAGTCGAACACCGGCGAGGGCGGCGAGGACACCGACCGTCTCCTCGACCCCGAACGCCGCTCGGCGATCAAACAGATCGCCTCCGGCCGCTTCGGCGTGACCAGCCACTACCTCACCGAGGCCGATGATCTGCAGATCAAGATGGCCCAGGGAGCGAAGCCCGGTGAGGGCGGACAGCTGCCGGGCGAGAAGGTCTACCCGTGGATTGCGAAGACCCGTCACGCGACCCCGGGTGTGGGACTGATCTCCCCGCCTCCGCACCACGACATCTACTCGATCGAGGACCTCGCCCAGCTCATCCACGACCTCGGCCGGGCCAACGCCCGCGCCCGCGTCCACGTCAAACTCGTCTCGGCGATCGGCGTGGGGACCGTGGCCGCAGGTGTGGCGAAGGCCGGAGCCGATGTCGTCCTCGTCTCCGGACACGACGGCGGCACCGGCGCGAGCCCGCTCAACTCACTCAAGCACGCCGGCACCCCTTGGGAGCTCGGTCTGGCCGAGGCACAGCAGACGCTTGTGCTCAACGGTCTGCGCGAACGCGTGAGCGTCCAGGTCGACGGTCAGCTCAAGACCGGACGCGACGTCATCATCGCCGCCCTGCTCGGCGCCGAGGAGTTCGGGTTCGCGACCACCGCCCTCGTCGTCTCCGGCTGCATCATGATGCGCGTGTGCCACAAGGACACCTGCCCCGTCGGGGTTGCCACCCAGAACCCCGTGCTGCGCGAGCGGTACCAGGGTCAGGCCGACCATGTCGTCAACTTCTTCACCTTCATCGCCGAGGAGGTGCGCGGCTATCTCGCCCAACTCGGCTTCCGCTCCCTCGACGACGCCATCGGTGCGGTCGAGAGACTGCGCATCGACGAAGAACGCGCGGCCGCCTCGGGGCTCGACCTCGATCTCGAGTCGATCCTCACCGTGCCGACCGACCTCAACGGGTCGACAGAGGGCCCGCGCAAGTGCGCAGGCCCCGTCATCCGCGACTTCGCCGGAGAACTCGACCTGCGCCTGCTCGATCAGGCGAGCGAGGCGATCGCGACCGGCCAGCCGGTGACGATCAGCTCGGTCATCGAGAACACCGACCGCTCGGCCGGCACCCTGCTCGGCCATCACGTCACCCGGGCACACGCCGAGCGCGGGCTGCCCGAGGACACGATCCGACTCGAGCTCCACGGCACGGCCGGGCAGTCGCTCGGCGCCTACCTGCCCGCAGGCGTGAGCATCGACCTCTCCGGCGACGCCAATGACTACGTCGGCAAGGGCCTGTCCGGCGGCACCATCAGCGTCCACCCGGGCGAGGGCAGCCGGACCCGACCCGAGCACAACGTCATCGCCGGCAACGTCCTCGGCTACGGCGCCACCTCGGGCAAGCTCTTCGTCTCCGGCCAGGTGGGGGAGCGGTTCATGGTCCGCAACTCCGGCGCGGAGGCGGTCGTCGAGGGCATCGGCGACCACGGGCTGGAGTACATGACAGGCGGCATCGCCGTCATCCTCGGCGGGACCGGCAGGAACTTCGCGGCCGGCATGTCCGGCGGCACCGCCTACGTCCTCGACTTCAACCCGGCACGTCTCAATCCCGACGAACGTGCGGCCGGTGTCTTCCGGTTCACCGGGGTCGGAGTCGACGATATGACGGTGCTCGAGCGCCTCCTCGACGAACACGTCGAGTGGACGGGCTCACCGCTGGCGTCCGAGCTGCTGAGCGGACTGCGCCGCGGACAGGACGTCCTCTCCCGCTTCACGAAGATCATTCCCGTCGCGTACCAGGCGGTGCGCGACATCCAGGCCGAATTCGCCGCAGCCGGGCACTCCCCGGACTCCGACGCCGCCTGGAACACCATTCTGGAGGTCACCCATGGCTGATCCGCACGGATTCCTCACTGTTCCCCAGCGCGAAACGCCCAAACGCCGTCCGGTCCCGATCCGACTGCTCGACTACCGCGAGGTCTACGAGGCAGGAGACCCCGAGCAGCTGCGCCGGCAGGCCTCACGCTGTATGGACTGCGGTGTGCCCTTCTGCCACCAGGGCTGCCCGTTGGGCAACCTCATCCCGGAGTTCAACGATGCGATGTACCGCGGCGAGCTCTCTCGCGCCGTCGAACTGCTCCACGCGACGAACAACTTCCCCGAGTTCACCGGCCGGGCGTGCCCGGCACCGTGTGAGAACGCTTGCGTGCTCGGCATCAATCAACCGGCGGTGACGATCAAGCAGGTCGAGGTGAGCATCGTCGACCAGGGCTTCGCCGCCGGGCTGATCACGCCGGAGATCCCGGAGCGGATCACCGGGCACACCGTGGCCGTCATCGGCTCCGGACCCGCCGGACTCGCCGCCGCTCAGCAGCTCACCCGCGCTGGGCACACGGTCGTCGTCTACGAACGCGACGACCGCCTCGGCGGATTGCTGCGCTACGGAATCCCCGACTTCAAGCTCGAGAAACACCACATCGACCGTCGCCTCGAGCAGATGCGGGCAGAAGGCACCAGGTTCGAGACCTCGGTCGAGATCGGCTCGGACCTCAGCCTGGAGGATCTGCGCGCCCGCTTCGATGCTGTCCTCGTGTGCACCGGGGCGACCGTGCCCCGGGACATGCCCGTCGCCGGTCGGGAGCTCGAAGGCGTCGAGTTCGCCATGGACTACCTCGTGCCCTCGAATCGCTCACAGGCCGGGGAGGCCGCGACGCCGGAGATCGATGCGGCCGGCAAACACGTCATCATCATCGGCGGCGGAGACACCGGCGCGGACTGCCTCGGCACCGCCCTGCGTCAGAAGGCGGCCTCGGTGACGACCCTGGCGATCGGTGCGAAGCCCCCGACCGATCGCAGCGAGAACGATCCCTGGCCCACCGTGCCGCGGATCTTCGAGGTGCAGAGTTCCCACGAGGAGGGCGGCGTGCGGCGCTACCTCGCCTCGACGACGGGTTTCGTCAGCGACGGGGGCTCTCGGGTCCGCGGAATCGAGGTCGCCGAGACCCAGTTCCTCGACGGCCGTCGCGTGCCGACCCCCGGCACCGAACACGTCCTCGAAGCCGATCTCGTCCTGCTGGCCCTCGGCTTCTCCGGACCCGAGTCGGAGGCCCTCGGGCTCGAACTCGGTGAGGGCGGGGCCTTCGCCCGCGACGATTCGTATCAGACCGCGACCCCGGGCGTCTTCGTCGCCGGAGATGCCGGGAGGGGCCAGT
This sequence comes from Brevibacterium atlanticum, assembly GCF_011617245.1. NCBI lineage: Bacteria > Bacillati > Actinomycetota > Actinomycetes > Micrococcales > Brevibacteriaceae > Brevibacterium > Brevibacterium atlanticum. The sequence continues at coordinate 2,281,112 of NZ_CP050152.1, read as the reverse complement.
CGCTCATCGTCTGGGGGATCGCCGAGGGGCGTGCCGCAGCAGCCGAGGTGGATACGTTCCTCACCGGTTCGACGCGGCTGCCGTCCCCGGTCGGCCCGCGCGACACCGGGTTCAAGTGCTAAGATGATCTGTGTCAAGCATTGAGATACCGGCGCGCTGAGGCGTCGGTCTGCGAACGAGAACGCACCGCGACGGACGGGTCGAACCGGCCGTCGCGGTGCAGGTAGGGTGGAGTGCATGAGGCGTGCAAAGATAGTCGCAACTTTAGGTCCGAACCAGAACTCCTACGAAGAGATCAGGCAACTCGTCGACGAGGGCGTCGACGTCGCCCGTTTCAACCTCAGCCACGGCAGTCGAGACGAACACGAAGAGAAGTTCGCCTGGGTCCGTCAGGCAGCCCTTGACTCCGGCCGTCCGGTGGCGGTGCTGCTCGACCTGCAGGGTCCGAAGATCCGGGTCGGCAACTTCGCCGAAGGGAAGGCCGAGCTCGTCGAGGGCGCGACCTTCACGATCACCAACCGGGACGTGCCCGGGACTGCCGAGATCGTCAGCACCACCCTGGCCACACTGCCGGGCGACGTGTCCGTCGGCGATCCGCTGCTCATCGACGACGGGCGTCTGCGCCTGCGGGCCACCGAGGTCACGGCCACGGACGTCGTCACCGAGGTCGAGATCGGCGGCACGATCTCCAATCACAAGGGCATCAACCTGCCCGGCGTGCCCGTGTCCGTGCCCGCACTCTCGGAGAAGGACGTCGAGGACCTCAAATGGGGTCTGCAGCTCGGCTTCGACTGGGTCGCACTGTCCTTCGTCCGCAGTCCCGAGGACATGGACGACGTCCGTGCCGTCATGGACGAGGTCGGGATCACCGCCCCCGTCATCGCGAAGCTCGAGAAGCCGCAGGCCGTCGAGCAGCTCGACGCGGTCATCGACGCCTTCGACGGCATCATGGTCGCCCGCGGCGACCTCGGCGTCGAACTCCCGCTGGAGCAGGTCCCGATCGTGCAGAAGCGCGCCGTCGAGATCGCCCGCCAGCAGGCGAAGCCGGTCATCGTCGCCACGCAGATGCTCGAGACGATGATCGACGCCTCCCGCCCCACCCGCGCCGAGGCCAGCGACTGTGCGAACGCGGTCCTCGACGGTGCCGACGCGCTCATGCTCTCCGGCGAGACCTCCGTGGGGGCGCACTGGGTCGATGCGATTCGGACGATGAGCCGGATCATCGAGTCGACCGAGGAGCACGGGCTCGAACGGATCCCCGCGCTCGGCACCGTGCCCCACACGAAGGGCGGCGCCGTCACAGCGGCTGCCGTGGTCATCGCCGAACAGCTCGACATCGACCTGCTCTGCACCTTCTCCCAGACCGGTGACTCGGTGCGGCGCATGTCGCGCCTGCGTCCGGCCTGGCCGATCCTCGGCTTCACCCCGGATCCGCAGGTCCGCCATCAGCTGGCCCTGACCTGGGGTGTGCGTCCCTACCTCGTCAAGACCGTGCGCCATACCGACCAGATGGCCCGCCAGGTCGATGCCGTGCTGCTCGCCGACGGCACCGCCCGCGAAGGGGATCAGTCGATCCTCGTGGCCGGTTCGCCTCCCGGGATCCCCGGATCGACGAACGCGCTGCGGATCCACACGATGGGCGACGCGGCGAAGGGCGTGGCGGCCGCCTACCAGGACTCCACGGATTCCGACGAGGATCCGCTGGCCGGCTACGGCGTCGTCGCCGAGGCTCCGATCACCCGCGAGGTCCCGATCGTGAAGGAAGGTCAGTGACGATGCGCTGAGCACGCTCACTGTAGAGACATCGACGGCGTCCGCCCCAGTACCGGGGCGGACGCCGTCGGCCTGTGCGAGGCCCATTCTGCCGACCGGTCGACGTTTCGCAGCCCTCGAATGGGGCGGGGCTGTGGCCGACAGCGGGTGCGTCACACCTCACAGTGATTTGCGGAATTTCACAGATTGCTCAACAGTTGACTTCCGTGTTGCGTAACCTCCCTCGGCAGACCGCGGGGAGGATCAGCGAGGAGAGGAAATCTATGAGACTGCCCGCATGGAGCAGGTCCTTCGGGGTGCAGGTGACGATCGCACTCATCGCCGGTGTCGTCCTCGGACTCATCGCCCGGTCGATGGGACCGGTGAGCGAGGCTCAGGACAATTGGCTCGGTCAGACCCTGGACACCGTCGGTTCGTCGTATGTCACCCTGCTCAAGGCGGCCGTCGTGCCGCTGGTCATCACCGCGATCATCGCGAGCATCGGCAACCTGCGCAAGGTCACCAATGCCGCCCGGCTCGCCGTGTCGACGCTGCTGTGGTTTGCGCTCACGGCCCTCATCGCCGTGATCATCGGTCTCGTGCTCGGCCTCGTCATTCAGCCGGGTGTGCATGCTGATGCCGGATCGCTCAGCGGCCAGGCGCCCGATTCGCAGGGCAGCTGGATCGGCTTCCTCACCGGACTCATCCCGCAGAACGTCCTCGGACTCGAGGTGTCCACCGCAGCCGACGACGGCGGGGGACTGGCCTCGGAGGTCGACTTCAACATCCTCCAGCTCATCATCGTCTCCGGTGCCATCGGCATCGCTGCGGTGAAGGTCGGCAAGGCCGCAGAGCCGTTCCTCGAATTCGTCGAGGCGGCCCTGGCCGTGGTGCAGAAGGTCGTGTGGTGGATCGTGCGCATCGCCCCGATCGGCACCCTCGGACTCATCGGCAACGCCGTGAACTCCTACGGCTGGTCGACCATGGGGTCCCTGCTGTGGTTCGTCGTCGCCGTCTACATCGGCCTGGCGATCGTCTTCTTCATCGTCTACCCGCTCCTGGCTCGGGCCAACGGACTCTCCGTGCGCCAGTACTTCTCCGGCGTGTGGCCGGCCACGCAGATGGGATTCGTCTCCCGGTCATCGATCGGCACCATGCCGGTGACGCAGAAGGTGACGACAGACAACTTCGGCGTGCCCCACTCCTACGCCGCGTTCGCCGTGCCCTTCGGGGCGACGACGAAGATGGACGGCTGCGCCGCCATCTATCCGGCCATCGCCGCGATCTTCGTCGCCCAGTTCTTCGGCGTCGACCTCTCGCTCATCCAGTACCTGCTCATCATCTTCGTCGCCGTCATCGGATCGGCGGCGACTGCGGGCACGACCGGCGCGACTGTGATGCTCACGCTCACCCTGTCGACCCTCGGCCTGCCGCTCGAGGGGGTGGGCCTGCTGCTGGCCATCGAACCGATCGTCGACATGGGTCGCACCGCGCTCAACGTCTCCGGACAGGCGCTCATCCCCGCGATCGTGGCCAAACGGCACGACATCCTCGACGTCGACCGTTTCGACGCTCCGCGCATCAACGGCTACGTTCCCGTCGAGGATGAGGATGCCGACGCAGCCTCGGCCGCAGACGACGGCGAGGCCGAGGCCGATAAGGCGGGCGGCAGTGCTGCGGGTGCCGGAGCCGAGGCCACCGGTTCGCGTCTGCGCTGATCCTCCACCGTCGAGAGGGGCGCCATCTCTGCGCCCTCGACCTCGGAGTCACCTGACCGCGCGCTCGAGGTCCGGGCCGCGGGGCAACTGGGGAACACAGAGGGCAGCTGGGAGACACAGAAGGCACTGTCGAGAACTCACTCGACAGTGCCTTCGTCCGTACCGGATGCGGGACTCGAACCCGCACGTCTTTCGACAATGCATTTTGAGTGCACCGCGTCTACCGATTCCGCCAATCCGGCACGCGCCGGGCCGCCCTCGGGCCACCTCGGCGACAGGACGATTCTACTGCGCGTGTGCGCCGATTGCACAATTGTCACCGGCATCACCGCTCGTGGGCACGCTCACAGCAGAAACTTGTGCCACCGCTTTCCGGGAGTCCGGAGGCCTGGTCTAGACTGGTGACGTGCTTTCAAACAGCGAAGAATCAGCGACAGATGAATCCGTGCCGGTCCGCCGCGTCGTCGTGGCCGAAGACGAGGCAGTGATTCGTCTCGATATCGTAGAAATGCTGCGCGAGGTCGGCTACGACGTCGTCGGCGAGGCTGCGGACGGCGAATCCGCCATCCGCCTGGCCGAGGAGCTCCGGCCGGACCTCGTCGTCATGGACATCAAGATGCCCATCCTCGACGGCATCTCCGCGGCCGAGCGCATCGCCCGCGCCCGCATCGCCCCCGTGGTCCTGCTCACCGCGTTCTCGCAGAAGGAACTCGTCGAACGAGCCCGCGACGCCGGTGCCATGGCCTATGTGGTCAAGCCGTTCACCTCGGCCGACCTCATCCCGGCCCTCGAGATCGCTCTCTCGCGTCACGCGGAGATCAGCTCACTCGAATCCGAGATCTCCGATCTCACCGAGCGCTTCGAGACCCGCAAGCTCGTCGAGCGCGCCAAGAGCCTGCTGCAGACCTCGATGGGTCTGAGCGAGCCCGAGGCCTTCCGCTGGATCCAGAAGACGTCGATGGACCGCCGCCTGACGATGCGCGAGGTCGCCGAGACCGTGCTCAAGCAGATCGGCACGAAGAAGTAGAACCTCCCGGGTGGAGTGCACCCGAACCACTGTCCGCACAGAGAGGCCGACGAATCCGATCCGGATTCGTCGGCCTCTCTCACACCCCGGGAATGGTCGGCACCACCTCGGCGCTGTCGATCATCGACTCATTTCGGTTCGGTCTTGAGGATCATGTTCGTGATCCGCACGAGCGAGAGCAGCCGCCCCGCCTCGTCGGTCATCCTCACCTCATGGCTGACGATCGTGCGTCCCTGATGGAGCACCGAGGCGGTCCCGGTGACGGTGCCCTCCCTGGCCGCCCGCAGGTGGGTGGCGTTGAGATCGACGCCGACGACGTTCTTCCCGCCGGAGATGAGGAACGAGTGCATCGACGCCAGCGATTCCGCGAGCACCACGTGACCACCTCCGTGGAAGAGCCCCATAGGCTGCGTGTTGCCCTCGACGGCGACGGAGCCTGCGACCTGGTCAGGTGTCAGTGAGACGAACTCGATGCCCATGCGCTCGGCCAGCGCCCCGCGAGCCCCGGGCCCGTTGAGCTGGGTCAGCAGCGTAGCGCACTGCTCCTCTGTCGCATCGGCGGTCAGTGATACCTGTGGTCGGAACATCGCACTCCTTCAAGTCAGCTTCGAACGATAGGCTATGCCATGTGAGTCACTCAAACGAATCCCTCCTGCTCATCGACGGACACTCCCTGGCCTACCGGGCGTTCCACGCCCTGCCGGTCGAGAACTTCTCGACCAGCACCGGGCAGACGACGAATGCCATCTACGGCTTCATCTCCATGCTCATCAACGTCCTCCGCGACGAGGAGCCGAGCCATGTGGCTGTGGCCTTCGACCTCGGACGGCAGACGTTCCGTCTCGAGGAGTACGCCGAATACAAGGCGGGTCGAGCGAAGACTCCGCCGGAGTTCCATCCGCAGATCGACCTCATCAAGGACATCGTCAACGCGATGGGCATCCGAGTCGTGACGAAGGAGGGCTTCGAAGCCGACGACGCCCTGGCCACGATGTCCCGGATGGGCACCGAGGCGGGTGCTGTGGTCGAGGTGATGACCGGGGACAAGGACTCCTTCCAGCTCGCCTCGGACACCGTGACGATCCTCTATCCCAAGCGCGGGGTCAGCGACCTCAACCGGATGACACCGGAGGCGATCGAGGAGAAGTACGGCGTCACCCCAGCGAACTACCGCGGACTGGCCGCGCTCGTCGGCGAGAAGGCCGACAACCTGCCCGGCGTCCCCGGGGTCGGCGACAAGACCGCCGCGAAATGGCTCAGCGCTCACGGTGACCTGCCCGGTGTGCTCGAGCACGCCGAGGAGATCGGCGGCAAGGTGGGGGAGAAGCTGCGCGACCACATCGCCGAGGTGGAGCGGAACTATCGACTCAACCGTCTCCTCGACGACGTCGACCTGGGGCTGTCCTTCGACGACCTCGCGTGGGGCGAGGGCGATCCGACGGAGCTGTCGAGCCTGTTCGACCAGCTCGAATTCCAGGCGCTGGGCAGACGGCTGGCCGCGATCTTCCCCGATGCCGCCGAGTCCGAGGGTGAGGCGGCGCCGGCTCGCGAGACCCGGATCGAGACCGTCGACGTCGACGGTCTGCTCGAGAAGATCTCCGCACACGATGTGCTCGCGGTCGATTCGGATGCCCGGTTCGAACTCGGCCGCGGTGAGGCGCGAGTGGTCGCCGTCTCCGCAGAACCCGGCCAGGCGTGGGTCGTCGACCTCGCCGAGGCGGCCGCCTCGGCGATCACCGCGCTCGGTTCCGCATTCGCGAAGCGATCGCTCATCCTCCACAGCGCTAAGCTGCAGCTCAAAGCCTGGGATTCGATCGGCCTGAAAGTGCGCGACATCGGCGGCGACACGGCCCTGGCGGCGTACCTCCTCGTTCCCGACGCCCGATCGTACGATCTCGGCCAGATCGCCGCCGACCGGGCCGGGATCGACCTGAGCGAACCCGAAGCCGATTCGGGCCAACTCGCGCTCGACCTCGATTCGGACGCGACGGCGACCACGCACGGACAGCGCGCCGCCGCCCTGCTCGAGGTCCACGAGGTGCTCGCGAAGGCCGTCGACGATGCGAACATGACCGAGGTCTACCGCTCCATCGAACTGCCGCTCGTACCCGTGCTTGCGATGATGGAGCTGCACGGCATCGCCGTCGACGAGTCCGGTCTGTCCGACCTCATCGAGGAATTCACCAAACAGGCCGAAGCCAGCGCACAGGAGGCCTACGACGCGATCGGGCACGAGGTCAACCTCGGGTCGCCCAAGCAGCTGCAGACCGTGCTCTTCGACGAACTCGACATGCCGAAGACGAAGCGCACGAAGACCGGTTACACGACCGACGCCGATGCCCTGGCCGAGCTCTTCGTCAAGACCGAACACCCGTTCCTCCAGCATCTGCTGGCCTACCGGGACTCGACGAAGCTCAAGCAGACCGTCGTCGGACTGCTCAAGACCGTCGCCGATGACGGCCGCATCCACACCACCTATCAGCAGACCGTGGCCGCGACCGGGCGCCTGTCCTCACTCGACCCGAATCTGCAGAACATCCCTGTGCGCACCGAATCCGGACGTCGCATCCGCGAGATCTTCATCGCCGACCCCGAGGTGAAGGGCAGTTGTCTGCTCACGGCGGACTACTCGCAGATCGAGATGCGCATCATGGCCCACCTGTCCGGGGATGCCGCGCTCATCCAGGCGTTCAAGGACGGCGAGGACCTGCACTCCTATGTGGGTTCGAAGGTCTTCGGCGTCGGCATCGACGAGGTCGACTCCGATATGCGGTCGAAGGTCAAGGCGATGTCCTACGGTCTCGTCTACGGTCTCTCCGCCTACGGCCTCTCCCGCCAGCTGGCGATCGGTGTCGACGAAGCCAAGGCACTCATGGAGCAGTACTTCGAACGGTTCGGCGCAGTCAAGGACTATCTCGATGAGATCGTCGAACAGGCCCGGGCGAAGGGCTACACGGAGACCATCATGGGCCGCAGACGCTACCTGCCTGCTCTGCACAGCGACCGGCGGCAGCTGCGTGACATGGCCGAACGTGCCGCCCTCAACGCCCCGATCCAGGGGTCGGCCGCCGACATCATGAAGCTCGCGATGCTCAAGGTGACCGGTCGACTCGAGGACCTGGAGTCGCCGATGCTGCTGCAGGTCCACGACGAGATCATCGTCGATGTGCGACCGGACGAGCTCGATGAGGTGACCGCGATCGTCACGGAGGAGATGGGTTCGGCTTATGAACTCGATGTGCCCCTCGACGTCAACGTCGGCACCGGCCGCTCCTGGCACGAGGCCGCCCACTGAGGCGATTCTGCTCCCGTGCTCGTTCAAGGCGCAGCGCTTCTGGCGATCCGTCGACCGTTCGACAACTGCGCTCCGCCTTGAACGACAGGGGTGCGGCGTTCGCGCAGTCGAAAGCTGCGCTGCGCCTTGAACGAGGTCGTCGCGCTTCAGGTCACGCGAAACTCGAAAAAGTCGTCGCCAGTGACGACTTTTTCGAGTTTCGCGTGACCTGAGCGCGTACTGCGTTAGCCGAGCGCGTTCGGCGTTACTCGAAATCGCTTCGCGTGAGTCGACGTGCGAGCGGCCGATTCAGTCCTTCGCCAGCGTCGTCGAGAAGATCACGGTGCCCGGCATGAGAGCCCCACGCAGCGGCGACCATCCGCCCCAGGCGGTCTGGTTCGACTCGGGCCACTCGGGTTCGGTCACCGAGTCGATGGTGAAGCCGGCGGCGACGAGCTGGCGCACCCAGTCGCTCATCGTCCGGTGATGCTCGGCGTAGACGGGCTGACCGGCAGAGGACAGCTCGACGTAGGGAGTGCGGTCGAAGTACGAGTACTCGACCGTCAGTCCCGCTTCGCCGGGGACGTCGGGGAACATCCAGCGCATCGGGTGCGTGGTCGAGAACACCCACTGGCCGCCGGGGCGGATGACGCGGGCCACCTCGGCGAAGACGACCTCGGCGTCTTTGACGAAGGGCAGCGCGCCGTAGGAGGAGAACGCGATGTCGAAGCTGTTCGAGGCGAAAGGCAGCTGGCGGGCATCGGCCAGGAGGAACGTCGGGGGAGTGGCCTGGTCGCTCAGTGGGTGCTCACGCTGCAGCCGCGAGGCCTGTTCGAGCATTCCGGCAGAGACATCGACGCCGGTGGCGATGCCGCCCTGTTCGGCCAGCCAACGGGAGCACTGCCCCGCACCGCAGCCGACTTCGAGGACCTGCTTGCGCGCGACATCGCCGAGGAGGTGGACGTCCGATTCGTGAATTCCCTCCGGACACCAGATGAAATCCGAAGCGCCGAGGAAGGTGCCGTGTTCGGCCAGATACTCCTCTGCAGAGTTGTCCCAATAGCTGCGATTGGCCCGGACAGAGGCCTCTTCATCGATCGGGAGATAGCCACCGCTGATGACCTCGGCTCCCTCAGTTCCCTCGCTCATCATTCCTCCGTGGCCACAGGTGCTGATAATTCGAATCCTCGGCGTGCATTCACGCCCAGGATGGTGCTAGTATTGACAACCGTATGCGCCTGTGCATGCAAGTCCAAATTCGCAATCGAGACCGGATTCGATTCTGCTGGCAACATCAACGACCTGCCGACAGAGTATCGGATCTGGACCAATATTCCATCGGAGTCCCTACCTATATGACCACCACCACGCCGGAATCGGTGCAGCCGAAGCAGGTCGCTGTCAATGACATCGGAACCGCTGAGGACTTTCTCGCCGCCGTCGACGAGACGATCAAGTACTTCAACGATGGCGACATCGTCGAAGGCGAAGTCGTCAAGGTCGACCGCGACGAAGTACTCGTTGACATCGGGTACAAGACGGAAGGCGTCATCCTCGCACGCGAGCTTTCCATCAAGCACGATGTCGATCCCGGCGAAGTCGTCGAGGTCGGGGACGAGATCGAAGCCCTCGTTCTTCAGAAGGAAGACAAAGAGGGTCGTCTCATGCTCTCCAAGAAGCGTGCTCAGTATGAGCGCGCCTGGGGCGACATCGAGAAGATCAAGGAAGACGACGGCGTCGTCACCGGCACCGTCATCGAGGTCGTCAAGGGCGGCCTGATCGTCGACATCGGACTGCGCGGCTTCCTGCCCGCATCCCTGGTCGAGATGCGTCGCGTCCGCGACCTCGCCCCCTACATCGGCCAGCAGGTCGAGGCCAAGATCATCGAGCTCGACAAGAACCGCAACAACGTGGTCCTCTCCCGCCGTGCCTGGCTCGAGCAGACACAGTCGGCCGTCCGCCACGACTTCCTGCAGACCCTGCAGAAGGGCCAGGTCCGTCCCGGCGTTGTCTCCTCGATCGTCAACTTCGGTGCCTTCGTCGACCTCGGTGGTGTCGACGGACTCGTCCACGTCTCCGAACTGTCCTGGAAGCACATCGATCACCCGGGTGAGGTCGTCACCGTGGGCGACGAGGTCACCGTCGAGGTCCTCGACGTGGACATGGACCGCGAGCGCGTCTCGCTGTCGCTCAAGGCCACGCAGGAAGACCCCTGGCAGCACTTCGCCCGCACCCACGTCATCGGACAGATCGTGCCGGGCAAGGTCACGAAGCTCGTTCCCTTCGGTGCGTTCGTGCGCGTCGAAGACGGCATCGAGGGCCTCGTCCACATCTCCGAGCTGGCCGTGCGCCACGTGGATCTGCCTGAGCAGGTCGTCTCCGTCGACGAGACCATCTACGTCAAGGTCATCGACATCGACCTCGAGCGTCGCCGGATCTCGCTGTCGCTGAAGCAGGCGAACGAAGGCGTCGATCCCGAGGCCGAAGAGTTCCTCGACCCCGCTCTCTACGGCATGCCGCAGGAGTACGACGAGGACGGCAACTACAAGTACCCCGAGGGCTTCGACCCCGAGACCAACGAATGGGTCGAGGGCTACGAGTCTCAGCGCGAGACCTGGGAGCAGCAGTACGCCGCCGCTCAGGAACGCTGGGAAGAGCACAAGAAGCAGGTCGCCAAGGCCATCGCTGCGGACGCCGAGGCCTCCGCCGCGGATGCCGTCGGCTCTGCCGACGCCGCTCCTGCCACCGGATCGTTCTCCTCGGAAGAGACGAACGACGAGGGCACCCTGGCCAGCGACGAAGCTCTCGCTGCTCTGCGTGAGAAGCTTGCAGGCAGCTGACAGCAGCTACCCGAAGGGCTCCCGGTCGAAAGATCGGGAGCCCTTTGTGTATGCCCCCACGACCCTCACACGCATGCAGCGTGCTCGCCCCTGGCTGTGGTACACGCTGCTGCTGTCGCTGGGCAGCCTGACGATCTTCGGCACCGTCGCGGCCGACCCGTCGGGTTCGGTCGTCGCCGACAACGACGACACGTCCCTGTTCATCTGGTGGCTCGGCCACGGAGCACAGGTGCTCGCCGATCTCCTCGGGTTCGGGTCCGGCCACGCCGGCGGCCTGCTGTACACGGATGCGATGAACACTCTCGGCGGGGGCGTCAACGGTGCTTGGAACACCTCGCTGGCCGGCATCGCGCTCCTCCTGGCCCCGCTCACCTGGGTGGCCGGGCCGATCATCAGCTACAACCTGCTCGTACTGGCCACACCGGTCCTCGTCAGCCTCGCCACCGCAGTGCTCTACCGCAGATTCCTCGATCGGCTGCCTGCGTTCCTCGCCGCCGGCGGGGTCGGCTTCTCCAGCTACGTCATCGCGCAACTCGGCGGACACCCGAACCTCGCCTTCGCCGTGACCCCGCCACTGACCGCCTGGGCGATCCTCGCGCTGCTCGGACTCGGCCGATCGCGTGAAGCGAGGTCTGGTGGCACCCGCAGCGCCGATCGTCTCCCTGGGACCGATACCAACCCAGAGGCCGATTCCGCCCCTGCATCCGCTCACAGACGTCCTCGGGGCCATTCCACTATCCGCAGCCAGCGGGTCCGGCGCATCGGCATCGTCTTCGGGCTCGTGCTCGGGTTCCAGTTCTACGTCTCCACCGAGGTGCTCGCCGGGACATTCCTCGCCGCCCTGAGCTTCCTCGTCGTCCTCGCGCTCTTCGCCCGTCATGCCCTCACCGCGCGATCCTGGGCCGCCCTCGGCCTCGGATCGGTGATCGCCGGCCTCATCGCCGCAGCCTGTGCCCTGCCGCTGCTGATCACCATGGCCGGACCGAACGCCCCCGACGGTGCGATCCGACCGCACGGGGTGTGGAACACCGACCTCCTCGATCCGATCCTGCCGGCCGCCCCTGCGTGGCTGAGCACCGGAGTGTCCCCGCTGTCGCGCATCATGGACATCGACCCCGCCGAGCTCGGAGCCTATGTCGGGGTGCCCGCTCTGCTGGCCGCGCTCGTCATCCTCATCGGCCTGTCCCGCCGTTCGCGCTATCGCCGGGTTCTGCGCATCGCCGCGGCGACGGGCATCCTCGTGTTCGTCCTCGCGCTCGGCTCGCCGATCCTGCTGGGTGGGCGCGTCTTCCTCGAGTCCGGTCCGTTCTCCCTTGTCGAATCCGTCCCCGTGCTCAACAATATTCTGCCCATGCGTCTCGTTCTCCACTCGACGATCGCGCTCTTCGCCATCCTCGGCGTCGGATGTGAGTGGGCACTGAGGAACCGGAAGCGCGTCAGAGCCCGCATCCTCATCGGACTGCTCGCCCTCGCCGCCGTCTGCGTCGTCCCCGGCCCGCAGATCGCCCGCGACGTCACCGTCCCCGACTTCTACACCGAGTCCATCGCCGAGGTGGTCCCCTCCGGAGCCGTCGTCAAGACCTTCCCCCGCCCCCTGGCCTGGGCCGAGCCCCACGCCGATGAGGCGATGGTGTGGCAGGCCGTGAGCGGATTCCGCTACAAGGAGACCGGCGGCTACTTCATCGGCTCATCCCCCGACTCGGCCGTGACTTACACGGCCCCCGAGGACAGCCTCGACGAGCTGCTCCACGCCTCGGTGTTCGACGGAGACCCGATCCCGGACCCGCAGAGCACCGAGGCGGCCGCAGCGATCGCCGAGCTGCGCAGCTCCGGAGTCGACTACATCGTCCTCGCCCCCGACGCTCCGCTGCTGCCCGGAGGAGAGGGCGCCTACGTCCAGTTCCTCGACGAAGCAGTCGGGCAACCGGAGTATGCCGACCAAGGCGTGCGCGTGTACCGACTCTGACCGCAGACGCCGGCTCGTTAGGATGAGGTCATGCTGAGAATCGGTCTCACCGGCGGAATCGGCGCCGGAAAGTCAACAGTCTCCGCGATGCTCGTCGACCACGGAGCGGCGCTCATCGACGCCGACCGGATCGCCCGAGAGGTCGTCGCTCCCGGTGAGCCGCTGCTCGACCGCCTCGTCGAGGCCTTCGGTCCGCAGATCCTCGACGCGAACGGAGTCCTCGACCGTGCCGCCCTCGCGGCCGCAGCCTTCGTCGACAGCGAGCACACCGCCATCCTCAACGGACTCATGCATCCGGCGATCAGAGACCGCACCGCCGACCACTTCGATCGCCATGCCGAAGAGGCCATCGTCGTCCACGACGTGCCGCTGCTCGTCGAGAATTCGATGACTCCCGCCTACCACCTCAACCTGCTCGTCGACGTTCCGGCCGAAGTGCGCCTGGCCCGGCTCATGGAGTCCCGCGGAATGGACCGCGCGGACGCCGAGGCGCGGATCGCCCGCCAGGCCGACGATGCGACCAGACGCGCCGCGTGCGACGTCATCATCGACAATTCGGGCGAGATCGAAGCCACGCGGGAGGCGGTGCGCCGACTCCTCGAGACGAGAATCGACCCCTTCGCGAACAACCTCGTCGCGCAGCGTCGGGCCCCACGCCCGGCACTGCACCTCACCGACCCCTCAGACGCCGACTGGTCCGGAGACGCCGCTCGCGTGATCGCGAAGCTGCGCCACGGCACCGGCGAGCGGTTCCCGATCGACCACATCGGGTCCACCTCGGTGCCGGAGCTGCCCGCCAAAGACGTCATCGATCTCCAACTCATCGTCCCCGATCTGGAGAGCGCACGCTCGCTGGCCCCACGGCTTGCCGAACTCGGCTATCCGGGACGGGAACTGTCCGACCACCTCGGCGAGGGCGAATTCGAGGAGAAATGGTTCCACGCGAACACGGATCCCGGGCGAGCGGTCAATCTGCACGTGCGCACAGAGGACTCGGTCGGCGCGTGCTTCGCCCGCGCCTTCCGGGATCTGCTGCGCATCGATACAGGGGAGAAGGAGCGCTATCTCGAGCTCAAACGCGATCTCGTCGCACAGGTGATCGCTTCGATCGGAGTCGACGGCGAGGCGACGAGCGGTGCGGCAGCAGACACTGCGCTTGCGCACGAGGAAGCGACGAACGCCTATGCCGAGGCGAAGGAGCCGTACTTCCTCCGGATGCGCCGGCACCTCGTCCCGGAGAGCTTCGACTGAGCATTCGCAGGGCTGTCGAATGAGCGCAGATCCTATCTAATCGGCAACTGATCTTGCGCTCACCGACGCCACACGACAAATCTGTTACGGATTTGTAATAGTCAGATGTGAGTTCACTCACACTGCGCACACTATATTTCTTCTGTATCACCCGGAGAGGCCGGCAACGATCGTGCGGCCCCACAGAAGAAAGTACAAGTGAACCCTATGAAACGAACCAGCGGTTTCACCGTGGCGGCATTGTCGATCGCCGCGCTCATCGCCATGAGCGGCTGTGCCAATCAGGGCTCGTCCGGATCGGGAGACGACGGTTCGGGCGATCGCGTCGAACTTCCCGTCCAGGATTCGCTCGAGGTCTCGCCGGACGTCGTCAAGGCGGCAGGGAAGGGCGACGCGAAGTGCGATTCGAACCTGACGATCGCCTACCTCGGCGCGATGACCGGGCCGAATGCTCAGCTCGGCATCAACATCTACAACGGTGCACAGACCGCCATCGACGAACACAACAAGGCCAATCCCGACTGCAAGGTGAAGTTCAAGAAGATCGACACCGAGGGTGACCCGGCCAAGGCCACCGGCCCGGTGGCACAGGCGACGAAGGACGACAACATCATCGGCGTCGTCGGTCTCCCCTTCTCCGGTGAGTCCAAGGCCACCGGCGGCATCTTCGAGGACAACGGCCTCGTCCACATCACACCGGCGGCGACGAACCCCGATCTCACCGCCAACGGTTGGAAGACGTTCTTCCGGGGCCTGGGCAACGACACGGTCCAGGGCCCGGCACTCGTCCAGCTCGTCGACAAGCTCAAGGCGGAGAAGACCTGCCTGATCGAGGACGACTCCGACTACGGCATGGGTCTGGCCAAGGTCGTCAAGGAGAAGATGGGCGACAAGCTCGCGTGCGAGGACGCGGTGACGACCGGACAGAAGGACTTCGCCCCCACGATCCAGAAGATCATGGATGCGAAGGCCGATTCCGTCATCTACTCCGGATACTTCGCCGAGGGCGCACCTCTGGACAACCAGCTGGTCAACAAGGGCTTCGACGGCTACTTCATCGGCCCCGACGGGGTCAAGGACACCGCGTTCGTCAAGCAGGCCGGCGACGCTGCGAACAACGCCTACTACACGTGCACGTGCGTGCCCGGCGACCTCATCCCGGAATTCGCCGACGCGTTCAAGAAGGTCTCGGGAGGCGACGCCCCCGGCACCTACTCGGTCGAAGGCTACGACACCATGACGATCTTCCTCACCGGCATCGACAAGGGCATCACCGACCGGAAGAAGATGATCGACTACGTGAAGGACTACGACGGGGTCGGCTACGGCAAGACCTACAAATGGGATGACAAGGGAGAACTCGAAGACAAAGCCGTCTACGGCTACAAGACCGAGGCCGGCGGCATCGTGTCCGTCGGACTCATCGAATAATCTCTTCGCCTCGCTCGACGCCGCACAGTCCTCCGGGAACACCGGAGGGCTGTGCGGCGTCCATCCCAGAATCGAGACCCCATGTCCAGTGATTGGATTTCGTTCGACTTCACCGCCCTGTTCGACAGCTTCTGGGCGACGACCTTCGACGGACTCACACTCGGAGCCATCTACGCGCTCGTGGCCCTCGGCTACACGCTCGTCTACGGTGTGCTCAACCTCATCAACTTCGCCCACTCGGAAGTCTTCATCGCCGGCGCCTTCGCCGTCGTCTTCTTCCTCAGCGCCCTGGGATTCGGTCCCTCGGCACCCACCCTGCCGTTGGGAATGCTCATCCTCGACCTCGTCCTCGCCGGGATCATCGCGATGGTGGTCTCCGGAGGAACGGCGATCCTCGTCGAACGCGTCGCATACAAACCGCTGCGCGACCGCGGCGCCTCCCGTCTGGCGTTCCTCATCTCCGCCATCGGCATGTCCTTCGTCCTGCAGTACATCTTCTTCGAATGGCGGGGCCCCAACGCCGAGGCGAGTGTGACGATGTTCCGCCCCGAGCCGATCTTCGACGTCTTCGGGACCATCATCGACTCGCAGCAGCTGACGATCGTCATCGCGGCTCTGGTGATGATGATCTGCGTCGACCAGATCGTGCGCCGGACCAAGCTCGGCCGCGGCATCCGCGCCGTGGCACAGGACCCGGACACCGCCACCCTGATGGGCGTCAATCGTGAGCGCATCATCATCGCGACCTTCGCCATCGGCGGTTTCCTCGCCGGCGCCGCCGCGCTCTTCTACGTCATGCGGGTCCCCGCGGGAGTCTTCTACATGGGCGGCTTCATCCTCGGCATCAAAGCCTTCACGGCCGCGGTGCTCGGCGGCATCGGCAACGTCCGGGGCGCTCTCCTCGGCGGTCTCCTCGTCGGTCTCATCGGCAACTACGGGGCGACGATCCTCGGGGACTCCCAATGGACCGACGTCGTCATCTTCGTCGTCCTCATCCTCGTTCTGATGATCCGGCCGAACGGAATCCTCGGCACCAACCTAGGGAAGGCACGAGTCTGATGTCTGCACACAGTCCATTGAGCTCCATCGGAGCCAAACAGGCCGAAGCGGACGGCAAGCTCGGGCACGGCCGACCCGGCTGGTTCGTCCGGATCAGCTCGTGGTGGAACGATCGCTCGCGCTGGCAGCAGTGGTCGATCCTGCTCGTCGTGGTCGTCCTCGCCTACCTGTTGCCGGTCATCAACCCGCCGCTGATCACCACCGAACCCGCCAACGACTTCGCGATCTCGTGCTTCAACATGGCCCTCTACGGTCTCGTCGCGCTGGGTCTCAACGTCGTCGTCGGCCAAGCAGGTCTGCTCGATCTCGGCTACATCGGCTTCTTCGCCGTCGGCGCCTACACCGCCTCGCTGTGGACCTCGCCGGATTCGCCGCTCGTGCACATTCCGTACCTGTGGACGCTGCCGCTGGCGATGATCGTCACCGTCGTCTTCGGCATCGCCCTCGGGATCCCGACCCTGCGCCTGCGTGGAGACTACCTGGCCATCGTCACCCTCGGCTTCGGTGAGATCATCCGCCTGCTCGCGACCATCGTGCCCGCGCTCAAGGGCAACACCGGCTTCCAGAACGTCGGCCGCCCGCCCGGTGAGGTCGACGGAGCGCCGATCTTCTCCGCTTCGAACGGCCTGCCGTGGTACTGGTTCACCGTCACCGTCATCGTCATCGTCATGATCCTGCTCGGCAACTTGGAGCGCTCACGCGTCGGCCGTGCCTGGTTCGCGATCCGCGAGGACGAGGACGCCGCAGAGATCATGGGCGTGCCCACCTTCCGGTTCAAGCTCGCCGCCTTCGGCACGGGCGCCGCCCTCGGCGGACTCTCAGGCGCACTGCTGGCCGGGCAGGTCGGTTTCGTCAACAACCAGAAGTTCGACGTCCCCACCTCGATCCTGTTCCTCGCCGCCGTCATCCTCGGCGGCCAGGGCAACAAACTCGGGGTCGTCATCGGCGGAGCGATCGTCGCGTACGTGCCGCTGCGGTTCACCGCGCTCGGCGGCTGGAAGTTCCTCATCTTCGGCATCGTGCTCGTGCTGCTCATGATCTTCCGCTCACAGGGCCTGTTCGGCAAGAAGCCGAAGCTGCTGACCTTCAACGCGCGGATCCGCAGAAAGGCGAAGGTCGAAGGCACTGTGCCCACCGACCCCGACGACGAGGACCCCGGACCCACCGACGAGAAGCCCGGGTCCACCGACGAGCCCACAGGAGGCGCACGATGAACGCCGACACCGAACTCACCGAGGTGGCTCCCGAGCGGGCCATCTCCGTGGCCGAGGGAGACACCCTCGTCCAGGTCAGGGACCTCAGTGTCGTCTTCGGCGGACTCACCGCGCTCGACGCCGTGTCCTTCGACATCCGACGCGGTGAGATCCTCGGCCTGATCGGACCGAACGGGGCAGGGAAGACCACGTGCTTCAACGCGATGACCGGTGTCTACCGTCCCTCGCAGGGGAGCGTGACTCTCGAAGGCAACTCTCTGCTGGGGCTGAAGAAGCACCGGATCACCCGCCTCGGGTTGGCGCGGACCTTCCAGAACATCCGCCTCTTCGGTGAGATGACAGCACTGGAGAACGTCGCCGTCGGCCTCGACGCCCGCCACCGGTCGGGCATGATCTCGGCGATGCTGCGGACCCCGCGCCACTACCACGAGGAGAAGCAGATCATCACGCGCGGGATGGAGCTGCTCGAATTCGTCGGCATCGCCGACCGCGCCTTCGACCGAGCCAAGGACCTGCCCTACGGCTATCAGCGACGGCTCGAGATCGCCCGCGCCCTGGCCACGGATCCGAAGCTGCTCTGCCTCGACGAACCGGCAGCCGGCTTCAACCCGGCCGAGAAGGAAGAGCTCATGGAGCTCATCCACACGGTCCGCGACGAGGGCTACACAGTGCTGCTGATCGAACACGACATGAAACTCGTCATGGGGGTCACCGACCGCATCGTCGTCCTCGAATTCGGGAAGAAGATCGCCGACGACGTACCGGCCGCGATCCGTGAGGACCCCGCCGTCATCGCCGCCTACCTGGGACAGGAGGAGCCCGATGGCTCTGCTTGAGATCGCGGACCTGGAAGTCCGCTACGGCCGCATCAAGGCCGTCGAACACATCGACGTCTCCGTCGAGGACGGGGAGATCGTGGTGCTCATCGGTGCCAACGGCGCCGGCAAGACGACCACGATGCGCGCGGTCTCCGGTCTGCTGGCGGCCAGGCACGGCACGATCACGTTCAAGGGTGAGGACGTCACCCGCCTCAAGGGACACCAGCGGGTGCGCAAGGGCATCTCGCTCGTGCCCGAGGGCCGCGGCATCTTCCCCGGCATGACCGTGCGAGAGAACCTCGAGATGGGCACGTATGCACTGAGCCGACGCAACCCGGAATCCGCCTACGATCGTGTCTTCGAGCTCTTCCCCCGGCTCAAGGAGCGTTCGACCCAGCTGGGCGGAACCATGTCCGGCGGTGAACAGCAGATGCTCGCTATCGGACGGGCGCTCATGGCCGACCCCGAGGTGCTCCTCCTCGACGAACCGTCGATGGGGCTGGCGCCGCAGTTCATCCGGCAGATCTTCACGATCATCAGGGAGATCAACGCACAGGGCACGACCGTCCTCCTCGTCGAACAGAACGCGAACCAGGCCCTGGCGATCGCCGACCGCGCCTGCGTGCTCGAAGCCGGACGGCTGACGAAGACCGGCACCGGACGCGAACTGTTGGACGATTCGACGATCAGGGACGTCTACCTCGGCGGCGGATGAGCCGCCGGAGGCACGGGTCTGTCCTGTGTCAGGGGCGGGGGTTAGTGTTGGACCATGAGCTCAGCACGACCCCTGCCCGCGATCGGCCACCGCCCCGACGTCACCCGTGAGGTGGCGCCCTTCGAGGTCGTCTCCGAATATTCGCCCTCCGGTGACCAGCCCACCGCCATTCAAGAGATCTCGGAGCGACTCGACGCAGGGGAGCGCGACATCGTCCTCCTCGGCGCGACCGGCACCGGCAAGTCCGCGACGGCGGCCTGGCTGATCGAACAGGTGCAGCGTCCGACGCTCATCATGGCGCCGAACAAGACTCTGGCGGCCCAGCTGGCCAACGAGTTCCGGCAGCTGCTGCCGCACAACGCAGTCGAATACTTCGTCTCCTACTACGACTACTACCAGCCCGAGGCCTACGTCCCGCAGACCGACACCTTCATCGAGAAGGACTCGTCGATCAACGACGAGGTCGAGAGGCTCCGGCACTCCGCGACGAACTCGCTGCTGACCAGGCGCGATGTCGTGGTCGTCTCGACGGTGTCCTGCATCTACGGCCTGGGCACGCCGGAAGAGTACGTCGACCGCATGGTCACCCTGCACAAGGGCGACGAATGCGATCGAGACGAACTGCTCAAGCGCTTCGTGTCGATGCAGTACGCTCGCAACGACATGGCGTTCACCCGCGGCACCTTCCGGGTGCGCGGGGACACCGTCGAGATCATCCCACAGTACGAGGAGCTGGCGCTGCGGATCGAGTTCTTCGGCGATGAGATCGAGAACCTCCAGACCCTGCACCCCCTGACCGGGGAGATCGTGCGCGACGAAGAGACCATCCACGTGTTCCCCGCCAGTCACTACGTCGCCGGTGAGAACCGGATGGCCAAGGCGATCAGCGGGATCGAGGACGAACTCCAGCAGCGGCTGAGCGAATTCGAGGCGCAGAACAAGCTCCTCGAGGCGCAGCGGCTGAAGATGCGCACGACCTACGATCTCGAGATGATGGAGTCGATGGGTTTCACCTCGGGAATCGAGAACTACTCCCGCCACATCGACGGCCGCTCTCCCGGGTCGGCACCGAACTGCCTGCTCGACTACTTCCCCGAAGACTTCCTCCTCGTCGTCGACGAATCCCATGTCACGGTGCCGCAGATCGGGGGCATGTACGAAGGTGACATGTCGCGCAAACGCACGCTCGTCGAACACGGCTTCCGCCTGCCCAGCGCCATGGACAACAGGCCGCTGAAGTTCGACGAATTCCGCGAACGGATCGGTCAGACCGTCTACCTCTCCGCCACCCCCGGCAGCTTCGAACTCGGCAACGCGAACGGCTACGTGCAGCAGATCATCCGTCCGACCGGCCTCGTCGACCCGGAGATCAAGGTCAAACCGACCAAGGGCCAGATCGACGACCTCCTCGACGAGATCCGGACCAGGGTCGACGCGAACGAACGCGTGCTCGTGACCACCCTGACGAAGAAGATGGCCGAGGACCTCACCGACTATCTGCTCGAACACGACATCCGCGTCCAGTACCTCCACTCGGACGTCGACACCCTGCGCCGTGTCGAGCTGCTCACCGAGCTGCGAGCCGGGGAGTTCGACGTCCTCGTGGGCATCAACCTCCTCCGCGAGGGCCTCGACCTGCCGGAGGTCTCGCTCGTCGCGATCCTCGACGCCGACAAGGAGGGCTTCCTCCGGTCCTCGACCTCGCTGATCCAGACCATCGGCCGTGCGGCCAGGAACCTGCACGGTCAGGTCCACATGTACGCCGACACCATCACCGACTCGATGCGCACCGCCATCGACGAGACCGACCGCCGCCGCGCCATCCAGATCGCCTATAACAAGGAGCACGGAGTCGACCCGGCCCCGCTGGTCAAGCGGATCGCCGACATCACCGAACGGCTCCAGCGCGAGGACGAGGACACTCGTGAGCTGCTCACCGAATTCGACTACGGCAAGGGCAGACGCGGCTACAACTCGACGCTCACCGATGAACAGCGCGAAGCCGCGAACAAGTCCGGTTCGCTGCGACCGCCGGCCGCGGATCTCACCGAACTCATCGAATCGCTGACCTCGCAGATGCATTCGGCCGCTGCCGAACTCCAGTTCGAGCTCGCCGCCCGACTGCGCGACGAGCTCTCCGACCTCAAACAGGAGCTGCGGCAGATGAAGGAGGCCGGACACGCCTGACCGGGCACCGCAGGGGCGACGATGAGGTCGGCATGTTTATACTGGTGTGCCGGCGAAAGGGAGTATCCCGTCCATCCGCGGTCGTCATCACGGTCCCTCAGGGGATCCGGACGCGGAGCGCACGCAGCACCTCAGCGTGGGAGAGACTTTCGACCCTGATACGCCCTGTTCACCACGAAAGGCCCTCATGGATATCCTGTCCTCCACGCTCGCCGCCGGCGGCAACGCCGCAGCGGCAAGCGAATCTCCGATCCCGCTGTGGTTCATGATCACCTCGGGGATCATCGTCGTCGCGATCCTCGTCTTCGACCTGCTCCTCGTCGTCAAACGCCCGCATACTCCTTCGATGCGCGAGGCGAGCATCTGGGTCGGCTTCTACGTGGCCCTCGCCCTCGTCTTCGCGGGAGCGCTGTTCGCTATCGGCGATGCTCAGCACGGCAGCGAATTCCTCACCGGCTGGCTGCTCGAATACTCCCTGAGCATCGACAACCTGTTCGTCTTCATCATCATCATGGGCAGCTTCTCGGTCCCGCGGAAGTACCAGCAGGAAGTGCTGATGGTCGGCATCATCATCGCCATCATCTTCCGCGGCATCTTCATTCTCGCGGGTGCGGCGATCATCAACGCCTTCGTCGAGGTCTTCTTCATCTTCGGCATCTTCCTGCTCATCGTCGCCTACCGTCAGGCGTTCGGGAATGAGGACGACGGCGACGGCGAGAACGGACTCATCCGGTTCCTCCGCAAGCGCATCAACGTCGTCGACGAGTTCCACGGCAACAAGCTGCGGGTCACACTCGATGACAACAAGAAGTACTGGACCCCGATGTTCATCGTGTTCATCGCGATCGGCTCCACCGACGTGATGTTCGCACTCGACTCGATCCCCGCGATCTTCGGTGTCACCCAGAACGCCTTCCTCGTGTTCACCGCGAACGTCTTCGCACTCATGGGGCTGCGGCAGCTGTACTTCCTGCTCGGCGGTCTCGTCGACAAGCTCGTCTACCTCCACTACGGAATCGCCGCGATCCTCGCGTTCATCGGCGTCAAGCTCGTCATCCACGCCCTGCACTCGAGCGATTGGGACTTCCTGTCCTGGGGCCACTCGATCCCCGAGGTGCCGACCTGGCTGTCGCTGACCTTCATCGTCCTCGCCATGGCTGTGGCGACGATCGCCTCACTGATGAAGATGCGCAAGGACGGCGTGACCTTCAAGGACCTCCGCGCCGACGACACCGAAGAGGCCTGAGCCCACCGGAGTTCGACCGACCGAGGTCAGCCCCCCCGGACCCGAGACAGTCTCCCGGAACAGAGACGAACGGGGCCCGTCCTGATCATCAGGACGGGCCCCGCTCGCATATCGCCGGCCGGGCGGCGGGTGCTGTCGGCCGTTTCACACCTCGTCGGTGCTGCGGCTCAGTCTTTCGAGAACGGCCCGAAGACCGGCGTCCACTCACGTACGGACACGGACTCGATGACTCCGATCGAAGCATAGGGATCCTCGGCGAGGTGGCGCTCGACCTCAGCGCGGTCGGCGGCGGCGAAGATCAGCAGGCCACCCGGCTGCGGCTCGTCATCGAGGGGACCGGACGCGAGGATCACACCGGCCTCGACGAGGTCCGACTGCCACTGGCGATGACTCGGGCGGTTGTCCATGCGGGTGGCGGTGTCCGGACCGTAGGTGTAGGTGGCGGCGAAGACTGGCATCGATGAGCTCCGTTCGGCTATTAGGATTGAACACGAATCAGTCTAATCGGAAAGGTCTGTGCATCAGCGTGGCCAGATTGCAGGAGATCCCGGCGGAATTCGCCGACGACGACTCCGTCTACGAGTCCTTCGGCGAATACTGCGCAGAGATCGGCGTCGAACCCTATCCGGCCCAGGACGAGGCCTTCCTCACCATCCTCGCCGGAGACAACACGATCATGGCCACCCCGACAGGCTCCGGGAAGTCACTCGTCGCGCTCTTCGCCCTCTACCAGTCCTACACGCGCGGCATCCGCGCCTACTACACGGCCCCGCTCAAGGCACTCGTCAGCGAGAAGTTCTTCTCCCTGATCGGCGCCCTCGGCCCCGAGAACGTCGGCATGATCACCGGCGACTCCACCGTCAACGGGGACGCACCCGTCATCTGCGCCACGGCCGAGATCCTCGCGAATCAGTCGCTGCGCGAGGGCGGACTGCTCGACGCGGGAATGGTCGTCATGGACGAGTTCCACTACGTCTCCGACCCGTCCCGCGGCTGGGCCTGGCAGGTACCGCTGCTCGAGATGCCGCAGGCGCAATTCGTCCTCATGTCCGCCACTCTCGGCGACACCACGGAGATCCAGCGGACGATGCGGGAGACCACGGGCCGCGATTCCTCCGTCATCACCTCCGCAACACGACCCGTACCGCTCGAATACGAGTACTCGACCGAGACGCTGTCGGATACGCTGCGCGCACTCGTCCGAGGCGAGAAGGCGCCCGTCTACGTAGTCTCGTATTCCCAGAGCGGTGCGATCGACCTCGCCACGAACCTGCTCTCAGTCGATCTCGCCTCGAAGGAGCAGAAGGCCGCCATCGCAGAGGTGATCAAGGGCTTCACCTTCTCCAAGGGATTCGGGCAGAACCTGCGCAAGCTGCTCCTCCACGGAGTCGGCGTCCACCACGCGGGAATGCTGCCGAAGTACCGGCGCCTCGTCGAACAGCTCGCCCTCAAGGGCCTTCTGCTCGTCATCTCCGGCACGGACACCCTCGGGGTGGGCATCAACGTGCCCATCCGCTCGGTGCTGCTGACCGGACTGACGAAGTTCGACGGCCGCAAGATGCGCAGGCTCAGCGTCCGCGAATTCCAACAGTTGGCCGGACGCGCCGGCCGAGCGGGCTTCGACACCCGCGGGTACGTCATCGCGCAGGCTCCCGAACACGTCATCGACAACCTCAGGGCCGAGGCGAAGGCGGCGAACGACGACAAGAAGAAAAAGAAGAAGGCGAAGAAGAAGGCGGCACCGGCAGGATTCGTCGGCTGGTCCGAAGAGACCTTCGACAAACTCATCACCGGCGAATCCGAAACGCTGCGCCCGCGGATGAAGATCGACCACTCGACGATCCTCAACCTCGTCGCCCGCCCCGGCTCGACCGTGTCGACCATCAGCGACTTCATCGACAAGACCCACGAAAGCCGCGAACGCCGACTCGACCTCAAGCTCACCGCCATCGGCATCGGCCGCTCCCTGCTCGACGCCGGCCTCATCGAGACCAGGGGAGACGAACTCCTCCCGACCCAGGACCTCGGTCCCCAGTTCGCGCTCAACCAACCGCTGGCACCGTTCGTCCTCGCCGCTCTCGACCTCGTCGACGAGGAGGACGAGACGTACGCGCTCGACGTCGTCTCGATCGTCGAATCGACCACCTCGGTGCCGTTCCAGATCCTCAGAGGGCAGCTCGACCGGATCAAGGCCGACACCCTCGCCGAACTCAAGGCCGAAGGCGTCGACTACCCCGAACGCATGGCGATCCTCGACGAACTCGAGGGCCCGAAGCCGCTGGCCGACGTCCTCGAACCCGCATTCGACCACTTCGTCGAGACCCACCCGTGGCTGCGCGGCGGTGCCTTCGAACCGAAATCGGTCGTCCGCGACATGATCGAGCAGGCCATGGGCTTCACCCAATTCGTCGGCTACTACTCCCTCGCCCGCGCCGAAGGCAGCCTGCTGCGCTACCTCACCGACGTCTACCGGGCGCTGCTGCACAACGTCCCCGGCGAGAGCCGCACCGAGGAGCTGTCGACCATCATCGAATGGCTCGGCGAGACCATCGCCCGGACCGACTCCTCCCTCCTCGACGAATGGCGGACCCTGCAGGGACTCGACCCGACCGGCTTCGACGCCGACGAACTGCCGGACCTCGAACGGAGATTCTCCGAGAACACGAAGGTCTTCACCGCAGAGATCCGCAACGCCCTCTTCCACCGCGTGCTCCTGGCCGAACGGGCCGACTACACCGAACTCGGTCGCCTCGACGCCGATTCGGGCTTCGACGCGAAGGCCTGGGAAGATGCGATCGAGGACTTCTACGACGAATACGGCGATCTGCTCATCGACCAGTCAGCCCGCGGCCGGGAATATATCGACATCGAACCCGGTTCCTCCACGTGGACCGTCCGCCAGATCCTGGCCGACCCCGAAGGCAACCGGGACTGGGCCATCGACGCCGAGGTGGACGTGGCCGCCAGCGACGACGCCGGAGACATCGTCCTGCGCATCGTCTCCGTCGGGGAGATCGGCCGGTGAACGTCGATCCGTCAGCGACGTCGAGCTCGGCGGCGCAAACCCGCGGGAGCTTCGGAGCCCCCAGCGGAGACGGCGGAGACCGCCGTGAGTGAACCAATGTCAGTGCCGAGTAATACAGTGGTCAGGTGATGAAAACCAATAACGGTGAGCAAGTGCCAGGCGTCTCCCATCTCGACACGCTGTGGGTCAAAGGCGCGAGGGCGCACAACCTCAAGAACGTCGAAGTCGCCCTGCCGCGCGACTCCATGGTCGTGTTCACCGGTCTGTCCGGATCGGGGAAGTCCTCCTTGGCGTTCGACACAATCTTCGCCGAAGGGCAGCGACGCTATGTCGAATCCCTGTCCTCCTACGCCCGCATGTTCCTCGGGCAGATGGACAAGCCCGATGTCGACTTCATCGAAGGACTGTCCCCGGCAGTGTCGATCGACCAGAAGTCGACCTCGCGCAACCCGCGTTCGACCGTGGGAACGATCACCGAGGTCTACGACTTCCTCCGTCTGCTGTGGGCACGCATCGGCGTCCCCCACTGCCCGGTGTGCGGTGAGGTGATCACGAAGCAGACTCCGCAGCAGATCGTCGACCAGCTGCTCGAGCTGCCCGAACGCACGAAGTTCCTCGTCCTCGCCCCCGTCGTCCGCTCCCGCAAGGGCGAGTTCGTCGATCTCTTCACCGAACTCCAGGCCAAGGGCTTCTCCCGCGTCGTCGTCGACGGTGAGCAGATCACCTTGAGCGATCCGCCGACCTTGGAGAAGCAGTACAAGCACACGATCTCCGTGGTCGTCGACCGACTCGTGGCGAAATCGGGCATGCGCCCGCGCCTGACCGACTCCGTCGAGACCGCACTCGGGCTCGCCGACGGCCGCATCGACGTCGAACTCGTCGACGAGGGCACGGTGCGCACCTTCTCCGAGCACATGTCCTGCCCGAACGAGCACCCGTTGACGATCGACGAGATCGAACCTCGCTCGTTCTCCTTCAACTCGCCCTTCGGCGCCTGCCCCACGTGCGACGGCATCGGCACCCGCCTCCAGGTCGATGAGAGTCTCGTCGTCCCCGATGAGGACCTCAGCCTCGGTGCCGGCGCGATCGCGCCCTGGTCCGGCGGCAAGCAGGTCTCGAAGTACTTCAACCGTCTGCTCAAGGGTCTCGGCGACGAACTCGGCTTCGATATGAAGACGCCGTGGAAGAAGCTGCCGAAGACGGCGAAGGCCGCGATCCTCACCGGCAAGGACTACAAGGTCCACGTCAAGTACAAGAACCGCTTCGGCCGGGAGCGGACGTACTCGACCGGCTTCGAAGGCGTCTACCAGTACATCCAGCGCAAACACGATGAGACCGAATCGGACTGGTCGCGGGAGCGCTACGAGTCCTATATGCGCGAGATCCCGTGCGCCAGCTGCGACGGGACCCGCCTCAAGCCCGAGATCCTTGCGGTCAAGGTCGGCGAGCGGTCGATCGCCGAGGTGTCCGAGCTTGCTCTCGACGAAGCCGCGACTTTCCTCTCCTCGCTCGAACTCAGTGACCGTGACGCTGCCGTGGCGGCGCAGGTGATGAAGGAGATCAACGCCCGTCTCGGCTTCCTCCTCGACGTCGGCCTCGACTATCTCAGCCTCAACCGCGCTGCGGGCACGCTCTCCGGCGGTGAGGCGCAGCGCATCCGCCTGGCCACTCAGATCGGTTCGGGACTCGTCGGGGTCCTCTATGTCCTCGACGAACCCTCGATCGGGCTGCACCAGCGCGACAATCGCAGACTCATCGAGACTCTCAACAAGCTCAAGGAGCTGGGAAACACGCTCATCGTCGTCGAACACGATGAGGACACCATCGAATCCGCGGACTGGATCGTCGACATCGGCCCCGGCGCCGGCGAACACGGGGGAGAGGTCGTCTATTCCGGCCCCGTTTCCGGGCTCAGAGACGCTGACGGATCGGTCACCGGCGACTATCTGGCCGGTCGTCGCCGGATCCAGATGCCGACCACGCGTCGACCCGTCGACAAGGACCGGATGGTCACCGTCGAGAAGGCCGTGGAGAACAACCTGCGTGATGTCACTGTGTCCTTCCCGCTCGGCGTCCTCACGGCCGTCACCGGCGTGTCCGGTTCCGGCAAGTCGACGCTGGTCAACGAGATCCTCTACACGCAGATGGCGAACGTCCTCAACGGTGCCTCGAGAGTCCCCGGCCGCCACAAGCGGGTGACCGGACTGGACAACCTCGACAAGGTCGTCCACGTCGACCAGTCGCCGATCGGTCGGACACCCCGGTCGAACCCCGCCACGTACACCGGAGTCTTCGACCATGTGCGCCGACTCTTCGCCGAGACCGAATCGGCGAAGGTCCGCGGCTACCTGCCCGGTCGGTTCTCCTTCAATGTCAAAGGCGGACGCTGCGAGAACTGCAGCGGCGACGGCACCATCAAGATCGAGATGAACTTCC
This sequence comes from Brevibacterium atlanticum, assembly GCF_011617245.1. Lineage (NCBI taxonomy): Bacteria > Bacillati > Actinomycetota > Actinomycetes > Micrococcales > Brevibacteriaceae > Brevibacterium > Brevibacterium atlanticum. The sequence continues at coordinate 2,253,153 of NZ_CP050152.1, read as the reverse complement.
TGCCCGACGTCTATGTCCCCTGCGAGGTCTGCCAGGGCGCCCGCTACAACCGGGAGACCCTCGAGGTCACCTTCAAGGGCAAGAACATCGCCGAGGTGCTCGACATGCCCATCGAGGAGGCCAGCGACTTCTTCGCCGCGATCCCAGCGATCTCGCGTCACCTCAAGACCCTCGTCGAGGTCGGGCTCGGCTACGTCCGCCTCGGGCAGCCGGCGACCACCCTCTCCGGCGGTGAGGCACAGCGTGTGAAGCTCGCGGCCGAACTGCAGAAGCGCTCACGCGGACGCACCGTCTACGTCCTCGACGAACCGACCACGGGACTGCACTTCGAGGACATCTCGAAGCTGCTCATGGTCCTGCAGGGCCTCGTCGACAAGGGCAACACGGTCATCGTCATCGAGCACAACCTCGACGTCATCGGCAACGCCGACCACATCATCGACCTCGGGCCCGAGGGCGGCCGCGGCGGCGGACAGATCATCGCCCAGGGCACACCTGAGGAGGTCGCCGAGGTGAGTGCCTCGCACACGGGCCGATTCCTCAAGCCGATGCTCGACCGCTGATCATCATGCCCGATCCGTCCAGCTACCGTCCGGCCACGGGGTCGATCCCGACTTCGGCAGGGGTCTACAAGTTCCGCGACCCCGATCGCAGAGTGATCTACGTCGGCAAGGCGAAGAACCTCCGCAACCGGCTGAACTCGTACTTCGCGAATCCTGCGCAGCTGCACCCGCGGACCTCGACGATGGTCCACACCGCGAACTCCGTGGAATGGACCGTCGTCGACACCGAGGTCGAAGCCCTCCAGCTCGAATGGACGTGGATCAACGAGTTCAACCCGCGGTTCAACGTCATGTTCCGCGACGACAAGTCCTACCCGTACCTGGCGATCACCATGAACGACGCGGTGCCACGGGCGTACATCACCCGCGGCAAACGCAGGAAAGGCATCAAGTACTTCGGTCCCTTCGCCCAGGTGTGGGCGATCAAGGACACCCTCGACCTGCTGCTCAGAGCATTCCCGATGCGCACCTGCACCCCTGGCGTGTACCGCCGCGCCGAACGCAGCGGGCGCCCCTGCCTGCTCGGCTACATCGACAAATGCGCCGCTCCCTGCGTCGGCCAGATCAGCAAGGACGATCACAAAGAGCTCGCACGCAGCATCTCGGACTTCATGTCCGGCAACACCGGTCGGTTCATCAGCTACCGGCAGAAGGAGATGGCGGCCGCCGCGGCCGACCTCGACTACGAACGCGCCGCGAAGCTGCGCGACGAGATCGCGGCCCTGCAGAAGGTGCTCGACAAATCGGCGGTCGTCCTGTCGGTGAGCGCCGACTGCGACGTCTTCGCCCTCGTCACCGAAGAGCTCGAAGCCTCCGTGCAGGTCTTCCACGTGAGGCAGGGCCGCATCCGCGGACAACGCGGCTGGATCATCGAACGCTCCGACGACCACACCCCGGCCGAACTCACCACGGACTATCTGCGCCAGGCCTACTCCGGCCTCGACGCCGATGCGATCCCGAAGGAGATCCTCGTCGACACGCTGCCGGCCGACCTCGAATCCCTCGAAGCCTGGCTGAGCGAACAGCGGGGATCACGAGTGACGGTGCGCGTGCCCGAACGCGGAGAGAAGAAGGCGGCGCTGGAGACCGTGACGAAGAACGCGAAGGAAGCGCTCATCCAGCACAAGCTCAAGCGATCCTCCGACCTGACCACGCGCAGCCAGGCGCTCAAGGAGATCCAGGAGCATCTGGGACTGCCCGAAGCGCCGCTGCGGATCGAATGCATCGACATCTCCCATACCCAGGGGTCGAACGTCGTCGCATCCCTCGTCGTCTTCGAAGACGGAATGGCCAAGAAGCGCGACTACCGGCACTTCGCCATCCACGGCGAGGCTGCCGCCGATGACACGGCGTCGATGTACGACGTCGTGTCCCGTCGCTTCAGCCGCTACCTCGAACAGATGAGCTCCGAGGAGCCCGACGACCGCTTCGGCTATCGGCCCAGCCTCCTCGTCGTCGACGGCGCCGGCCCGCAGGTGGCGGCGGCCATGAGAGCGCTGACCGACCTCGGCATCGTCGACATCTCCGTCGTCGGTCTGGCCAAGCGTCTCGAGGAGATCTGGGTTCCCGACGATCCGTTCCCGGTGATCCTGCCGCGCAACTCAGAGGGCCTGTTCCTCATGCAGCGCCTTCGCGACGAAGCCCACCGCTTCGCCATCACCTACCACCGCTCCAAACGGGCGAAGGCGATGACGAGCTCCGTCCTCGACGACGTTCCCGGCCTCGGGGAGTCCAAACGGACCGCCCTGCTGCGGCACTTCGGATCCGTGAAGAAGGTGCGCGCCGCGAGCCTCGACGAGATCTGCGAAGTCAAGGGAATCGGTCCCGCACTGGCCGAGAAGATCGTCGCCGCCCTCGCCGACTGAGCAGCTCCGATCTGCCTTAGAGTAGTGCCGAGAGGCACAAGTGCCCGAACCGCCGAGGCGCAGACAGAGGAGGACGTGTGAGTACACCGGCCGAACCGAACGGTTCCGACCACCCCATCGAGGTCGTGCTCGTCACCGGCATGTCCGGGGCGGGACGGTCCACCGTGGCCAATGTGCTCGAGGACATGGACTGGTACGTTGTCGACAACCTGCCTCCGCAGATGATGCGGCCGCTCGTCGAACTCGTCGCCCGCGCCGACGGTGCGCTGCCGAAGATCGCGATCGTCATCGACGCCAAGGGTCGGACGAAGTACACCGAGCTGCAGGAGACCATCAGCGACTTCCTCGATCAGGGGCTGTCGCTGCGCATCCTCTACCTCGAGGCCTCCGACGAAGTCCTCGTCCGCCGCTTCGAATCGACCAGGCGGCCTCATCCGATGCAGGCCGACGGCACGCTACTCGAGGGCATCGAAGCAGAGAAGGCCCAACTCGAGAGCCTGCGGCACCGGGCCGACATCATCGTCGACACCTCGGATCTCAACGTCCATCAGCTCTCCGCCGAGGTTCGCAAGCGCTTCAGCGACGACGACACCCCGCCCCTGCGTCTGACGGTGATGAGCTTCGGCTTCAAATACGGTCTGCCCAAGGACGCCGACCACATCGCCGACGTCCGCTTTCTGCCCAACCCGTACTGGATCCCGCATCTGCGCGGTCACAACGGACTCGACTCGGATGTCGCCGACTATGTGCTCGAACAGCCCGGCGCGGAGCAGTTCATCGAGCGCTATGCGGCGACCCTGGCCACCGTGGCCGAAGGCTATCTGCATGAGGGCCGCGGCTACGCGATGATCGGCATCGGCTGCACCGGAGGCAAACACCGTTCGGTGGCGATCAGCGAACGCGTCGGCAAACTGCTGTCCGCGCAGACCGGCATCCCGGTCACCGTGCGCCATCGCGATCTGGGGAGAGAATGACATGGAGACCGAAGATCTTCCCGTGATCTCCTCGAGTGCCCAGAACGAGGGACCGAGCATCGTCTCCTTCGGCGGCGGACACGGACTCTACGCGGCGCTGCGGGCTTTCCGCCTGCTCACCGAGGACCTCACCGCCGTCGTCACCGTCGCCGACGACGGCGGCTCCTCGGGACGCCTGCGCGACGAACTCGGCGGCCTGCCCCCGGGCGATCTGCGGATGGCCCTGGCGGCCCTGTGCGACGACGGAACCTGGGGGCAGACCTGGCGTGATGTCATCCAGCACCGCTTCGAATCCGACGGCGAGCTCTCCGGCCACGCCGTGGGCAACCTGCTCATCGCCGCGCTGTGGCAGATCCACGGCGACCATGTGGCCGGCCTCGACTGGATGGCCCGCCTGCTCCGTGCCCACGGACGGGTGCTGCCGATGTCCTCCGTGCCGCTGACGATCGAAGCCGATGTGAAGTTCCCCGGCTCGTTCCAGGTCGTCCGCGGCCAGTCCGTGCTCGCTTCTACCCGCGGACACGTCGAGACGGTGCGACTCGACCCGGCAGCGCCGCCGGCCCGCTACGAGACCATCGACGCCGTCCGCGAAGCCGACGTCCTCAACCTGGGACCCGGATCCTGGTACACCTCGGTGATGCCGCACCTGCTCGTGCCCTCCCTGGCCGAAGCCATCGTCGCCTCGACGGCGGTGAAATCGCTCACTCTCAACCTCAGCTCCACCGACGGTGAGACGAAGGACCTCAGCCTCGGCGAGCACCTCGTCTCGCTGCACCGTCACGCCCCGTCTCTGCGGCTGGACTACGTGCTCGTCGACGAGGCGGCCACCGAGCTCGAACCCGATCTTGCCCAGCGGGCGGCAGACATGTTCGACGCGAAGCTGTGGGAGCACCCGCTGCGCTCCCGGAGGCAGGGTCAGCATGACAGTCTCAAACTCGCGGCATGCTACCGTGACATGTTGGTGGACGCCGGGATCGGCGTCGCCGAGCAGTGGTAGGACATCGGGTGCAGGAGGACGAACAATGGCACTGACCGCTCAGGTCAAGGACGAGTTGGCGCGAGTGAAGATCACCCGCACCTCCGCCCGCAAGGCCGAGGTCTCGTCGATCTTCCGCTTCTCCTCCGCACTCCACCTCGTCAACGGCTCCATCGTGCTCGAAGCCGAACTCGACACCGCCCAGGCCGCCAAGCGGCTGCGCGCCGAGATCAAGGACCTCTACGGCCAGCACGCCGACATCGTCGTCATCAACGCCGCCGGTATCCGCCGGTCGAACCGGTATCTGCTCCGAGTCACCCGTGACGGCGGCGCCCTGGCCCGCCAGACCGGCCTCGTCGACAACCGCGGACGTCCCGTGCGCGGCCTGCCCTCGGCCATCGTCAACGGCTCGGTCGCCGACGCCGAAGCCGCCTGGCGCGGGGCGTTCCTCGCCCACGGCTCCCTGACCGAACCCGGCCGATCCTCGGCGCTCGAAGTCACCTGCCCCGGCCCCGAGGCGGCTCTCGCCCTCGTCGGCGCGGCCCGCCGCCTGGGCCTGAGTGCGAAGGCCCGCGAGGTCCGCGGAGTCGACCGCGTCGTCATCCGCGACGGAGACGACATCGCCGCCCTGCTCACCCGGATGGGCTCCCACAGCGCGGTGCTCGTGTGGGAGGAACGCAGGATGCGCAGAGAGGTCCGCGCCACCGCGAATCGCCTCGCCAACTTCGACGATGCGAACCTGCGTCGTTCGGCGCGTGCCGCCGTAGCCGCCGGTGCCCGCGTCGAACGAGCCCTCGAGATCCTCGGTGACGAGGTCCCCGAACATCTGCGCTACGCCGGGCAGCTGCGAGTGACCCACAAACAGGCCTCCCTCGAAGAGCTCGGAGCGCTGGCCGACCCACCGATGACCAAGGACGCCGTGGCCGGCCGGATCCGGCGGCTCCTGTCGACGGCGGACAAGCATGCAGAGGAACTGGGAATTCCCGGCACCGAAGCCAGTCTGACCCCCGAAATGCTCGAGGATCGCTAAGATCGAGGCATGAGACGAATCGCCATCAACGGCTTCGGCCGCATCGGTCGTGCCCTGCTCCGTCTGTCCCTCACCCCCGACACCGACTTCGAGGTCGTCGCCGTCAACGATCTCACCGACACCGCGACGCTCGCCCACCTGCTCACCCATGACTCGGTGTGGCCGCGCTTCGACCACGAGGTCGCCGTCGCCGACGACGCGCTGACCATCGACGGTCGCCGCGTCGCCGTACTCAGCCAGGCCGAACCCGGCTCGATCGACTGGTCGGCGCACGACGTCGAACTCGTCGTCGAATCCACCGGCCGCTTCACCCGGCGCGACCAGGCCGAGGCCCACCTCGGCGGCACCGTGTCCACCGTCGTGCTCTCGGCCCCCGGCAAGGACGTCGACGCGACCTTCGTGATGGGCGTCAACGAAACCGACTACGACCCCTCGGTCCACACCGTGGTCTCGAACGCCTCGTGCACGACGAACTGCATGGCCACCGTCGTCAAAGCCGTCGACGATGCCATCGGCGTCGAATCCGGCCTGCTCAACACCGTTCATGCCTACACCGGCGATCAGATGCTCGTCGACGGACCCCACCGGGATCTCCGCCGCGCCCGTGCGGCAGCCGTCAACATCGTCCCCACCACCACCGGAGCCGCGCGCACCGTCGGTCGCGTCCTGCCCCACTTGGCCGGTAAGCTCGACGGGCTCGCGATCCGGGTGCCCGTGCCCGCCGGATCGATCATCGACTTCACCTTCACCCCGAGTCGCAGCGCCGACAGCGACCAGGTCAATGCGATCCTGCGTGCGGCCGCGGAGGACTCGCGCTATCTCGACTACTCCACCGACGAACTCGTCTCCACCGACATCGTCGGCACCACCGCCTCGGCGATCGTCGACTCCAAGCTGACCATGGCTCTGGGAGACCAGATCAAGGTCGTCGCCTGGTACGACAACGAGTGGGGCTACACCAACAGGCTCAAGGACATGGTCAGCTACATTCTCAGCGAAAGGGACTCATGAGGACATTCGACGATGCGGGCATCTTCGCCGGGCATACGGTGCTCGTCCGCAGCGATCTCAACGTGCCGATGGACAACGGCACGATCACCGACCGCGGTCGCATCCTGGCATCGGCCGGGACGATCAGGGACCTCGCTGAGGCGGGAGCCAAGGTCATCGTGATGTCGCACCTGGGTCGCCCCAAGGGCGCCCCCGACCCCCAGTACTCCCTGGCGCCGATCGCGCCCGAACTCGCCGCGGCGATCGGACGCGACGTCGCCTTCGCCGCCGACACGGTCGGCGAGGATGCCCGGACCAAGGCCGCGGCCCTCGAGGACGGACAGGTGCTGCTGCTGGAGAACCTCCGCTTCAACCCCGGAGAGACGTCGAAGGACGAGTCCGAGCGCAAGGAATTCGCCGCACAGCTGACGGCCCTCGCCGATGACTTCGTCTCCGACGGCTTCGGCGTCGTCCACCGCAAGCAGGCCTCCGTCTACGACATCGCCGCCGCACTGCCGCACTATGCCGGTTCACTCGTGCGCGCCGAGGTCGAGGTCAGCGACCGACTCCTCAACGATCCGAAACGGCCGTTCACCGTCGTTCTCGGCGGATCCAAGGTCTCGGACAAGCTCGGAGTCATCGACAACCTCATCGATCGCGCCGACAACCTCCTCATCGGCGGGGGAATGGTCTTCACCTTCCTCGCCGCTCTCGGCCACGACATCGGGTCGAGCCTCGTCGAGAAGGACCGCATCGACGATGTGAAGGGCTACCTCGACCGCGCCGAGGCCGGGGGAGCGCACATCGTGCTGCCCACCGACATCGTCATGGCGGCCTCGTTCGCCGCCGATGCCGAGCACTGGGTGCGCCCGGTGACCGCACTCGAGGACACCCCGGCCGGAGCCGAAGGACTCGGACTCGACATCGGGGAAGAATCGGCTCAGGCCTATGCGGATATCATCAGGTCATCGGCGACGGTGTTCTGGAACGGCCCCATGGGTGTCTTCGAGTTCCCGGAGTTCGCCGCCGGGACGAAGGCCGTGGCGCAGGCACTGACCACCGAGGCCGGCACCGACGCGGGGCGCCTGACCGTTGTGGGAGGCGGAGACTCCGCGGCGGCAGTGCGCAGCCTCGGCTTCGCCGACGACGACTTCGGACACATCTCCACCGGCGGCGGGGCCAGCCTCGAATACCTCGAAGGAAAAACGCTGCCCGGACTCGAAGCACTCGCGTGAGGAAGAAGACGACAATGAGCGACCGCACCCTGCTGCTGGCAGGCAACTGGAAGATGAACCACGACCACCTCGAGGCGATCTCGAGCGTGCAGAAACTCGCCTGGGCCCTCGAAGACGCCAAACTCGAGGAGGGCAGCTGCGAGGTCGTCGTCATCCCGCCTTTCACCGACATCCGTTCGGTGCAGACCCTCGTCCAGGGAGACAAACTGTGGCTGAAATACGGTGCCCAGGACGTCTCCCAGCACGCACCCGGAGCGCATACCGGTGAGATCGCCGCATCATTCCTCGCCCGGCTCGGATGCACCTACGTCGTCATCGGCCACAGCGAACGACGCGCCGACAACCACGAGACGAACGAGATCGTGGCCGCGAAGATCCGCGCCGCTCTCTCGGCCGAACTCACTCCCATCCTGTGCGTCGGCGAATCGCTCGAACAGCGGCAGGAGCGGACGCACGTCGACTTCACCCTCGGACAGCTCGAGGAGTCCTTGGCCGGATTCGGGGCGGATGACCTCGACGGACTCGTCATCGCCTACGAACCCGTCTGGGCCATCGGCACGGGGGAGACCGCCACGGCCGCCGACGCCGCAGAGATGGCGACAGCGATCCGCGCCCGTCTCGTCGAGAAGTACGGCGACGCGACAGCCGCATCGACGCGGATCCTCTACGGCGGTTCGGTCAAGACCGACAACGTCTCAGAGATCGTGGCCTCCGCAGACGTCGACGGAGCCCTGGTCGGCGGAGCCAGCCTCAGCGGACCCGACTTCGCCGCTTTGTGCAAGGCCGCGGTCGCGAAGTAGACTGACAGACGCATCACTCGACGACACCCTCGACGAAACATAGGTTGAATCCGACGTGGAAATCCTCAACATCATTCTCATCGCGCTGCTCGTGATCACGAGCATCTTCCTCACCCTGCTGATCCTCATGCACAAGGGCAAGGGCGGTGGCATGTCCGACATGTTCGGCGGCGGAATGTCGTCCTCGCTGGGGTCGTCGGGAGTCGCCGAGCGCAACCTCAACCGCTTCACCACACTCATGGCGATCGTGTGGGCTGCATGCATCATCCTGCTGGGCATCCTCACCCGCTTCAACTCCTGAGGACCACCACCGGTCCGGCCGCACCAGCGGCAGGACCGGCGATAATGAGAGGGACCCCGACCGATCGGTCGGGGTCCCTCTCAATCTGCGCACGATCGAAGGCGCGCGAGTTGTGTGTGCTGCGCACCGCCGGGACGGACCCCGACGGTGCGCGAAGGGTCAGTCGACTCCGAAGTGGTGTCGCGGGCTGATGCGTCCGATCGCCTCGGCGAGTTGGTCGAGCCCGCGTGCGCGGTCGCGCAGATGCAGCCGCAGCACCGGACGTCCCTTGTCCCCGAGTGCCGCCGCATCGCCGGCGGCCTGTGCCCGCTGCAGCTGAGCGAACCCGTAGCCGAGCCCCGGCACCAGCAGATCGGTGCGAGCTTCGCCGGTGATCTGGAGGAACACGCCGTTGGGGTGGCCGCCCTTGTGATACTGACCCGTCGAGTGCAGGTAGCGCGGCCCGAAGCCGAAGGTCGACTGGACACCGGCATGCGTGGAGACCAAGGGACGCAAGGCGGCCGCGTCGGCATCGGCGATACGGTCGAGGTACGCCTGAATCGCGACATAGCCGTACTCATCGACTTCGGCGAACAGCTCCTGCAGAGCCCCGATGAGATCCGTGGCCTCGCCGACGACCGCGACGACGTCGATCTCTCCCTCGCGGAACACCGGTTCGGCCGACTGCCCAGTGACCGGCTGGTCGAGCAGGCGTCGGGCCTGGACCTTCGCGGCTTCGACGTCCGGCTGGTCGAAGGGGTTGACCCCGATGCTGTAGCCGGCGATCGCGGTGGCGTACTCCCAGAACAGGAACAGCTCACCGAGGCCGCCGTCGACCACGGCTTCGAAACCGGAGGGCGCGCCGAGCCCGGATGCCTCAGAGGGCCCGAGCAGGCACAGCAGGGCATCGGCGCGGGCGTCGCTGAAGCCGATGTCGTCGGGCGAGTCCACGACGACGGGCAGGATTCCCTGACCGTCCTTGCCGAGGGACTCGGCGACGAGCTGTTCGACCCAAGCGGCGAATCCGCCGAGCCCGGGATCGGTTTCGGCGAGGACGAGCTTCTCCGTGGAACGGGCATGGCCGATGCTCAGCCATGTGCCGAACCGCAGAGCCGGATTGTCCTCATCATCGGCAGACAGGCGCTCGGAGGCGGCGGCCGCCTCGGCGACGATGGTGCGGACATCCGCGCCGGCGAGTCCGGCCGGCACGAGTCCGAACGCGGACAGGGCACTGAAGCGTCCCCCGACGGTGGCGTCGGCCCGGAACGTCGCGAGGAATCCCTCGTCGGCAGCCAGCCGGTCGAGCGGGGTGCCGGGATCGGTGATCGCGATCATCCGGGACGCGGGATCGATGCCGCGGGATTCGAAGGCCGCTGTGAAGCTGCGCCTGACCGCATCAGTCTCCACCGTGGTCCCGGACTTCGACGCGATGACGAGGACGGTGTGTTCGAGGTCGGTGCCGACCGCCTCGGCGACCTGGTTCGGGTCCGTCGAATCGACGATCTCGAGGCGCACGCCCGCCGCGGCGGCCATCACCTCGGGTGCGAGTGACGAACCGCCCATCCCGGCGAGGCTGATCGTGCGCAGCCCCTGTGCGGACAGCTCGGTCCGCAGCGATTCGATTCGGCTCAGCAGCTCCTCGGAGTGCTCCGCCAGATCGACCCACCCCATCCGGTCCGCGGCATCCGTCGCACCGGCAAAGAGCTCGGCATCCTGCCCGCGCAGGCGGGAGGCCACCCGGGCATCGATGAGGCGTGCGGCCTCGGCGTCGAACTCAGCGGCGACGGGAACATCGAGGTCGAGTCTCATGATCGGTCCAACGCCGTCCGGACGGTGTCCTGGAGTTCGCTCCAGCTGACGTCGAACTTCTGCAGTCCCTGCTCTTCGAGCACGGTCATCACCTCCGCATAGTCGATGCCGAGGCGGGCCAGCGAGTCGAAGACCTCGTCGGCGGCCCGGTAGTCCTCGGCAGTGATCTGCCCGGAGACCTCGCCGTGGTCGGCGAAGGCCTCGAGGGTCGGTTCCGGCATGGTGTTCACGGTGTCGGGGGAGACGAGCCCGGTGACGTACATCGTGTCCGGGTAGTCGGGGTTCTTCACTCCCGTCGACGCCCACAGCAGACGTTGCGGCTTGGCACCGGCGAGTTCGAGGACCCTGAACCGCTCCGAGGTGAACAGCTGCGAATGGATCTCGTGCGCGAGCACGCAGTTCGCGATCCCCGCCCGGCCCTTGAGCGCAGCCGCATCGGGGGAGTCGAGGGCATCGAGTCGGGAGTCGACCTCGGAGTCCACCCGGGAGACGAACACCGAGGCGACCGACCGGATCGTCGACAGGTCGTGACCGGCCGCACGCGCCTTCTCCAGACCCTGGAGGAAGGCTTCCACGACGTGCCGGTACCGGGTGAGTGAGAACACGAGGGTGACGTTGACGCTGATGCCCGCGGCGATGGTGTCGGAGATCGCGCGCAGCCCCGCGTCGGTGGCGGGGATCTTGATCATCGCGTTCGGTTCGCCGACGCGCCGCCACAGCGCCTTCGCCGACTCCACGGTGGCCCCGGCATCGTGGGCCAGCGGGGGTGCGACCTCGATCGAGACGCGACCGTCGTCACCGTCGGTGGCATCGTAGACGGGGCGCAGCAGCCGCGCGGCCTCGGCCACGTCGGTGGTGGTCAGCGCCTCGATGGACGAATCGACGTCGGCGCCCTGTCGGCCGAGTTCGGCGATCGCGGAGTCGTAGTCGTTCCCGGCTGAGATCGCGGCAGCGAAGATCGTCGGGTTCGTCGTCACACCTGTGACTGCGGAGTCGGCGATGAGTCGGGAGAGGTCCCCGGACTCGAGACGGGTGCGGGAGAGGTCGTCGAGCCAGATGGAGACGCCGGCCCGGTGCAGTTGGTCGAGACGTTCGCTCATGCCTGTGCCTCCGCTGCTGCGATCGATTCCCGTGCGGCGTCGACGACGGCGGCCGGGGTGATGCCGAACTTCTGGTACAGGGTGGCGTAGTCGGCCGAGGCACCGAAGTGCTCGATCGACACGGCGCGCCCGGCGTCGCCCAAGTACTTGTGCCAGCTCATCGCCGAGGCGGCCTCGATGCTCACGCGTGCCTTGAGGCTGCCAGGCAGCACCGTGTTCCGGTACTCCTCCGGTTGAGCGTCGAACCATTCCTGGCACGGCATCGAGATCACGCGTGCCGCGGTGCCGGCGTCGGCGAGGGTCTGTGCTGCCTCGAGGGCGATGGCGACTTCGGAGCCGCTGGCGATGATCGCGACCTGCGGTTCGTCACCGGTGTCGGTGAGCACGTAGCCGCCGCGGGCAGCCTCGGAGGCGGGAGCGTACTTCTCACGGTCGAGGACCGGCACGGCCTGTCGGGTGAGGACGAGGCCGGAGGGGCCGTCGGTGCGATCGAGGATCTTCCTCCAGGCGACCGCCGTCTCGTTGGCGTCCGCGGGGCGGACGACATCGAGACCCGGGATCGCGCGTAGGGCGGAGAGGTGCTCGATCGGCTGGTGGGTCGGTCCGTCCTCGCCGAGTCCGATGGAGTCATGGGTCCAGACGAACAGGTTCGGCAGCTGCTGCAGCGCGGCCAGGCGCACGGCCGGGCGCTGGTAGTCGCTGAAGACGAGGAACGTGCCGTTGTACGGGCGGGTGCCGCCGTGCAGGGCGATGCCGTTGCCGATGAGGCCGGCGGAGAATTCGCGGACTCCGAAGTGGATGTTGCGACCGTATTCGTGTCCGGCGATCGCCCCGGTCGAACGGTGTGCCGGGAGGAAGCTCGGCTCACCCTTGATCAGCGTGTTGTTCGATCCTGCGAGGTCGGCCGAACCACCCCACAGCTCCGGCATCGTCTCGGCGATCGCATTGAGCACCTGGCCGGAGGCGGCGCGCGTGGCGATGCCCTTCTCGCTCGCTTCGAAGACGGGGAAGGCCGCGTCGAGGCCCACGGGCAGTTCGCGCTTGGACAGGCGGTCGAACAGTGCGGCATTGTCCGGGTTGGCGGACCGCCACGCGGCGAAGGTCTCGTTCCATTCCTGGTGGGCGGCGCGACCGCGGTCGAGGGCCCGGCGGGTGTGGGCGAGGACCTCGTCGTCGACGACGAAGGTCGCCTCGGGGTCGAAGCCGAGGACCTCCTTCGTCGCGCGGATCTCGTCCTCACCGAGGGCCGAACCGTGCGAACCGCCCGTGTTCTGAGCGTTCGGGGCCGGCCACGCGATGATCGTGGACAGGCGGATGAATGAGGGGCGCGCATCGGCTCGTGCGGCCTCGACGGCGGCATGGAAGGCGTCGATGTCTTCGTGGTAGTCGTCCCCGGCGGTGAAGTCGACGTGCTGGACGTGCCAGCCGTACGCGGCATAGCGGGCGACGGTGTCCTCGCCGAAGGCGATGGCGGTGTCGTCCTCGATGGAGATGCGGTTGTCATCCCAGATCACCAGCAGGTTCGACAGCTCCTGCGTCCCGGCCAGGGATGAGGCCTCACCGGACACGCCCTCCTCGAGGTCGCCGTCGGAGGCGAGGACGACGATCGAATGGTCGAAGGGGGAGGTTCCGGGTGCGGCATCGGGATCGAAGAGTCCGCGTTCGCGGCGCGAGGCCATGGCCATTCCCACCGCCGAGGCGAGTCCTGAGCCCAGCGGGCCCGTGGTGATCTCGACGCCCGCGGTGTGGCCGACCTCCGGGTGGCCCGGGGTCAGCGATCCCCAGGTGCGCAGAGCCTTGAGATCGTCGAGTCCGAGGCCGAATCCGGCGAGGTAGAGCTGGATGTACTGAGTCAGCGAGCTGTGACCGCAGGAGAGGACGAAACGATCACGGCCGACCCATGTCGGGTCGGCCGGGTCGTGATTGAGTCCGTGCTGGTAGAGGTAGTGCGCGATGGGCGCCAGGCTCATCGCGGTGCCCGGGTGTCCGTTTCCGGTCCGCTGGACCGCATCGGCGGCGAGGAGGCGGGCGGTGTCGACAGCGCGGTTGTCGAGTTCAGTCCAGGACAGAGATGTCATGTCGTCGAGCGATCCTTCGTTCGTCTGAAGAGCGTGCACTCAAACTCTACCGCGCCGGATGCCCGGCGCGCTGAGCGTCCGCATCGGGTGGTGGGCCGCTGGGCGGGACATTCCGGCTACCGGCGGGTAGAGTGAGGTTTCGCACACACTTAGTGACTCAGCTGTCGGAGTCCGCGAGGAGCCGAAGAAAAGCAGTTCGAATGCGAAAGGGGACCCAGTGGTCCGAGGAGCGAAGCCGAGACGTGACGCCGTCGCCGTCGCACGTGAACGCTCGAAGCTCTCTTCGCTCCGCCGCCCGGACTTCGCCGAGGTGGCCGCACAGACCCTGCCGGTGCGTCGATTCGTCGCCCGGATCGGTGTGAGCATTCCGCTGCTGCTCATCCTCGCCACGATCGCCGTGTCCTCGGCACTCGGCCGACCGCTGCGCGGAGGGTTCGACCTCAGCGCCCTCGTGCTCTGGGTCCTGGGCACGCTGGTGCTGGTCATTCCCTTCATCTCCGCGCTCGTGGTCATGCTCACGGCCCGCCGCGGCGGACTCGTCTCCTCCACGGCGCTCGTCTACTCCGTACTGTGCGGGGTCGTGGGCCTCGGCGTCGACGCCGCGGTCCTCGGCAGCGACGTCTCCGCCGCCTCGGTGAGCCTCGTCTCAGCACTCATCATCCAAGTCGTCCTGCTCGCCCCCGTCTGTGCGGCGGTGGCCTTCCTCATCAGCATTGCGCGCGATTCCGCGCGACGGTGAGGGAGCTTCGCGGGGTCCACGCTGAGCCTGAAAGCGCGCCGGGGACACGGTGCGCACCGACTGGCAAAATATTCGACGAGAGGTAGAATCGAGGGCGTGAGCAAACTTCGTCAGAACCGTGAAGCGCAGAGCGAACGTCCTCTGCAGAGGGCCATCGACGAGCAGAGCCTCTCCACCCGACCACGGTCGATCATCAGTGCCTACATCGCCCTGACGAAGCCGCGCGTCATCGAGCTGCTCCTCGTCACCACCGCCCCGGTGATGTTCCTGGCCGCTCACGGCATGCCGAACATCTGGCTGGTCATCAATACGCTCATCGGCGGTGCCGCCGCCGCGGCGTCGGCATCGGTGTTCAACTGCTATGTCGACCGTGACATCGACGCCAAGATGGAGCGGACGAAGGACCGTCCGCTGGTGACCGGCGAGATCAGCCCGCGTGCG